>NZ_JBEZEZ010000011.1:0-285663 GCF_040649155.1 Streptosporangium sp. NPDC049046 | reverse complement strand
CCCGCTAGGATTGCGACCACCCCGTTTCCAGGGCAACCCCTCTAACTTACTCCAACATCCGATCGTTGTCCAATCACTCGGACACATCCGGTTTGTCGAGATTTTCAGAGAGGGAGTGCAGGACGCTGCCCTGCATGAAGAACTCTAGCAGCCCCCTAGGGCTGCGATGACCAACTTTCCGGTAAGAACTAGGTCTTCCCTGGGACACCAACCCTCAAACACGAGAACCCGGGGTCAAGAGACCCCGGGTTCTCGTCAAGACAGCTGCCTGTCCTGGACACTCATCAGGTCGAGTTCCCGATCACCAGGTCGACCCGAGTCCCTGCCACGAACTCCCCTCGGCCGGTCAGCCGGCCGGAAGCGCCGCCAGCTGGGCGAGCAATCGTTCGATGTCCTGATCCGCCTGCGCGGCACGGGAGCGCACCTTGGTCACCACGTCGTCGGGTGCCTTGGCCATGAACTGCTCGTTGCCGAGCTTGGCGGCGACCTGGGCCGCCTCCTTGCGCGCTGCCGCGAGGTCCTTCTCCAGCCGCTTACGCTCGGCGGCCACGTCGATCGTCCCCGCCGTGTCGATCTCCACGGCGATTCCGGCCACATCGAGACTGGCGGTCGCGGCGAACGACTCGGACGGCTGGTCGAGCCGGAGCAGAGACCTGATCGCCCCTTCGTGAGGCACGAGTGCCGTACCCGCGAGAGAGAGCCTCGCAGCGACCCTCTGGCCCGGCTTGAGCCCCTGGTCGGAACGGAATCTGCGCACCTCGGTGATCAATCCCTGCACGGCGAGGATCTCTTCCTCCGCCGAGAGGTCGCGCAACGAGTCCTGAACCGTCGGCCAGGGTGCGACGACGATCGACTCACGCCCGGTGACCGCACGCCACAGTTCCTCGGTGACGAACGGCACCAGAGGGTGGAGCAACCGGAGCAGCGCGTCGAAGACATGACCCAGCACGAGCCGGGTGTGCTCCTGGCCGGAAGCGATCTGGATCTTGGCGAGCTCCACGTACCAGTCACAGACCTCGTCCCACGCGAAGTGGTACAGCAGGTCTGAGATCTTGGCGAACTCGAAGTTTTCGAACGCGGTGTCCACCGACGCGACGACCTCCTGGAGCCTGGAAAGGATCCAGCGGTCGGCGGCCGTCAGCTTCTCGATCGGGAGCTCACCCGTCACGGCGCCGTTCATCAACGCGAAGCGGGTGGCGTTCCAGATCTTGTTGCAGAAGTTGCGCGAACCCCCGGCCCATTCCTCGCTGATCGCCACGTCGGAGCCGGGGTTGGCACCGCGCAGCAGCGTGAAGCGGGTGGCGTCGGCACCGAAGCGCTCGACCCAGTCGAGCGGGTCGACGACGTTGCCGAACGACTTCGACATCTTCTTTCCGTACTGGTCACGGACCATGCCGTGCAGTGCCACGGTCCGGAACGGCGGCTCGCCGTCCATGGCGTAGATGCCGAACATCATCATCCGGGCCACCCAGAAGAACAGGATGTCGTAGCCGGTCACCAGGACGGAGGTCGGGTAGAACTTCGCCAGTTCCGGCGTCTTGTCCGGCCAGCCGAGAGTGGAGAACGGCCAGAGCCCCGAGGAGAACCAGGTGTCGAGGACATCGGGGTCCTGGACGTAACCCTCGGGCGCCTGCTCGTCAGGGCCGACACAGACGACCTCGCCGTCCGGGCCGTACCAGACCGGGATGCGGTGCCCCCACCACAACTGCCGGGAGATGCACCAGTCGTGCATGTCGTCGACCCAGTCGAAGTAGCGCTTGGCCAGCTCCGGCGGGTGGATCTTCGTCCGGCCGTCACGGACCGCGTCGCCGGCCGCCTTGGCCAGGGGCGAGACGTTGACGAACCACTGGAGCGAGAGCCGGGGCTCGATCACGGTCTTGCAGCGAGAGCAGTGCCCGACCGAGTGGAGGTAGGGGCGCTTCTCCGCGACGATCCTTCCATCCGCACGGAGCGCGGCCACCACCGCGGGCCTGGCCTCGAAGCGATCGAGCCCCTGGAACGGGCCGTGTGCGGTGACCACCCCGCGCTCGTCCATCACCGCCAAGGACGGCAGCGAGTGGCGTCGCCCGATCTCGAAGTCATTCGGGTCGTGCGCCGGGGTGACCTTGACCGCTCCCGTACCGAAGGCCGGGTCGACGTGCTCGTCGGCGACGATCGGGATGCGGCGACCGGTGAGCGGCAGCTCCACCTCGCGGCCGATCAGGTGCGCGTAGCGCTCGTCGGAGGGGTGCACCGCCACAGCGGTGTCGCCGAGCATCGTCTCGGCCCGGGTGGTGGCGACCACGATGGAGTCGTCGCCGTCGCCGTAGCGGATCGAGACGAGCTCGCCCTCGTCCTCGCTGTGCTCGACCTCGATGTCCGACAGCGCGGTCAGGCAGCGCGGGCACCAGTTGATGATGCGCTCGGCACGGTAGATGAGCCCGTCGTCGAAAAGCTTCTTGAAGATCGTCTGCACTGCTCGGGAGAGACCGGGGTCCATGGTGAAGCGCTCGCGCGACCAGTCGACACCGTCGCCGAGCTTCTTCATCTGGCCGAGGATCCGGCCACCGGACTCCTCCTTCCACTGCCAGACGCGCTCGACGAACGCCTCACGGCCGAGGTCGTGCCGGGACAGACCGTTCTTCGCGATCTCGCGCTCGACGACGTTCTGGGTCGCGATGCCCGCGTGGTCCATGCCGGGCAGCCAGAGCGTCTCCTGGCCGCGCATGCGAGCGCGGCGGGTCAGCGCGTCCTGGATGGAGTGGTCGAGGGCGTGGCCGATGTGCAGGACACCGGTCACGTTCGGCGGAGGCAGGACGATGCTGTACGGCTCGCGCTCGCTGCTCGGGTCGGCGGTGAAGTGTCCCTCCGATACCCAGCGCTCGTAGCTCCGGGTCTCCACGTCGGCGGGTGCGTACTGGGTGGGCAGCTCTGGCGTCGTCACGATGCCCAAGTCTAGGGATGTCCGCGTGTCCCCCGTCCCACGGACCGTCCTATGGATCGCTTCTCCTGTGACTTCTTCCGGCGAACGAGATGCTCCCCTCCCCGTTGCGGGCCGACGAACACCGAGCGGACACCGGCGGATACGAAGCAGGCACCCGCGGGCTCCGGCGAACAGGTGACCAGAATCGGCGGATACCCGCAGATACGAAGCAGGGGCGGAGAGGGACATCGGCGGCCTCAACCGGATACGTCGCGGGAGTCGGTCAGCCGGAAACAGGCGGTGCCCCTCGCGGGAGAATCCACGGGGGGCACCACTCGTGCGAGCCTGGAGCGGCTCGCGCGGACTTCTACGCCGACTTCTCCCGCGGCGGCCGCTGCTGCTTGTTGAGCTGGTCGCGCGGGACGAGCGTGGGATTGACGTGCTCCAGAACCGACTCGCGGGTGATCACCACTCGCGCCACGTCCTGCCGCGAGGGCACCTCGTACATCACCGAGAGGAGAACCTCCTCCAGGATCGCCCGCAGGCCGCGGGCGCCGGTGCCTCGGAGGATCGCCTGATCGGCGATGGCCTCCAGCGCGTCGTCGGTGAATTCGAGCTCGACGTTGTCCAGCTCGAACAGCCGACGGTACTGCTTGACGAGGGCGTTACGCGGCTCGGTGAGGATCTGGATGAGCGCCTCACGGTCGAGGTTGTGGACACTCGTGATCACCGGAAGCCGGCCGACGAACTCGGGGATCATGCCGAACTTCAGCAGGTCCTCGGGCATGACGTTCTCGAAGATGTCGGCGCTGTCGATGTCCTCCTTGGAGCGGATGATCGCGTTGAAACCGATCCCCTTGCGGCCGACCCGGGACTCGATGATCTTTTCAAGACCGGCGAAGGCCCCACCACAGATGAACAGCACATTGGTGGTGTCGATCTGGATGAACTCCTGGTGCGGATGCTTACGTCCGCCCTGTGGCGGCACGCTCGCGGTCGTGCCCTCCAGGATCTTCAGCAGGGCCTGCTGCACGCCCTCGCCGGAGACGTCCCTGGTGATCGACGGATTTTCGCTCTTACGAGCGATCTTGTCGACCTCGTCGATGTAGATGATGCCGGTCTCGGCCTTCTTGACGTCGTAGTCGGCGGCCTGGATCAGCTTGAGCAGTATGTTCTCGACGTCCTCGCCCACGTAGCCCGCCTCCGTCAGGGCGGTGGCGTCGGCGATGGCGAACGGAACGTTCAGCATCTTCGCCAACGTCTGGGCGAGCAGTGTCTTGCCGGAACCGGTGGGGCCCAGGAGCAGGATGTTGGACTTGGACAGCTCAATGCCGTCGTCACGCCCGCGCTCGCCGGACTGCACCCGCTTGTAGTGGTTGTAGACCGCCACGGAGAGAGCCTTCTTCGCCTGGTCCTGACCGATGACGTAGGCGTCGAGGAATTCGTAGATCTCCCTCGGCTTGGGAAGGCTGTCCCACTTGAGCTCAGAGGACTCGCTGAGCTCCTCCTCGATGATCTCGTTGCAGAGGTCGATGCACTCGTCGCAGATGTATACGCCGGGTCCGGCGATGAGCTTCTTGACTTGCTTCTGACTCTTTCCACAGAAAGAGCACTTCAGCAGGTCTCCCCCGTCGCCGATGCGTGCCACCCCAGATACTCCTTTGCGTGGGACCGCCCTGGCTACCGCGGTCCGTTTCTTCCGACCGGCCCGATACCCGATCGAAAAGTCATCCCGCTTAGGTTTCGACGTTACCGTCTTCTGAGCCCTCAGTGAGCCCCCTAGCGGCGAGTCGCACCGGAACGTGCCTGATTCGGCACGGTTCCGGTGCGATATGCCTCGTTAGGAGGCTACGGCCTTCGCGAGTTTCTTGCGGGACGGGATGATGTCGTCGATCAGCCCGTACTCCTTCGCCTCGACGGCGTCGAGGATCTTGTCCCGCTCGATGTCCTTGCGGACCGCCTCCGGTGCCCTGCCCGAGTGCTGAGCGATGATCATCTCCATCTGCGAGCGCATCCTGAGGATCTCGCGCGCCTGGATCTCGATGTCGCTTCCCTGGCCGCCGCCCTCGGTGGACGGCTGGTGGATCAGCATGCGGGCGTTCGGCAGGGCGAAGCGCTTGCCCGGCGTGCCGCCGGCCAGCAGGACCGCCGCCGCCGAGGCCGCCTGGCCCAGGCAGACCGTCTGGATCTCCGGCCGGACGAACTGCATCGTGTCGTAGATCGCCGTCATGGCGGTGAACGAACCGCCCGGCGAGTTGATGTAGATGCTGATGTCGCGGTCGGGGTCGAGCGACTCCAGGGTCAGCAACTGCGCCATGACGTCGTTGGCTGACGCGTCGTCCACCTGCACGCCGAGGAAGATGATGCGGTCCTCGAAGAGCTTGGCGTACGGGTTCATCTCCCGCATGCCGTAGGACGTGCGCTCGGTGAAGGACGGAAGAACGTAGCGGCCGTTGATGTCTCCCGGCCGGATCAACTCACTCACCTTGTGCCCCTTCAGGAGACGGCGCCCGTGGAGGGCACCTGCCGAGCGCTGCGCACGACCTGGTCGATGAAGCCGTAGTCCTTGGCCTCCTCGGCCGTGAACCAGCGGTCGCGGTCGGAGTCGGCCTCGATCTGCTCGAGATTCTGGCCGGTGTGGAACGCGATGCGCTCGGCGAGGGTCTTCTTGACGTAGAGCATCTGCTCCGCCTGGATGGCGATGTCGGCGGCGGTGCCGCCGATGCCGCCGGAAGGCTGGTGCATCATGATGCGGGCGTGCGGCAGGGCGTATCGCTTGCCCCGCTCGCCGGCGCACAGAAGGAACTGGCCCATGGAGGCGGCCAGACCCATCGCGACCGTGCACACATCGTTAGGCACATATTCCATCATGTCGTAAATCGCCATACCAGCGGTCACGGAACCGCCTGGCGAGTTGATGTAGAGCCAGATATCGCGCTCTGAGTCGTCCGCGGCGAGCAGGAGCAGCTCGGCGCAGATCCGGTTGGCGATCTCGTCGTTGACCTGGGTGCCCAGCACGATGATGCGCTCACGCAGCAGCCGCTGGTAGAGCTGGTCTTCGAGCCTGAACGAGCCGGTTGGCTGGCTCATCGACTCGGGCCCGGAGCCGGTCGGCTGGTAGAAGGTCGGCGGGCTGGTCACAGCGTCACCTTCCGATGCGTCGTAATCGATTGGCTTTGCTTGTGACCTTAACGCGCGCCACCTACCGGACATGCCTCCTCAACGCACTGTTCGCTGACGGCGCATGCTGCCCGCCGCCTCCCCACCACGTCCGCGGCTCCCCTGTTGTGCATCCCTGCGAGGGCTGAGAGGCCGGAGCCTCCCCGGCGTGTCGCCGCTCGCCGGAGAGGCGAAGGTGGGCACGCGCAGGAAGGCGTGCGACAGGTTGGGGCCACGAGATCCCTCAACGGCTCTCAGAGGGCCCAGGAGCCCTCGAAGCTCTGGGGGCAGAGAGAAGGGCCGGGGAGATTCCGGAGCCCTCCAGGCGTCGCCCTGCGGCACGCGCACCCTCACCCGGGGACGAAGACGCCCCCGCCACGCGGAGCGCGGCGGGGGCATCGGGCGGCGGAGGCAGCGGACGAATCCGGTCTCCCGCTCGGCCGAAGACTACTTGGCGGCGGTCTCGACCTCGGTGTCGTCGGCCTCCTCGGAGACCTCCTCACCGTTGATCTCGGTGTAGATGGCCTTGAGGTCGACCTCGTTGCCGGCCTCGTCGGTCACCTTGGCGGCGTCGCCGATGACGCTCTTGGCCTTGTCGCGGACGATCTCGACCATGGCCAGCGTGAGCTGGTCGTTGTCGGCCAGGTGCTGGGCCAGCGTGTTGGGCGCGACGTTCATCTGCATGGCGCGGCGCACCACGAAGTTGGTCAGCTCCTGCTCGCTGACACCGAGGTCCTCGCTCTTGACGATCTTGTCGAGGACGAAGCCCGTCTTGAGCGCCTTGGCGGCGCTCTCGTCGAACTCCGCGAAGCGCTCCTCCTCGGTGGTCTGGTAGAGGCGGAAATATGCCTCCCTGCTCAGGCCACTCTCGGCGATCTGGTGCTCAAGGTTGTGCTTGCGGTTGTCGACCTCGGCCTTGAGCGCGCTCTCGGGCAGCGGAATGTCGATCTTGTCGAGCAGGGCGGCGAGGGCGTTCTCGCGAGCCTGGACGACCTGGTCGATCAGCTTGTTGCGGCGGGCCGTCTCGCTGATGCTCGCCTTGAGCTCGTCGAGAGTGTCGAACTCGCTGGCGAGCTGGGCGAACTCGTCGTCGAGCTCGGGGAGGACCTTCTCCTTGACGCTCTTGACGGTGATGGTGACCACTGCCTCCTCGCCGGCGTTCTCGCCGCCGACCAGGTTGGTCGTGAACTCCTTGGTCTCACCCGCGGACAGGCCGACCAGTGCGTCGTCCAGCCCCTGCAGCACCGAGCCGGCGCCGACCTCGTAGGAGACGTCGTTGGCCTGCTGCTCCTCGATGTTGACGCCGTCGATCGCGGCGGCCAGGTCCATGACGACGAAGTCACCGGAGGCCGCGGGGCGCTCGACGCCGGTCAGCGTGGCGAAACGCTGACGCAGGCCGTTCAGCTGCTCCTCGATGTCCTTCTCGGAGACCTCGGAGACCGGGACGGTCACCTCGATGCCCTGGTAGTCGGGGACCTCGAAGCCGGGACGAACATCCACCTCGGCGGTGAACTCGACCTGCTGGCCGTCCTCGATCTTGGTGACCTCGATCTCCGGCTGGCTGACCGGGAAGATGTCGCTCTCGTCGACGGCCTGGCCGTACAGCTTGGGCACCGCGTCGTTGAGGGTCTCCTCCAGCACCACGGCGCGGCCGAACCGCTGCTCGATGATGCGAGCCGGAACCTTGCCGGGGCGGAACCCGGGGACGCGCACCTGCTGCGCGACCTTCTTGTACGCCGCCTGCAGGCTCTCGCCGAGCTCCTCGAACGGCACCTCGACGGTAAGCCTTACCCGGGTCGGGCTGAGCTCCTCCACAGCGGTCTTCACGGGGTCGTCTCCTTGATCAAGCTTCGAGTGATCGCGGGCGCGTCAGGACTTAACGGCTACCGCGGCAAGCTCGCGCGCCGCGCCCACATGAGCGGCACCTGGCACAGCCGTCGAGACACGCGAGATTAGGGCATGCTCCACAGCGGCGGGTGTTCAGCGCCGCTGGCCAGTCTAGGGCAGAGCGGCACCAGGGAGCGACCAATGGCCGCTCAGTCCTCCTTGATGATCCGCCGCAGGATGTCGTTCGTCTCACCGGGCGTGGTGCTGACCGCGCACAACCGCTCCATGACCTCGCTGTAGCGGTCGACGTCCTCACGCTTGTCCAGGTAAAGGGCGCTGGCCAGCTGTTCGACGTAGACGACGTCGGGGAGTTCGCTGTCGTTGAAGCGGAGCACGCTGAAGGCGCCGCCCTCCGCGCTGTGACCTCCGAAGCTGAAGGGCATGACCTGGATCGTGATGTTCGGCTGCCGCATGAGGTCGAGCAGATGCTCCAGCTGGGCCCGCATGACGTCCGCGCCGCCGATCGGACGCCGCAGGGCGGCCTCGTCGATCACGGCCCAGAAGAAGGGTCCGTCGGGTCGGCCGAGCACCTGCTGGCGTTGCATGCGCAGATCGATGCGGCGGGCGATCTCCTCGGGCGCGATGCCGGCGCTCCCCGCGGTGATGACCGCCCTGGCGTACTCCTTCGTCTGCAGCAGGCCCGGCACGAACTGCACCTCGTAGGTACGGATCCGGGAGGCCGCCTCCTCAAGGCCGACGTACGTCTGGAACCATGAGGGCAGCAGGTCGTTGAACCGGTGCCACCAGCCGGGCTCGTTGGCTCTGAGCAGCAGATCCATCACCGCCGACCGGGCTTGCTCGTCCTCCACCCCGTAGAAGGTGAGCAGGTCCGCCACGTCGCGTTCCCTCAGGCCGACCCTGCCGAGTTCCATCCTGCTGATCTTGGACTCGGATCCGCGGATCAGATGGCCCGCCTCCTCGCGCGACAGCCCCTTGGCCTCACGCAGGCGACGCAGTTGGGAGCCTAAAAGGATACGCAGAGCTGTGGGACCCGATCCCGGTTGAACCTGCGTCACTTCGCCTCCCTCTGTACTTGGGCCAGCGCACACAGTGTCACTACTTCCGGCCGCTATGACAAGGTCTCAACTCCCTGCCCAATTCGCCAAGTCGACGTCCTAACCGCCCATGCGGCTGCACATTGCAACTGCACGTGCATTTGGGTCTTGCAGCGGACGTGTCGGTGACCCATGATGGCCTAGTGCATATTGGGCTTATGGTGCACAAGCTCTGAAAACTCTCAAGTAGTACGGAGACTCACGATGACAGCGGGAGGTACCGGCAGGATGGTGGAGGAGCCAAAATCGGCTGCCGACTACCTGCAGGCGACCCGCCAGGTGGGCTTTGACGAGCTACTGGAGGCCAACCACTCCGGCGCCACCGCGTGTCCCCTGCCCAATCAGGCCGACTCGGTGAAGACCGCCAGGGACGTGACACGTTCCACATTCCACGACTGGGGGCTGGCGGAACTCAGCGATGACGCAGCGCTAGTGGTTTCGGAACTCGTCACCAACGCGGTCCGTTACGCGCTGTGCCCGCCCGGCCGGACCGAGATCAACCCGATCACGCTCGTCCTGGTGCACCTCTCTCCCCACGTGCTCCTGGCCGTGACGGACCCGAGCAACGAGGTGCCGACGCCCAAGGAGCCCGACTTCGTCTCGGAGAACGGCCGGGGCCTCTACATCGTGGAGACCTACAGCCAGGGCTGGGGCTGGGATCACCTCAACTGCGGCGGCAAGGCCGTCTGGGCCTTCTTCAGCCCTCACTCCTGACATTCTCCCCACAGCGGGATCATTTCCACGTTTCTCCGCGGGCACCCTTGACCCGCCCGTCCCACGCGCGTGACCCGTCCGTCCCACGCGCGCCGCGAAGAGCCACTCGCCCTCCGGAACGAAGAACCGGGCACCGGTCGAAACCGATGCCCGGCACGTGTCGGGGTGACAGGATTTGAACCTGCGGCCCCCTGCTCCCAAAGCAGGTGCGCTACCAAACTGCGCCACACCCCGTAGGTCGAGTGCGCGCACGCTCCGGAACTCCGGTACGCTTACGCCCTGACGAACGGATGAAGTCTAGACCAGACTGACGCCGGCTCGCGCGGACGTAGCTCAATGGTAGAGCCCCAGTCTTCCAAACTGGCTACGCGGGTTCGATTCCCGTCGTCCGCTCAGATGATGAAAGGCCAGGTCAGCCCATACGCGGCGACCTGGCCTTTCACGTTTCGCCAAAACTTCAGGAACTTCCGTGCCCGCTGCGTGCCCGATGGTTTTCTGGACCCGTTTTCGCGGGCTTTCTTGAATTCCTTCCCCGGCGCCCGAGCGATGGCCTGGTCAGGTCCTTGCTCGCGTGCTGGTAGACGAGCGCCGCCCGAGTGGAGAAGCGTCCCATTCCGGTCATCAGCTCTTCGCGGCTCCCCCCGCTGTCCGATGCCAAGGTGTTACCGACGTGCCGGAGATCATGGAAGTGGAACGCCGGAAGACCCACCTCGGTCTGTACCTTCCTCCGGATCCCGCGGGAGCGGGAGCGCCCCCTTGGGACCGACGGAGACAAGGCCGCCCTCCCCCGGCTCCGCGAACTCGTCGAAGTGTGCTCGCAGAACGGGAATGATCTCCGGAGGAATGGAGACCGTCCGCCGACCGGCCCGCGACATGGTCGAAGCTCTGAGTCCGACGTGACGGGTAAGGCGCCAGATCTCACAGGGAGGCTTTGCGTCTCAGGGCCGTGAGGTGCCCGGCGGCGCGCAGGAAGGTCCTCAGGCCGGCCCGGGCCACCGGGTTCTCGTCCACGAACCGATGGGCCGCCTTGAGGGAGTCGCGCACGGCGGCGAAGCCGTACTCGCGCATCCTCGCCTCGTAGACGGCGATGGCCGCGACGGGGTCGCCGCCACCGGTGAGAGCGTCGCGAAGCGACCGGGCGTCGCGTAAGGCGATGTTGGCGCCGATCCCCCGCATCGGGGTCATGCTGTGGATCGCGTCTCCGAGCAGGGTGATGTTCGTGGCGGGCCAGGGGCCGATCGGCACCGAGGTGCGGATCGGCAGCAGCGAGACGGTGTCGGGGTCGGAGGCGGTGACCAGTGTGCGGAGGTCCGGGTGCCAGCCCTCGGTCATCCGGGTCACGATGTCCCTCAGCCGCCCACCGTCCATCGTGGCGAGGTCGTGGGGGAAGCGACCGGTCGCGGCGCCGAAGGCCCACATGACGTAGCCGCCGGTGTTGTCGAACAGGGCACCCTCCCGTTCGGTCCTGCCGATCCCCGGCGGTAGGACCGTACTTCCGGCGTTCCCGGCGTTCCCGGCGCCCGCGAGGTCGTGCGGCGCGGCGAACATGCCGAGGCCCCTCGGTGGAATGACCATGTTGATGGCCTCGTACAGGCCCGGGTCGATCAGAGGGCGCGTGGCGGCGGTGAGCGGGAACTTGCCCGCGATCGTGACGATGCCGGTGTCGACGCGGCGGGCGTGCGGCAGGTACTGGCGTCTGACGCGGGAGTTTCCGCCGTCGGCGGCGATCACGATGTCGGCGGCCTCGGCGGTGCCGTCGGCGAAGCGCAGGGTGACGGTGCCTTCGGGGTCACGGGTGTAGCTCTCGAAGGTCTTGCCGAACCGGACGACACCGCTGGGCCCTTCGAGGCCGGAGAGCAGGATCTGCCGCAGGGTGATCCTGCTGACCGAGTGGTGGGCGTCCACCGGATCGGTCACGGACGGACTTTCCAGGGTCAGCAGCGGTCTCATCCGGTGGCTGAGAAAGCGGAAGTCCTGTGCACCGCGACCGGAGGTGGCCAGGAACGCCTCCCACAGCTCGGGGGGCAGGCAATCGCGCAGGGCCCGGGAGCCATCGGGGTCGATGTGGACACGGTAGCCCTGGAGCCGGTCGGAGGGGGTGCGGTCGCGCTCGTAGACCGTCACGTCGATCCCCGCGCCGTGCAGCCCCTGCGCCAGGCAGAGACCGCCGATCCCGCCTCCGACGACGGCGACTCTCATGTTCGTCATGGCATCACTATCAACCATCGGGATGAATCTATCAACCAAAAGGTTGATAGATTCATCCCGATGGTTGGCCGGTGTTACCGTGAGGCATGGACAAGCCCTCTCGCCGCGCCCCCGTGGAGCGCAGGCGTGATCCCGAGCGCACCAAGAGGCGCATCGTCGAGGCGGCCAAGGCCGAGTTCTCCGCCAAGGGATTCGCCGGAACGAGGGTGAGTGAGATAGCCGCCAGAGCCGGAGTGAACAAACAGCTCATCTCTTACTATTTCGGCGGGAAGGAAGGGTTACTCAAGGCGCTCACGGCGGATTGGCAGGGCAAGGAGAGCACCTTCGCCGGGACGTCGCCGCCGCCGACGCTGCCCGAACTGGTACGCGGCTACGTCACCGCGACCGTGCGTGACCGCGACCTCGCCAGGATCCTCATCTGGGGTGGACTGCAGGACGACGGCGAGGAGGACTCCGCGCTGCTCAGGGACATGCGGGACAACGTCGAGGACCTGCGCAGGCGGCAGGCGGAGGGGGAGTTCCCCGCCGACCTGGACCCCGCGTACCTGCTCCTGATGCTCTTCGCCGCGGCCGACGCCGGAGCGATATTCCCGCAGCTGGTCCGCGCGATCTGCGGGGACGATCCGGCGTCGGAGGAGTTCGGGGAGCGCTACGGGGAGCAACTGGCACGCCTGCTCCGCCACCTCAACACCGACAAGTCCTAGTTCGTGTGGAAATATCTATGAATCTCTGTTAAACACGAGGTTCGCATGTAGATCATTCTTTACAATCCTCCATAACCAGAAGTCAGACTGCCCCTGGAGGGAAAGTGTCGGAGTTCGACGGCGTCATCGTGGGCGGAGGTCACAACGGCCTCACGTGCGCCGCCTACCTCGCGAAGGCGGGGTTGTCGGTCGCGGTCGTCGAGCGCAACGACGTCGCGGGTGGCGGTTGCAGCACCCAGGAGCTCACCCTCCCGGGGTTCCGGCACAACACTCACAGCAGCTACCACTTCCTGGAGGAGGGCCCGGTCCCCGCGGACCTGGAGCTTCAGCGCTACGGCCTGCGCTACATCTACCCCGAGACCCAGCACGCCACGGTCTTCAGGGACGGCCGGGCGATCACGGTCTACACCGACCCCAAGCGCACCGCCGAGTCCTTCGCCCGCTTCTCCACGGCCGACGCCGCGCGCTGGCTGGAGTTGTACGAGCGCTACGCCGAGGCGGCCAGAGGGCTGATGAACGGCTTCCTGTACTCCAGGCCACTGCCGCCGCCGGTGCTCGCCGAGCGGATCAAGGGCGACCTGGGACGCGACATGATGAGCTACATGCCGCTCTCGCTGTACGAGGCCGTCGACAGGAACTTCGAGAGCGACCAGGTCAGGGTGCTGTTCAAGTCCTTCCTGCACGCGATCTCCATCGAGAACGTTCCCGGCACCGGCGGCTTCTTCCCCCGGCTGCTGTCGCGCATCGCCAGGCTCGGGGTGCCGGTGGGAGGCGCGGCCAACGTCGCGAGCGCGCTGCGCGCCGTCATCGAGGAGCACGGCGGCACCGTGGTGACCGGCGCCCACGTCGAGCGGATCCTGGTCGACGACGGGCGGGCCACCGGGGTGCGGCTCGCCACCGGCGACGTGCTCACCGCCCGCAGGTTCGTGGCCAGCGCGGTGGACGCCCCCCAGACCGTACGGCTCGCCGGTCCGGAGAACTTCGGCGCGGAGATCACCGCCAAGGTCGAGGACTACAGGTGGGCCGCGCACAGCCTCGTCACCCTGCACCTCGCGCTCGGCGAGGCGCCCTGCTACCGGGCCGCCGAGTTCGAGCCCGACGTGGACCGGGCCTTCCTCGTGGTGCTCGGCGCCGACGACAGCGAGCAGCTCGGCCGTACCTTCGACCAGATCCACCGGGGGGAGCTGCCCGAGCGGCTGGCCGGCAACGGCGCGTGCCCCTCGCTGTTCGATCCCTCGTACGCCCCCGCCGGCAAGCACGTGGCGTTCTGGTGGCCGTGGGCCCCGTACGACCTCGGCGGTGACCCGGCCAACTGGGACCTGCGGCGCGAGGAGGTCGGGGAGCGGCTGCTCGCCGAGTGGGCCGAATACGCCCCCAACCTCACGGGGGGCGCCGTCCTGGGTAAACGGGTCTTCTCACCACTCGATATCGAGCGGCACTGCGTCAACATGGTGCGCGGCAGTCATCACGTGGGGGCCTACGAGCCGTCCCAGCTGGGCGGCAACCGCCCGGTCCCCGAGATGGGCCAGTATCGCACCCCCGTCGACGGCCTCTACCTCTGCGGCGCCAGCAGTCACCCGGGCGGCTCGGTCTCCGCGGCCCCCGGATACAACGGCGCCAACGCCATCGCAGAAGACCTCGAACTGGAAACCTGGTGGACGCCGGTTCCCGCACCCCGGTGGAGCGAGTGAAGTCCCGTTTTGTCACAAAAAATCCAGCCACGCCAGGGTTCAGGATGGGCAGTCCCGCGTCCATGCACGAGCAGCTGTCCCTGCTCAACGCCGCCAGCAAACGCATCGGCAGCACACTGGACGTGTTCGAGACCGGCAGGGAGTTGATGGACGTCGCCGTGCCGCGCTTCGCGGACGCGGCGGGCATCCTCGTACAGGACCGGCTGGTGACCGAGGGAGAGTTTCCCCAGGAGACCACCGACGGCTCGGCGCTGGTGCGGCGGATCGCGGTCGGCGTGGCAGATCCCTCTCCCGGCGAGTACGCCAGGGCGTTTCCCGTGGACGAGGTCGCCGTCTACGAGGCCTGGACCCCCTACGCCCGGTGCATGGCGACCGGCAACCCGATCCTCTATCCGCGCCTGGGGCGCAGGACCGCCGAGGAGATCGGGCGGTTCTGGAAGCGTGACTCGGTGTCGAAGGTGCTGGAGGACAGTTCGTTTCTGGTGGTGCCGCTGAAGGCGCGTGGCCGGGTGCTGGGCTTCGTCATCTTCACCCGCAGACCCACCAGCCAGCCCTTCGACGAGCAGGACGTCAACCTGGCCGAGGAACTTGCGGCCAGGACCGGGGTCTGCCTCGACAACGCGCGCCTCTACAACCGCGAGCGCCGCACCGCGCTGACCCTGCAGAGCAGCCTGCTGCCCGTCGATCTCTCCCAGCCTCTGGGCCTGACGATCGCCTCCCGTTACCTGCCGGCCAGCGACCTGGTCGGGGTGGGCGGCGACTGGTACGACGTGATCCCGCTGCCCGGCTGCCGGGTCGCCCTCGTCGTCGGCGACGTGATGGGGCACGGCATCAGGGCGGCCGCCACCATGGGCCAGCTCCGCACGGCCGCGCGCACGCTGGCCAGCCTGGACCTGAGCCCGGCCGACGTGCTGTTCCGGCTCAACCTGATGAGCCAGGACCTGGACGCCAGCCAGATCGCCACGTGTGTGTACGCCACCTACGATCCCGTCACGCGGCGGTGCGCGATCGCCTGTGCGGGACACGTGCCGCCGATCCTGGTACAGCCCGACGGCGAGACCGAACTGCTGGAGCTGCCGCCGGGGCTCCCCCTGGGCATCGGCAACGAGCCCGCCGAGATGCGGGAGTTCACGCTTCCCGGCGGGACCGTGCTCGCCTTCTACACCGACGGCCTGGTGGAGAGCCGCAACCGGGACATCGAGGAGGGCATCAACGCGTTGCGCGGTCTGCTCTCCGGCCCCGACCACGACCTGGAGGAGGTCTGCGACCTCACGATCAGGGCACAGCGGCCCGGACACGAGCGGGACGACATCGCCCTCCTGCTCGCCAGGGTGTCGGAGCTGACGGAGAAGGACTTCGCGGAGAGGTCACTGCCCTCCGACCCCCGCTCCGCCTCCCAGGCCCGCCGTTTCGTCCGGGCCACGCTCGACGAGTGGGGACTGTCCTCGCTCAGTGACAACACCGAGCTCATGGTGAGCGAGCTGGTCGCCAACGCGGTCGAGCACGGCCGGGGCGAGGTCGAGCTGCGTCTGCTGCGCGGGCCCACCCTGGTCTGCGAGGTGTCCGACGGATCGGTGTCCGAGCCGGTCATGCGGGAGGCGTCCACCACCAGCGACACCGGCCGCGGCCTGCACCTCATCAACTGGCTCGCCCACCGCTGGGGATCACGCCTCACCCCGAAGGGCAAGATCGTCTGGATCGAGCAGAGGCTGCCATAGCCGTCTTGACCACGGACGCCGGTGACGGCGACACGATCGAATGATCCTGCGACGGACGGGGCCTCGCGGTGCCGGAACGGGGCCCGGCGAGCCCTCAGCGGATCTCGTAGAGGGCGGTGGTGCCGCTGACCTCGTTGCCGACCACCAGGAGCGGGTGGCGGGTGGGGCTGTCGGAGGCGGGGATGAACAGCACGCCCTCGGGACCGACGTCCCCGGCGGTGCCGTCCTCGACCGAGCCGGTGAAGTCACGGGTGTTGACGTAGCCCGCCAGACGCGGGGCGCGCGGGTCGCCCAGGTCGTAGGCGACGATCCCACCGACCCGCTCCAGCCCGGCGAAGGCGTAGGTCCGGCCACGCACCTCACCGACCGTGATCCCCTCGGGCTCGGGGCCCTTGTTGTCGCTGCGGCTGTCGAAGGAGTCGTTCTCCTCGTTGTCGGCGTTGAAGGCGCCGGGCAGTTCCCTGGCGACGAGCCGCTCCAACTGGTCGCCGGAGTCCCAGACGAGCGCTCCCGAGGTGGACCTGACCGAGATCGAGCGGGCGCCGAACGCGTGCAGTTCGGTGTAGGCGCCGTTCGCGTCCCTGGGCGAGTCGACGGCCACGTTCAGGCGGCCGAGCTCGGCGTCCTTCTTGAGGTTCTCCGCGTCGGGCAGCGCGAGGTTCAGCGACTTGACCCTGACCTCGTCGGCGTGGCAGCCCCACTCGCGCCCGTCGCCCTCGTTGGCGGTGACCAGGTAGGTCCGCCCACGGTCGCGGAAGTGCGCGATCGCGTCGGGCTGGTACATGCCCTTCACCGGCCGGGGCCTGACGTCGATCTTCCCGTCCCTGTCCGACGCGTCGAACCCGCTCTTCGACCAGTCCTTCAGCCCCAGCGGGACGACGTCGCGAACCACGACCCGGTTCAGGTCGACGATCGCGAGCGCGTTGTTCTCCTGAAGGGTCACATAAGCGGTGTCGCCGTCGACGGTGACGTACTCCGGCTCCAGATCCTGGGCCGCGGTGGCGCCGGGGCCGGTGATCCGCACTCCCCGGGCCCGCAGCCGCTCGGCGTCGAACTTCGCGAACCCCGCGGTCCGCACCGTCCAGCGGCGCAGGTCGACGACGCTCACCGAACCTTCGGGGTCGGCCGCCTCGCCCTCGCAGTAGGAGGACGGCTCGCCCTCGTTGGCCACGACCACCCGGGTCCCGTCCGGAGTGAAGGTCAGCATGTCGGGCAGCGCCCCCACGGTCACCTGCCTGAGCTTCTTCCCGCTCGCGGCGTCGAAGAAGGCGACGGTGCCCGGGTCGGTCTTGACCGCGGCCTGCTGGGCCACGGCGACCAGGCCGCGGCGCACCGCGACGCTGTTGGCTCCGGGGGTGGCCAGGGTGGCGACCTTGCGCGGCTTGCGCGGGTCGCGGATGTCGAGCACGTCGACGGTACCGGCCTGCGCGTTCACCACGAAGACCCTGCGGGTGGAGGCATCGTACGCGGTGATCTCCGAGGCCCCGGCGGTTCCGGCGGTGTGACGGCCGAGGAAGGTCAGTGTGATGCCCCGGTGGCCGGATTCGGCGGTGGCCGGAACCGCGGAGAGGGGCAGGAGGAGCAGGCCGGTGACCGCCGCGGCGGTCGCCCTGGTGAAAGTCATGGTGCGCATGAGATGAAGTTTCGCAAAATATCGTGACTTACTGCTGACGTCGATCTGACCGTGGAATGAAGTCCCCCGGTCAGGTGTGCACCCTACGGAATTCCTTGGGCACCTCGGGCATGCCGGTCATGTCCGTTGACGCGATGACTACTGGCTGTTCAGGGGTTACGGTCAAGATGAGAGCCGGGAGGAGACCCGGGAGGGCATCGGGAGGGGCATGATGACCATCGACGTACCCGAGGCTTACCACCGCGCACTGGACGACTTCGGCGCTCTTGTCCACCGGATCGGCCCCGAGCAGTGGGAGAACCCGACCCCGTGCGTCGACTGGGACGTGCGTGCTCTCGTCAACCACGTGGTCGGCGAGAACCTGTGGGCTCCCGTGCTGCTGGCCGGGGGGACCTCCGCGGACGTCGGCGACGCCTTCGACGGAGACCTGCTGGGCGACGATCCCATCAAGGCCTTCGACACCTCGGCCGTACCCGCCATCCAGGCGGCGACAGGCGTTCACGCCCTCGGCCGCCTCGTCCACCTGCCGTTCGGCGACGTGTCCGGCCGGGAGTACATCACCGAACTGTTCGCCGACGCGCTCATCCACACGTGGGACCTGGCCCGCGCCATCGGTGCCGACGAGCGTCTCGATCCCGAGTTGGTCGAGGCCTGCGCCACCTGGTTCAGCGACGCCGAGCCCGGCTACCGGCAGGCCGCGGCCACCGGGGAGCACCCGCAGCCTCACTCGGGCACCGACCCGCAGACCCTGCTGCTCGCCTCCTGGGGCCGCCGCGCCTGACCATCGGAGCGCGTGCCGTCAGCCCGCCGCCGGCCGCCGGCCGTGGTTGGCCCTGCGCTTCTTGCGCGCCCTGGCCTTGCGTGCTCGTCTGCCCATGCCGACCACCCCTTCGCCGAGGTTCCTCCGGATCCGTACGGGACTCGATCTCACTCGCCCAGACCTTCACATTCCTCCTGGAATGTCCGTCGCACAAGGCCTGGACGGCGATCCGTCCGGCTCCGGCGGACCGTATTTCCCCGGCGTTTCCCCCGTCTTGACGTTCCCCACCCGTTGGATGGACGCGTGACCGGGCTCCTCACCCGTCAGGCCGGACTACCGGCTCCGTCACCGGACTCTAGGCTCCGTCACATGAGCGAGAAGCTGATGGCCCGCTGGCGATCCCTCGCCGGCGCGGGGGCCGACCCCCTCGGCCGCGAACTGATCACCCGGTACGACGAGCCGCACCGCAGGTATCACACGACCGCCCATCTGGAGGCGGTGCTCACCCATGTCGACGCCCTCGCCGACCACGCGGGGCGCCCGGACCTGGTACGGATGGCGGCCTGGTTCCACGACGCCGTCTACGACCCGCGGCGCGCGGACAACGAGGAGCGGAGCGCGAGGCTGGCCGAGCGCGCGCTGCCGGAGCTGGGGGTGCCCGCGGAGGATGTGGCGACGGTCGCCCGGCTGGTCAGGATGACCGTCACGCACGCACCCGCGTCCGGCGACGCGGACGGGGCCGTGCTGTCCGACGCGGACCTGGCGATCCTGGGCTCCTCCCCCGACGTCTACGCCGCCTACGCGGCGGCCGTGCGCGAGGAGTACGGCTTCGTCCCCGACGACGTGTTCAGGGCAGGAAGGGCCGCGGTGCTGCGCTCGCTGCTCGATCTTCCGGTGATCTTCCACGTCGCCGATCTGGAGGGGGCGGCGAGGGCGAACATCGCGGCGGAGCTTGATCGACTGTGAGCGGCCGGCCAGCACAATCCAACAACCTCCCCCACCTGGTCGTGGTATTTTGGTGGAATCTGATGGATTAAGGGGAGTGAGGCGATGCTCGCCCAGCAGCGACAGCAGGCGATCCTGGAAAGGGTGCGCGGCAGCGGCGGGGTCAGGGTCGCCGATCTCGTCCGGGAGCTTGGCGTGTCCGACATGACGATCCGGCGCGACCTCGAGGTGCTCTCCGAGCGCGGCCTGGTGGAGAAGGTCCACGGTGGCGCCACCGCCGCCGGGCCCGGCTCGACCGAAGAGCCGGGTTTCGCCGCCAAGTCGGTGCGCCAGCAGGCGGAGAAGGAGACGATCGCCCGGCACGCCGCCCGGCTCGTCCGGCCGGCCACCGCCGTCGCGCTCTCCGCGGGCACCACGACCTGGACGCTCGCCCACCACCTCGTCGACGTGCCCGAGCTGACCGTGATCACCAACTCGATCCGGGTCGCCGACGTCTTCCACCGCTCCCCCAGGGCCGACCAGACGGTCGTGCTGACCGGCGGGGTCCGCACCCCCTCCGACGCGCTGGTCGGTCCGGTCGCGGTCTCGGCGATCCGCGGCCTGCACGTCGACACCCTCTTCCTCGGCGTGCACGGTATGAGCACCCGCGCCGGGTTCACCACCCCCAACCTGCTCGAGGCCGAGACCAACCGCGAACTGGTCGCCTCCGCGCACCGCCTGGTGGTGCTCGCCGACCACACCAAGTGGGGCACGGTCGGCATCAGCACGATCGCCGAGCTGGCCGAGGCCCACATCGTGGTCACCGACTCCGGCATGACCGAGAAGGCCCGCGAGGAGCTCGCCGCCTCGGTGGGCGAGATGATCATCACCGACCCCCAGCGCGAGAGCGAGATCGCCGGCCGATGAAGCGTACGATCACCCACCTGGCCGACGGCCGGGAGCTTTTCTACTTCGACCGGCGCGACGACGCCGACCGCACGGCACCCGACCGGCGCGACCTGCCGCCCCGTCCCGCCGCCTCCGAGCTGCGCTACGACCCGCTCACCGAGGAGTGGATCGCGGTGGCCGGGCACCGCCAGGGCCGCACCTTCCTTCCCCCCGCCAACGAGTGCCCGCTCTGTCCCTCGACTCCGGGCAATCTCACCGAGGTCCCCTCCTCCGACTACGAGGTGGTGGTCTTCGAGAACCGGTTCCCCTCGTTCTCCGCCCAGCCGGGCGACCACCGGCCGATCGGAGGGTTGAGCGAGGTCCGTCCGGGGGTCGGCAGGTGCGAGGTGGTCTGCTTCACCTCCGAGCACGACTCCGCGTTCTCGCGGCTCTCCCCCGAGCGGGTCGAACTGGTCATGGAGGCCTGGGTCGACCGTACGGCGGAGCTGTCGGCGACGCCCGGCGTGGAGCAGGTCTTCTGCTTCGAGAACCGGGGGGCGGAGATCGGCATCACCCTGGCCCACCCGCACGGCCAGATCTACGCGTACCCCTACGTGACCCCGCGCACCAGGCTCACCCTCGGGGCGGCCGAGCGCCACAGGGAGCGGACGGGCGGCAACCTGTTCGCCGACGTCCTGGCCGCGGAGCGTGCGGCCGAGATCCGGGTGGTGGGCTCGAACGAGCACTGGACGGCCTTCGTCCCCGCCGCGGCGCGCTGGCCCGTGGAGGTCCACCTCTACCCGCACCGCAGGGTCCCCGACCTGGTCGCGCTGGACGCCGGGGAACGCGCGGCGTTCGGCCCCCTCTACACCGACGTGCTCCGCCGCCTCGACGGGATCTTCGGCGTGCCCATGCCGTACGTCGCGGCCTGGCACCAGGCACCGGTCTCCACCGGCCGCGATCTGTCGTACGCGCACATGGAGCTGTTCAGCATCCGCCGCGCGCCGGACAAGCTGAAATACCTCGCCGGGTCGGAGTCGGCGATGGGCGCCTTCGTGAACGACGTGTCGCCCGAGGCGACAGCACAACTGCTGCGCTCTGTTGTCACGAACTGATTACCGCTTGGTCTCGTCTTGAGGTCGCATGACCTGCTGTTTACCACTACTATCCTTCCCACATCGGCTGTAAACGCTGATTTGCCTAATCCCGGGCACCTTGCCCGGGAGCCGGGGAACCACCGCACCTGGGGTGAAACCACTTCGGTGGAAGGGCTTCCTCCAGCCCGAACCCGTCAGCTAACCCGGTAGGCGTAAGGAGAGGAGAGTGCGTGGCGGCCCCGTCCCCCACGTTCCGTCGGCGTGCGTCTCTGGCCCTCTGCCTGAGCTCGATCGTCGTGTTCACCATCGGCGCCCCCACCGCCGGAAGCGCGGACCCCAAGCCCACCGAGGCCAAGCTCCGCGCCGAGCTGGCCAAGCTCGGCAAGCAGGTCGACAAGCTGATCGAGACCTACGCGGCCACCCGCGAGTCGCTCAAGATGGCGCAGAAGGCCGAGATCGTCGCCAAGCAGAACCTGGAAAAGGCCGAGAAGACCTACGTCGAGGCCAAGCGGGAGGTCGACTCCATCGTCCAGTTGCGCTACCAGAGCAGCGGCGGAGGGCTGCCCGCGCTGATGTTCTCCGGCGACATGGGCGCCGCCGCGGTGATGGAGCAGCTCACCGCCCAGCAGGCCGCCCACCTGGAGGGCTTCGTCAACAGCATCGACCGCAGGAAGCGGGCGGCCGAGACGGCCGCCAGGCTCACCGACGAGATCGGCGACGAGGCCAAGGAGGTGCAGGCGCAGCGAGAGAAGGCCGAGAAGCTGATCCGCGACATGAAGAACAAGCTCGACCGGCTCGCCCCCACCGGTTCCGGCCGTCGCGCCGACGGCAGCTGGGCGCCGCAACTGCCCACCGGCCCCGACAACATCACCGACCGCACCCGGATCATGCGCGACGCCGTCATGAGGCGCTTCAACCTGCCGTACTCGGTCGGCTGCTACCGGGCCGTCAACGACGGCGGCGAGCATCCTCTGGGCCGCGCCTGCGACTTCATGATGAGCGCCGGTGGCGCGATGCCCACGGCCGCCAACCTCGCGCTCGGCGACGAGATCGCCGCCTGGGCCATCAAGAACAAGGCCAAGCTCGGCGTGAAGTACGTGATCTGGCGCCAGCGCATCAACCACGGCTCCGGCTGGAGGTTCATGTCGAACCGAGGCGGCATCACGGCCAACCACTTCGACCATCCGCACATCTCGATGTACTGAACCACCAGACTTCTGCCCTGCGGTGATCTTGTCGCAAGGTCCTCTCAGGACGCTTCGCGGACTTCCCGCTTCATGATCTTCGGTTGGCGCGCGATAGAGCGTAGGGCGGCGGAGTCCTGCACGGACGCGCAGGACGGGTTCCCCTGGACGAGCAGGTCCTGAGTCCGACCAGTTGATCGAGTGACGGATGGGAGGTGGCCCGGTTGCGCCCGTAGGTCACCCGGCGCGGCAGGGGGGCGACCAACGAAGACAGATTGGAGGCCGGCTTTTCGCATCCGGCACCACCCGGTCACCCAGCGGTTCCCGAGCCGGACGACGCCCTCGCCGGATCCATCGGTCCCGGGCCCAGGCACTTGCGGCAGGCGAACCTTCCCTCGTCCAAAGCCGCACCGCTGCGGCTTCTTGTGATGAGAACTCATCCACCGGAGGCTCCGCGTCTTTCTCTCCGGCCTTCGGCGAGTTCTCCCGAAAGGCCCGAAACGCCACGGGCGGCGTACCGGATATCCGCAACTGCCCGAATTATTTCTCTGAGATCACCTCATCATCGAGGCGCATAACCATTGGTTATTCAATCCTTACGGAAAGAGCCTTTGCTGTTATTGATGGCCGGGGCGATCAGCGCATTCCCGTCGAAGCCATTCGTATAGAACGCTTTGATCTTGATTAGCGTTACCCTCGTCCGAGCGTGGTTCCTGAAGTAGCCCACCGCCCGCACGTCTGCCGGGTGTCGGAACGCATACGTGTTGGAGCTTTCATGAAATCCGGTGCCGGTGTGAGCATGGGTCTTGATCCGAACCATCTTGACGTCGGGAGGCACGACCGTCACGGGTTCGGAAAGAAACGATCGGTCACCTTCCAGGTCGCCGGCTCGCAGTGGCCCGCTTGAGCCTGTTGCAGGACCGGGCGCGGGTTCAGCCGAGATCAGGTTCCACTGGTCGATCCAGGCACGGGCCCGACCATGTCCGCACCGTCATCACCTGGCGCGCAGGACCCGGCAGGATCCAGCGCCCGTATGCCGACCATATTCTCTGAATATACCAAGGTCGTATAGATTTCGGTCGGCGCAAAACTCGAAAAACGCTTGAAGGGAAGGGAATTGTAGCGACCAGCAAGCAGAAGAGGATCGCAGGCGTCGTGTCCGTTCTCGGCGTTTCGGCTGACGTCGTTATCGGGGCAGCGCCGAAATGCGGATGTGCGAGGGCCACGTGCTCAGCGCCCGCGCAGCCAGCCGGCTCCATCTTCACCCGGCTCGACGCTCACCCTTCGGCCTGACCACGCTTCTCGAAAGTACCTGCCGACCGGTCAGATGATCGTTTGTCCAGAAACGCCTTGCATGGTGAAGGAGAACCAGTGCGACCCCTTACGCGATTCCGGCTTCCCACGATCGGAGTGGCTCTCACCGCCGCCCTCGGAGCCGGGCTGCTCGTGGCACCCGCCGCACACGCCGCACCCAACCAAAAAATCAGCTACGTCAAGCGAGTCAAGCCGGTCCAGTCCGTGATCACCTATGTCGCGATCAAGGACCACCGTGGCCGGAATTACCCGATCAAGGTGACCACCACCTGGGCCTACAAGTCCTCCAAGTCCGCGCAGCTGCGGTCCATCGTGATCCGCGAGAACGGCTTCCCCAAGGGCGGGTGCATCTTTCCGGACCTTTACTTCGCGAACGCGAACAACTGGGAGGCCCAGCGGGGTAGATACGGCAAAATCTGCGACGGCGGCTCCAAGGCGTATTCGGTCATGAGAACGGTCAAAGTGCGCGGCGGCAGCAACTTCGGGCAGCTCTGGATCCGGACTCCCAACCCGAGCCACCCTGGCTGCTGCGGAGCGCGGCAGTACACCATCCAGTACAACCTCGCGAAGCGCTGAGCCTCCTCAGCCCGACCTTTTCCGAGTACGGCGAGAGCCGCGATCGGGAGCAGCATGGTCAGAGCACCGGAGAGCGCCGGCCCTCCGGTGCTCCCGGCCGGCTCGATCAGCGGCCCGCCCGCGGCCGGCGTCGAGCCGGTCGTCCAGAACGCGACGACCTGCTGCTCCTCATGCGCCTGGCCACCCGGCTTTGCTTGGCTGAACGGGTGCAGCGTCCTCACCTGATGACGCTGCGGACCTTGGAGGCTCCTTATCGAACGGCCTGCCTTCGGTGTGCGCGTCGGTCACGCCCTGAAGGCTTGCCGGATGCTCCAGTGCATCCGCCAGGTGCAGCGGATAGTTGATGTGGCGGGCCGGCGCGACCGCCTCACGCGCGGGGGGAGACAGGCGCGCGGTTCCTCAGCCATCTGATCGCCCAATGGCCGCACGACGAGCATGAGACGGCACGGGGGCCCGGTTGCTGGAGGAGACGCAGGTCAAGGACGACTCGATCGGTCAGGTCGAGTGGACCGTCAGCATCGATTCCACCATCGCCCGCGCCCACCAGCACGCCGCCGGAGCCCGTAAAAAGGGGACGACGGCGGGACGATCGATACGAAGCAATCCCAAGAACCGGCAGGCGGCACCTGGCCCTCTATGACCGCCGCCGTCTGATGGCGGTCATCCACGGCGACATGTCGCCGAGAGCCTGGCCGCCCTTCACACGAGCCGGGAGTCCAGCGTTCTCACGCCATTCTCGTGCGAGATCCCGTGGAACAGTTCACGGGCCTCCTCCCAGACGGCCCTGGCCGTGTGATGGTCGCCGGCGGCACTGTGGGCGTCGCCGAGGGCACGGAGCGTCCGCGCCAGGTAGGGGATCGAGCCGCGGGTTCGCCACACCCGGACCGAGCGTTCGAGAGTGGCGATGGCGGCGGGCAGGTCTCCTTCGGCCAGGTTCAACTGTCCAAGAACGCTGAGCGCGTCGGCGAGATAATGGCCGAAGTTGCCGTCCTCGCTGTGGGCCAGCGTCAGTTCGGCGGTCGCCCTGGCCCGCTCGTCCCCGACCGCGGCGAACAGCTTCGAGAGGTAGAGCAGCGAGAACGTCTCCAGATAGCGGTAGTGCAACCGCCGTGCCATTCTCAAGGAGCTTTCCAGCAGTTCCTGGCCGCCCGTGATGTCACCGCAGAACGATTTCGCCGCGCCGAGGAACTGGGTGATCGTCGTGGTGTAGTGAGCGTTGCCGAGCGCCTCGGCGACCTTCGTCGCCTGCTCCAGGACCGTGAGCGCCCCTTGAGGGTCGTCCTCGCCATGGATGATCGCCATCACGTGATAGGCCCGCGCCTGGCCGCCGAGGTAGTCCGCGTCGGCGGCCGTCCGCAGAGCGCGCTCCGCCAGGGCGAGCGCTTGTGCACCACCGTTCCCATCGGCCGTCATGCTCCAGGCCAGGGTCGCCAAGGCATCGGCCGTTCCGACCGGATCGTCCAGCATGGTGAACAGGTCGAGGAGCTGTGAAGCGCCGGCCCGCATCCGTGTCATCGCCGGTCCGGGGCCCGCCGGTGAGCTCCAGGTGGTGACCTCCAGGAGGCCGCGCATCAGCACGGCCTCGCCGCGCTTGTCGCCGGTCTCGCGGCAGAGGGCGAGCGCCTGCTCGTGCATGCGCTGCCAGCCGTCATACAAGCCGCGCACGTTGAGGTACGTCTCGGTGGACCCCGCGAGGTCCCATGCGAGTCGGGTCAGGCGCGCCTCGCACGCTTGGGCGACCCCCGCCATCAGCGCGGCGTGCTCCGCGCCGAACCAGGCCATCGGGTCGGCCAGCAGCGGACCGGAGACCGCCGCAGGCAGCCGCCAGCGCGGCGCACAGCTGTGCATGGGTGCGTAGCAGGGGCCCTGGACGTGTTCCGCCGCGACCTCCGCCAGCGCCAGCCACGCGCCCAGGGCCCGCCCGAGCGCGGCCTGGCGCTCGGGTTCGGAATCCTCTCGCTGCGCCCGCTCACGCGCGTACAACCGGATCAGGTCGTGGAACCGATACCTGAGCATGCCCGTCTCGTCCGTCCCGGTGGGGTTCAGCAGATGAGCGTCGATCAGGGTTTCGATCTCGTGTTCCGCCTGCCGTACCGGCACGTCCAAGAGGGCCGCCACCACCCAGGGAGCGAAATCGGGCGCGTCGAGCAGTCCGGCTAACCGGAAGGCCCGCTGCGCACCCGCGGGAAGCATCCGGTAGCTCATCTC
This sequence comes from Streptosporangium sp. NPDC049046, assembly GCF_040649155.1. Taxonomy (NCBI): domain Bacteria; kingdom Bacillati; phylum Actinomycetota; class Actinomycetes; order Streptosporangiales; family Streptosporangiaceae; genus Streptosporangium; species Streptosporangium sp. NPDC049046. The sequence goes on along the minus strand of NZ_JBEZEZ010000011.1, from coordinate 259,041 downwards.
GAATCCCACGCGGATGTCGAGGTCGCCCGCCACAAGTTCGTCCAGCCGGTGCCGTTCCTCCCCGAGGACACCGGCGAGGTGGGACAGACTCCACTGCCTTCTACCGAGAAGCCTGGCCGCCGAGATGCGGACCGCCAGCGGGACCCGGCCGCACAGCCGGGTGATCTCCAGAGCCGCGTCCGGGTCGTCCTGGACGCGTTCGTCGCCGACGATTCTTCTCAGTAGGTCCAAGGCCTGGGCCGACGGCAGGACATCGAGTTCCAGCAGGCTCGTGCCCTCGAGACCGACCAGCCGGACACATCCGGTAAGGAGCACGGCCGTGCCGGGGGCCCCGGGCAGGAGCGGCCGCACCTGCTCCTCTCCGGCGACATCGTCGAGCAGGATGAGAATTCTGCGTCCGGCCAGGCAGCTCCGGTAGAACGCCACGCGTTCCTCCAGGGATTCGGGTATGCCGGTGGCGCTGATGCCCAGTGCGAACAGGAACCGGCTGAGCACGTCCTCTGGGCGGGCGGGGTCGGCGGAGGCACCACGCAGGTCCGCATAGAGCTGGCCGTCGGGAAAGCGACCCGCGATCCGGTGCGCGACGTGCACGGCGAGCGTGGTCTTGCCCAGGCCCCCCAGACCCGCGATGCTGGCCATGGCGACGGTACCCGGCCGCGGCTTGGTGAGGACCTCGGTGAGGTCTGCCACCTCGCCATCCCTGCCCGTGAAATCCGCGATGTCCAGCGGCAACTCGGCGGGGGTGGGGGCCGCCCGAGGTTCAGGCGTCGGGGCCGTGGCATGGACGGGACGGTCGGCGGACAGGGCACGCATGTGCTCGCTCGGCTCGATACCCAGTTCATCCGACAGGCGCGCAGCAGTGTCACGGTAGGCCGGCCTGTACGGGCCCGGCCCCACAGGGGAGCCCGTGATCGTCGCCATGACGCGAGGAACAAGGTCGAGCGAGGGGTCCTGAGTGAGGATTCGCTGATGCATGTCGTGCAGCTCTTCGGCCGGGTCCAGACCGGTCTCCTCGATCAGGGTCTTGCGGGCGCGCGTGTATTCGGCGAGCGCGTCCGCCCGCCGGCCACAGCGGTACAGCGCCAACATCAGCTGCGCGCGCAGCCGCTCCCGCAGTGGGTACTCGTTGGTGAGTGCGGTCAGCTCGCCCAACAGCCCGGCGTGGCGTCCCAGCCTCAGGTCCACGGCGATCCGCGACTGCAGGACCGACAGGCGGACCTCGTCCAGCCGCGCGGCCTCCGCGGCCAGCATCGGGACATCGGTCATGCCGACGAACGCGGGCCCGCGCCAGAGATTCAGCGCCTCGTGCAGGTGGCGGGTCGCTTCCTCCGGCTCACCGGCGGCCTCCACAGCCTGCCCTGAGCCGGCCAGGTTCTCGAACCTCGCCGCATCCAGCTCGTCCCGGACCACCGGCACCAGATATCCGGAGCTGTGCCGCACGACGCGAGCCGGGTCGCCCAGGTGCCGCCGGAGCCGGTGAACGTAGGTCTGCATGTTCTTGGTGGCGCTCTTCGGAGGGGTGTTCCCCCACAGTGCCGCGGCCAGTTGATCTTCCGAAACAGGATTACCCGCTTGGCACAGCAGAACCGCTAACAGCACCCGCGCCTTAGGCGTGCCGAGATCGAGCTGCTCACCCTCTCGCCACACCGTCAGCGGACCTAGTATCCCGAACTTCATTGTGCCCCCTTGACTGGACGCACTGTAAACCTGGACGGCCTGTTTCAGTGATCCACTGGGTGACGAAACGATTGCGAACTCTTCTTGCCCGGGCCGGATTCCAGGACATGACCAGCCGACTGCCGGACCGGCGTACGAAGGCATCGGACGCCGGGGAAAGCGAGTGGGTTTCGCCCACGGCCGGACTCGCCGGTGGAGGCCCTACAGGTCCAGGAGCATCGGGCACACCCAGGGCACATGGGCACGAGAAGCAGCACGAAACGATGGGAACCAGTGAACGCCGAAAGCCCGGCTCGGAACACCTTCTAGAAGATCACCGCAGGTCGGTCGTCATGGTGGATCAGATCTCGATGTACTGATCTCCGGGGGCGGCGTCCGGTCGCGTAAGCGGCGGCTCACCCCTGGGCGCCCCCGTGGGCGAAGGTGGGCGCCGCGCCCGTGGACGCGGGCTCGACGGCGCCCCCGCCCGCCTGGAGGGGGGCGAGGTCGACGAATATGCGGTAGTCGGAGATCAGGCCGTCGTCGCGGGTGCGCCAGATCGATACGGCCACGACGCCGACGTCCGTGCCGTCGAGCCGCCGGTAGGTCACCTCGGTCTCGGCGATGATGTCGGCGTCCACCTGCCAGTTCCGCACGATCCTGTGCCGCAGGCCGCCGATGGTGGAGAAGAAGTCCCGCAACCCGGCGGCGATGGCCTCGCGTCCCGCCATCGGCTCGGCGTTGCCGAACACCAACGTGGCGTCCTCGGCCAGCAACCGCACGAACTCGTCGGGGTCGAACGAGTCGACCGTCCGGAAAACGCGTCGCACCGCGTCGTCGCTCATGCCGATCCTTCCTCACACCGTCGGGATCACTGGTGGGGACGATACGGGGCGAGGGACGAGGCACAACTATCGCCGGGGTAGGTGTCCCGTCGCCCGAAGGCACACCGAAGGTCTGCGGAACCGGGGCGCGACGGCCAGGTCGGCGCACCGCGCCGGATCGCGGCGCGTCCAGCCCTCCGCACCCCTTGTCAACGGCACCGGCCCCTGGTTCACCGATGCGCGGCCTTCAGGCCGACCTCTCCCAGACATTCCAGTACGGCGTCGACGGACATCAGGAACGGGTCGGACTGCAGAATTCGCGTGTGCATCGTGCTCATTTCCTGACCCGGCAGGATTCCCAGCTCCCGGTCGAGCAGCACGATGGTCTCCTGGAACACCTCCAGCGCCTCCCCTTGGCGACCGGTCCGGTAGAGGGCGAGCATCAGCAGGGTGCGGAATCGTTCGTGGAACGGGAAACGCATGATCAGGCCGCGCAGCTCGGGTATGGTCTCGAAGTGGTTCCCGAGGCCGATGTCCGCGCCGATACGAAGCTCCAGCAGTGAGGTTCGCAGTTCCTCCAGCCGGCTGACCTCGTGGTCCGCGACGGCGCTCTCCGCCAGGTCCGCGTACGGCCTGCCGCGCCACATGTCGAGCGCCTCCGCCGAACAGCGCGCCAAATCCTTTATGTCGGAGGAGAGCATGGCGTTCAGCGCCTGTTTGGCGAGCGCCTCGAACCTGTGGACATCGAGTTCGTCGGGATGCGTGACCAGCGCGTAGCCCTCACCCCGCTGCTGGATCCGGTCGTGGCCGAGAACATGCCGGAGGCGGAACACGTAGACCTGCATCGCCTTCCGCGGATTCTTGGGCTGTTCGGTCCACAAAATATCCGACAGGATCCCGACGGGCACCGACTGCCCCGCTCTGCTGAGCAGTATGCTCAACAACTTTCGCGGTTTCTGGGCCGGCATCGGCACTTCGACGCCGTTCACGGTAACCGCCAGATCCCCGAGAACGTGGAACTGTACCTCGCCCTCCGGGAGGGTGTTAGGCGACATGTGTTTTCCTTCGCGGGTGGGAAAGGGACGTCAGCCTCTTCATGGGAATGTCGTCTTCTCCGCCGTGCATGCCGTCACGGAAGACGGTCGCGCACGGATCGGGAACGTGAGGTGTCGGTCGATGACAGGCGCGTACGACGTCTCGACGAAGCGCCACCTCGATCAGGGCGGAACTGTGCCGCCGCGCTCGGAACGGGTGGCCGGTAGCTCGGCCGGAAACGTGAATCGCGGATCTCACCGGTCTCGCACCCGATGGGAAGGCCCGGAAAGGGGACCAGAAAGAGGTCGTGAACCGCCTTCGCCCCATGGGCGACGGGACGGGACCCGCTGCGAGCCCTCTGACAGCGCGTACGGTCCCGGGGAGACCATCGCGGGCGCGCTCCGGCGCGGCTCAGGTCACACCACTCCGGCGAGCGCGGCCGCTTCAGCCGAAGGCCGGATCCCGCCCTGTGCTCCCGGTCAAGGTCCGTACGAGCGGGATGTGACCGCCCTTCGAGCGGCGATCCTCCCGATTGATCGCGCGCGGCCGCCCTGTGGCGTGCCCTTCCTGGACGCGCGGCGACATGAACGTGAACCGCTCGCACCGGCGGCGCCCCAAGCCGACCATGTGCCTGTCCACGGTGATTTCAACGTGCCTGAGAACATGAAAACGCACAGCCATCCGGTAGCCCCCATACCTCTTGTCTGCTTCCGGCCATTATACGTAAATGCCGGACACAGTTGTGGCTTTTACCTCAAGCTGAAAAGTTGTCATAAGCGGATATATCTCGCATGAGTTACGGACATGACGTTATGTCTTCATAACGTCATGTCCGTAACCGGCGTTTCCGGCGAACACCGAGCTGCCCCCCGAGCTGCCTTCGAGCTGCCCCCGCGCCCCGGCTCGGCGAACCGCGGTGAGGTCACGAGGTGAGGTCACGCGGACGCCCGCGGTTAGCCGTTCTCCGCATCGGCCTTCATCCAGCTCGGCTTCACCGCCATCATTTTCGCGGTCTTGGCGGGGTCCCGGTCGACGAGGTCCCCGAGCACCTCGTCCACCCGCTTCAGGACGGCGTCGTCGATCGTCCTGCCGGACGCCGAGGCGTTCTCGGTCACCTGTTCGGGCCTGGTGGCACCGGCGACCACCGAGGAGACCCCCGGCTGCCGAAGCACCCAGGCGATCGCGAGCTGGGCCGCCGAGAGGCCACACTCCCCCGCGAGCGGGAGCAGGGCCTGCACACGTTCGAGGAGCGTCGTGCCCAGAACCCTCCTGATGAAGGTGGGAGCCCGCCCGCCGGCCGTTCCCCGCGACCCGTCCGGCGGCTCCTGGCCCGGCCGGTACTTGCCGGTCAGCACCCCCTGCGCGAGCGGCTGGAAGGCCAGCTGGCCGATGCCCTCGCGCAGGCACAGCGGGACGATCTCCGGTTCGACGACCCGCCACAACATGTTGTACTGCGGCTGGTTGGAGACGATGCGGCTGCGCAGCCCGAGCTCGCCGGCGATGGCCAGCGCCGACGCGATCTGCGGGGCCGTCCACTCGGAGACGCCGAGGTAGAGGACCTTGCCCTGGCGTACCAGGTCGTCGAAGGCGATCAGCGTCTCCTCCAACGGGGTCGTCTCGTCGAAACGGTGCGCCTGGTACAGGTCGAGGTAGTCGGTACGCAGCCGGCGCAGGGACGCCTCGCAGGATTCCACGACGTGCTTGCGGCTCAGGCCACGATCGTTCGGTCCCTCGCCGGTGGGCAGGCAGACCTTCGAGGCGAGGACCAGCGACGATCGTCTCACCCCGTCGAGCGCGGCGCCCAGCACCTCCTCGGCCGCTCCCCGCGCGTAGACGTCGGCGGTGTCGAAGGTGGTGATGCCCGCGTCGAGTGCCGCCCGGATGCACGCGACCGCCTGGTCCCGATCCACCAGTTCGCCGTGGGTGAGCCAGTTTCCGAAGGTGACTTCACTGATCATCAGGCCGCTCTGCCCGAGGTGGCGATATTCCATTGGTCGTCAGGATGCGGCGCCCTCCTTCGAGGAGCCCGTCTTCCCGATCCTCCTTTCAGATGAAGGTCACGATACTGCTCCGCGCGCGGCACGGCGGATCGGTCGCGCGGGCGCCGATCCGCCGACGTGTCAGGACGCGCGGCTCCGGTGTGCGTTCCCACCTCTGAACTCGCCCGCCTCGCCCGGACGCGCGTCGTCCCGAGGGAGGGACGGGTCGCCTGGGCGACCTCCGGGGAAGACGGTGGCGAGAGGGTGAAAGGCCCTCCTGTAGTAGATCAGCGGAGCACCGTCACGCACGCTGTACGCCTGTACCGCGCCGATGACGACCTCGTGGTCACCCGCGGTGAGCACACTGTGCACGGTGCACTCCAGTGAGAAGAGCGCGTCGGGGACGACAGGCGGGCCGTCCGGGGTGAGTGCTCCCCATCCACCCTTGACCTTGTCCAGGGCCGTCGTCGCGAACAGGCGCGCCACGTCGTCGTGGTGCTGGCGGAGCATGCTCACCGCGAAGCGTCCCGACTCCCGTATGGCGGGCAGCGTGCGTGCGGACCGCGCCAGGCAGACCAGGACGAGCGGAGGTTCGGCGGAGACGGAGCAGAAGGCGCTCACGGTCAGACCGTGCGAGCCTTCCCGCTCCCCCCGGGCCGTGACGACCGTGACGCCGCTGGGAAACCGGGCGAGTGCGGCCCGGAAGCCGTCCACGCTGATCATCGTCGGGACGTCATGCCGTGAACGGACGCAGCACCAGTTCGACCGTGCGGTCCTGGAGGGTGAACGTCGCCTTCTGCCCGGGTACCGCGTCGTCGAGCCAACGGTGGAAGTCCTCCATCTCCTTGAGCGTGACGCCGTCGATGGCGTGGATCTCGTCGCCGGGCTGGATCCCGACGAACTCGGCGGCGGAGTTGATCGCCACATCCTGCACGACCATCCCGGTCTCCGGGGTGACCCCCAGCGGGATGATGCCCGTCTTGGGCGGCGTCAGCGTCTTGTGGAACTGGAACGGGCGGTGCTCCAGGTAGGCCGCGAGCCGCTCCAGGTAGTGCCACCAGTGGTGGTCGTAGGCGTCGAACTCCACCCGGGAGCGGACCGAGTCGCTGAAACCCGAGTGGCGTACCTTCACCTCGGTGCTGTCCTCGTCGACCTGGACGAACTCCACCTCCACGGAGGTCGGCTCGTCGTTCCCCGGCACGTCCCAGTCGTAGGAGCACGAGAAACCGGGGTCGACCTCGCGCAGCGTCGCCGTGAAGACGAGGTCGACCCTCCCTCCCCGGTTGAAGTGCCAGCGAAGCGGATCACCCGGCTCGACCGGGACGCTCGCGTCGTGCAGGTTCAGCCAGGCGCGGACCTCCTTGGGGTCGGTCCAGGCCTGCCAGACGCGCTCCCGGCTCACCTTGATCTCGCGTGCCGTCGATGTTTCGAGTGCCATGCCACCGTTCTCCATTCTTGGGATTCGCGCCGACGAGGGCACGGGCTCAGCCGTACACCGGTCGATCGCCTACTTGGCCCCCGCCTCGTGCAGGGCCCTCTCGACTGCGGCGTTGGAAAGCGTCAATAGTCCGATGAGCGACACGGCCGCCCCGAACAGGCCACCCACCCGGTAAACGGTCTCCAGGTCGGCGTGGGTCGCGATCTGACCGGCCAGGAATATGCCGACCGGCATCAGCCCGAAGGCCACGAGCCTGTTCACGCTGCTCACCCGTCCGGTCAGCTCCTTGGGGACGATCGCCTGCCGGATCGAAACGGTCGTGACGTTCCAGGTCATCGCGGTGTAGCCGGTGATGGCGAGGCCGAGGGCGACGAAGGCGACCTCACCGGTGAACCCCAGGATCGTGAAGCCCAGCGCGCCCAGCATCGCCCCGCCGAGCGCGGACCTCGCCGGTCCCAGCCGGCGGGTGAACATCCGGCACGTGAAGCCCGCCGTCACGCTGCCGACCGCGACCGAGGCGAGCAGCAGACCGTACGCCACGTCGCTGATCAGCATGACCTGACGGGCGTACAGCACCAGCATCGCCAACTGGCCGACCGTGCACATGTTGGTGAGACCCGCGACCAGGGTGAACACCCGGAGCACGCGATGGCGGGCCAGCCAGCGCACCCCCTCGCCGATCTCCTCGCGCATCGCGCGCCGGGGTTTCGCGCCGGGCGCCGTCGCCGCCCGGACACCGTCGGTGCGGAAATCGCCGCGCATGAGGAACGAGAAGAGGGAGCTCAGGGCGAAGCTGACGGCGTCCACGCCCACAGGTACGGCCCGGCCCACGGTGTAGAGCACACCGCCGAGCGCCGGTCCCAGGAACTTCAGCGCGACCGTGTTCGCGGTCATCAGCCTGCTGTTGGCTCGCTCAAGCGCCTCCCGGTCCTGCGAGACGGCCATCGGCAGGATCGCCGAGCGCGAGCTGTCGTAGACGGTCTCGATCGACGTGATACTGAAGGCGATCACCATGAGGAGCGGGATCGAGGCCCAGCCGCCGAGCACCGCGACGAACAGGACGATGAGGATCGCGCACCGGACGGCGTCCGACACCCACATCGCCCGGCGCCGGTCCCAGCGGTCGGCGAGCGCGCCTCCCATCAGGGCGAGCAGCAGCCAGGGAAGCTTGTCCGCCATCCCGACGAGGGAGAGCGTCGCCGGATCGCTGGTGAGGTCGGCGGCCAGCAGCGGCAGCGCGGTGACGGTCAGGCCGTTTCCCACGCTCGAGACCGACCAGCCTCCCCAGAGCAGCCAGAAGTTGCGGCCGAGGCCGCTGGAGATCTTCGAGCCCAGGCGCCGCCCTCCGTGCCCGCCCGGTGGCGCGCCGGAGACCTTCGGTTCCGCCGTGGTCCGCAGGTCTCCGGCGCCCGGGACCTCCCTCGTCGTCATGCGCTCACGCCCTCCGGGACGGAGTCCTCGGGGAGCAGCGCGGCGGGGTCGAGTTCGAAGAGCAGGCGAGTGGTGCGCGCGACTCCGTCCGCGTCTCCCAGCCGCCGCCGGCAGAGCACCGCCTTGTACGCCGCGCCGGCTCCTCGAAGACCACCCGCCTGGGCACCGAGCTCGAACTCCACCGCCGCCCGCTTGAGGTCGCCTTCGCGCTGGAACCAGGCGCCGGCGAAGTAGCGTGCGGAGGGCTCGTTGCCGTCCAGCCGCAACAGCTGCTCGGCCGCCCGTTCCACGTGTTCTGCGGGGTGGAGCATGGTGCCCGCCTTCACGGTCACGTCCAGGAGCAGCCTGGTGTTCTCCCGGGCGCTGTGCCACTGCTGCGAGTCGGCGGCGAGGCTCTCGGCCTCGGCACCCGCCTCGTACGCCGCGTCCATCGCCTCCCGCGCCCCGTACTCGTCCTTCTCCGTGATCCGGTGAAAGGCCGCGGCCCGCCAGAACCTGCTCACCGTGAGCGCGCGCGACCAGGGCTCGACCTCGTTCAGGGTGGGCAACAGCTCCTGGCCGTACGCCATCCAGTAGTCGCTCCCGCGCTCGCCTCCCCTGTCCCGCAACAGGATCGAGATCAGCTGGGTGCACGAGAGCACGCGCGGTACCGGCAGTTCTCCCTCTGTGGCGAGCCTGGCGAAGGCGTCCGTCACCGCGGAGTCGCGCAGATGCTGGCGCAGCGCCCGCGCGGTCTCGTAGGCGAGGTGGTCGCCCGCGGGGTGGGTGCCCTCGGCGCCGCCGGCGGTCAGCTCCGCCGCGAGCCGGTAGAACCCGAGCTGCGTGAGGATCCTGACGAGCACCGCGCGCCGTGGTACGGACTGATGCGGCCACTCGGCGATCTGGCGGCTGAGGAACAGCCACGGTTCCAGGCCGGTGTTCGCCGCCACGTCCGCCGGTGAGTCCCCCAGGAACACGTCCTGCCTCGCCTGCCTCGCCAGCCAGGACCGCGAGTCTCCCTGCAGGATGAGGGAGCAGTGCGGAAGCAGTTCGTCCTGGTTCTCGTCGCGCAGCAGGGCGAGCAACAGGGGGGTGCTCTCGGCGCAGAGCGGCCCGTCCACCGTGGAGGTCAGCGTGAACCAGGCGCTCCAGTTGCGCCGCAGTCCGACGGTGTCCAACTCGACCACGGGCGGGAACTCCAGATCCCCCCACGCGACGTCGTCCGCGCGCGTATACGTGTGCAAGCCCGCCAATGCCCCACTCTTTTCCAGATCAGCCGATCACATGGTCAAGTATGGTTAAAAGGCGGGAGAAGACTTATGAAATCCTCTCCCGCCAGATATCGGCGTTCAATTCACCGAATTAGTAGACCTCGCTGGGCGCGTACACCTCGCTCGGCGCGTAGACCTCGCTGGGGGCGTACACCTCGCTCGGGGCGTAGACCTCACTCCGCATCTGAAACACCTCCTTTCGGGGTTGTTCCTTGCTGGCGGAGTCAGCTTTTCCGAGTGCAGTTTCACGATGGTTTCGCGTCGGTTTCACGGCACCCTTGACAGTTCTTGAATATGGTTGTCCTGCCTGGTGGCCGGGGTTCGAATCTTTTCCCGCGCCCCACCGGCCCCGGTGGTTCGACCCGGTGCCGGGGGTCGTTCGGACCGGGAGGGCCCGAGGTGCCGGACATGAGTCCGCCCCCGGCCGTTCGGGCCGGGGGCGGGCTGTGCGACGGCGTTCTCAAAGCGTCTTCGGCCGGTCCGTGTCCCGCCCGGGAGAGGCCGGAGACGCCGGAGACACAGGGCGCTCGGAGGACTTCGAGCGCTCGGGAGCCTCGGGACGGCGGACGTGGACGGGAGTGCCGATCGGGGTCATGTCGTAGAGCGCCTTGGCGTTGTGCAGCGGCACCCGGATGCATCCGTGGGACGCGGGGTGCCGCGGGACCCGCTCCGAGCCGTGGAAGCCGATGCCCTGGTTGAAATAGATGGTGTAGAACTGGTCGCCCAGCGGCCCGCTCGTCCATCCGGGCGTCCGGTACCAGGCGCGGAAGTCACCGGTGGGCGTGACCGCGACCCCGCAGTGGCCTTTCTTGCAGTAGTGTTCGCCGTTTCCGGTTGAGATGTGGGAGACCAGCGCGGGCCTGCCGTCCTTCCACGCGGTGAGCAACTGGCGGCGCAGGTCGATCTCCACCCTCGTGGGCTCCCCGTACGGCACCAGCGGCTTGAGGCGCGCCGGGCGGGAGAGCGCTCGCCAGGTCCGCGGGTCGATCTGGTCGGTGGCAGGCAGTCCGTTCGCCTTCTGAAAGGCCCACACGGCCGCGCGCAGCGCGGGACGGTACTCGTCGTCGACATCTCCCGGCCCGAACCCCAGCCGGTCGAGGCGCCGGTGGATCTGCTGGACCTGGGCTCCCCTGTCGCCGACGCGAAGGAGGGGGAACCGGGCCGGCGGGGTGTGCTCGGAACGAGGCATGGGCGAAGGGCTTTCACGGGGAACGGGCGGTCCTGAATGCCGCGACGACATGACACCGGTGTTCACGACACCGAATGGCAGGCACGCGGTGAGCGCGAGGGCCGAGTTCGCGGCCAGGAAGCACTTGACGGTTCTCCGCATTTTTGACGCCTATCCGCTCTCTGGCGAGGTCCACTAGAAGGAATACGAGTACTTGCGGTCCTCTATCGCCGCGCGCACCAGACCGACGGCCTCCTGGGCGCAGCCCCAGGAAAAACTGAATCCGGCCCCGCCGTGCGCGAAGTTGTAGACGACCTTTTCCTCGTCGTCCCACTCAAGGCAGACGTTCTCGGCCCGGAACGGCCGCAGTCCCGCCCGTACCGGCTCGTCGGGATCCAGCCTGGCGTGTCGCAACGCGGGCATGAAGGCGAGGCATCGCTCGTACATCTCCCGTACCGGAGCGTGGTTCTCCAGATTGATTCCGGTGTCCCACTCGTCCTTTTCCGCCAGCCCGCCGAGAACGAGAAGTCTCGGATTGCGCGGCACGATGAAGACGATGTCCTGCTCGTCCTTGTTCTCCTCGTCGTGGGAGACGCAGTGGGCCTCGCGGATCCGGCGTCCGCGAAGCCCGTCGTTGCGTACCCGCACCAGCGCGCCGCGCAGCGGATACATGCCGATGCCGCGGAGTGCGGCGGTGCCCAGGCCCGCGCAGCAGACGATCACCTCGGCGTCGAAGCGGTCGAGGAGTTCCTCCCTCCGCTCGGCCAGCAGGCCCTCGACCCGGTACCGTTCGACCCGCACACCGTGGATCTTGACCTGCCGCATCAGCCACGCCATGTACTGATCGGTGTCGATCATGGGCGCCAGGTGCGAGTACGCGTCGACCACGCCGTAGTCGGGGCTGACGCCGTTGCGTTCGGCGAGTGTCCGGTCGCGGACGAAGCCGCGCACCTTCCCCGCGAGTTCCCGCATCTTGTGGAGGTCGTGCGGGTTCTCCTCGACGGGGTGCTTGAAATAGAAGTTGGACCTTCGCATCGCCACCCCGGGAACCTTCGCCCTGGCCAGCCTCTCGAACATCTCGTACGAGGTGACGCACCAGTCCTTGGAGCGGGCGAGCGAGATCTGGTCGTGGTGGTAGCCGCACACCGCGGGTGGCCACTCCCACAGCGCGCCCGCGACGACCGAGACGATGTCGGGGGCGAATCGCTCCGCGACGACGGTGACGCGGAACCCCTCCCTGGCCAGGCACAGCGCGCTGGTCAACCCGCTTACCCCGGCCCCGACGACAACTATTCCCTCTGAATTCGCGCGCACCTGGGAACGCCTTCTTTCCTGATCCATCCAGCTCGATCACTTTTCGGCGCGACCGACGTGGGGGGCCGTCACGACGAACACCGAAACCCCTCCACAGTAATTCGAGCACCGGCGAATCCCCGAATGGCGGCGAACCCGGCATCGGAGAACACCGGCCTCGGGCGATGGGAAAGCATGACCGCTTGAAGAAAGAATCTGGATCGAGCGGCGAAAAGCCACACTCGGCCCGAATGATCCGATGACAAACCTTTGGCCGCGTGCCGGATTTTCATCACCGATCCACCGGTCGACCCGGGCGAATATTGACACTCCTTGACCCGGTCCCGGCTGTCGCGAAGGGTCGATCGAAGCGATCGCAGGGCGAATTGCCGACTTTACTCGTGGACTCGCCTATATGCCCTCGGTGGGATTGTTAAGGGGCAGGTAGCGGGCCAAGTCTCACTTGTTGGAGAACATGATGACTAAACACATATACCGAGAGGCGCCCCCGTCCGCTCACCTCCGACGCCGCCCGGCGGGAGCCTACGCGACCAGGAGGCCGCACAGGCCCCGCGAAGACACCGGACCCGAGAGGGTGCGGTTCAGCCCGGGGCGGGGGTCTCCGCGAGAGTCTCGGCGATCAGCCGGTCGAGGTTGGCCAGGTTCGCCGGACGGGCCACGGCGGCCTCGGCGAAACGGCCGAGCAGCCGGGCGAACGCCTCGCGGTCCGACTCGTCCCAGTCGGCCATCAGGCCGTCCAGGTAGGTGCGCCGGTGACGGACCACCACCTCCAGCACGCGGCGGCCCCGCTCGCTCAGCACGAGCCTGGCCCGCCTGGCGTCCACGGCCGACTCCTCACGCTCCACGAACCCCGCGCCGACCGCGTCGTTGACCAACCTGCTGGCGGTCGACGGATCGACACCCAGTTGCTCGGCGACGGCGCCCACGGTCACCTCGGGCACGTCCAGGCTCAGCTTGTGCACGGCGTGCACGACCATCACGTTCGACATGTGCACCGGCCGCTGCGGCTCCCCTGCGTTGCGCGGCCGCAACGGCCGCGACCAGATTCGACGAAGCCGGAACAGGGCCACGTCGATCACCGCTCCAGGCGTCCCCTCGTTCACGGCGCCACCCTAGCCGCTACGGACGGATGTGCCGCGTGTTCCGGCCCTGCGGCGACGGCGCGCACGACGCCGCCTCGGGCCGGGACCGGGAAGATCGGCGCGCACGGGACGCCTGGGCGGGAGACGCTCAGCCGGACAGGCGGACCGGATTGACCAGGTCGGCGTACATCAGCAGGCCCGCCATGATGATCATCAGGAAGGCGATCGCGTAGGTGAGGGGAAGCGCCTTGGCGATGTCGACGTGGCCGGGCGCGGGACGGCGCGCCACACGGGCGAAACCGCGCTTGAGCCCCTCCCACAGGCCGCCCGCGATGTGGCCGCCGTCCAGGGGAAGCAGCGGGATCAGGTTGAACAGGCCGATCGCCAGATTGAAGCCCGCCAGCAGGTTGATGAAGACGACGACCTTGTTCTCCAGCGGGATCGCGGCCGCGGCGATCTCACCGCCGATACGGCTCACGCCGATGACACCGATCGGGCCGTTCTTGTCGCGTTCGTCGCCGGAGAAGGCGGCGTGCCAGACACCGACCATCTTCTCGGGGAACCTGAGCAGCGCGGCGGCGGTGGCCGAGGTGAGGTCCCCCATGTGCTCGGCGACGGCGCCGAAGCTCTGCTGCTCGATGACGATCTTCGGGCTCACCCCGAGATAGCCGACACCCTTTTCGATCTTGCCGGGCTCGTCCAGCGACTCACGGTCCTGCGCGATGAGGCCGGCGGTGACGGTCAGCTCCTGACCGGCCCGCCTGATACCGATCTCGACCGGACCCGCGCCGTGGTCGCGGATGGCCCGCGTCGCGACGTCCCAGCTCGTGGCGGGCATACCCGCCACGGACACGATGACGTCCCCCGGCCGCAACCCCGCCACGCTGGCCGGGCTGGGCATGTCGGCCGCGGTGCACTCGGGGTTCTTGGCGTAGTCGGCGGCGGTCTTCACGCACTGCGGGATCGAGGCGATCTCGGTCTTCTGCGTGGGAATGCCGAACCCCATGAGCACGACGCCGAACAGGATGAACGCCAGCACGAAGTTCATCGCCGGGCCGCCGGACATGATGATGACCTTCTGCCACCAGGGCTTGCGGTAGAACACCCGGTCCTCGTCGCCCGGTCGTACGTCCTCGAGGGCGACGTCGCGGGCGTTCTCGATCAGGCCCTGCCAGGGACCCGTGGAGACCGAGCGCACCTTGCCAGGGGCGTCGTTGGGCCGGGGCGGCAGCATGCCGATCATGCGGATGTATCCGCCGAGCGGGAGCCACTTGATGCCGTACTCGGTCTCGCCCTTGTGACGTGACCACATGGTCGGACCGAACCCGACCATGTACTGGGTGACCTTGACACCGAACAGCTTGGCCGGCACCAGGTGACCGATTTCGTGCAGCCCGATGGACACCATCAGCCCCACGAGAAAGACAATGACCCCGACCACGGAGAGCCAGCTCACAGGTTCGTACTCCCATCGCGGTTTCACCGACAATGCCCCATAAGAGGTTAGCCCAAGTATCCGTCCTCCACGCCGACGCGGAGCGCGGCGTCACCGGCTGCTCCTGGCCGGTCCGGGCCATTGCCCATCCTTCGCCGATCGGACACACTCCGTTGACATTCAGCGATCGCACGAACACTCTTTGATGAGGGTGAGGGCGGGAGAGAGGGGCGTTTTGATCGGGATCCTGGTGGCCGAGCATCTTCCCCTGGTCCGGCGCGGACTGGTGGCGACGCTGGAGAACGAGAACGACATGAAAGTGGTGGCCGACGTCTCCACCGGGGAGGACGTGCTCCCCGCCGTCCTGCGGCACACCCCGGAGACGGCGGTCATCGATCTCGAACTGCCGGACGTCTGCGGTTTCACCGTCGCGCTCCGGCTGCACGAGAGGGCTCCCGGCTGCCGGGTCCTCCTGTTGTCGCGCACTCCCAGTCCGGTCCAGGTCCGCCGGGCCTTCGCCGTCCACGCGCTCGGGTTCATGAGCCTGGAGGTCGGTCCCGAGCAGCTGGCCGACGGTGTCCGCCAGGTCGCGGCCGGCCGCCGCGCGGTCGACTCCGAGCTCGCGGTCGCCGCCCTCAGATCGGCGGAGAACCCCCTGACCCGCCGGGAGCTCGACGTGCTCAGGCTGGTCGCGCAGGGGGCCAGGTCCGGCGAGATCGCCGACCAGCTGTTCCTCTCCGTGGGAACGGTCCGCAACCACCTGTCACGGATCATGTGCAAGACACAGGCGCGCAACCGCCTCGACGCCGTACGCATCGCCGGCGACTCGGGGTGGCTCTGACCTTCCCCCGACGGCCTTCCCCCGGCGACGCCGGATTCAGGGGCGCCAGATGAGGATGAGGGCGCAGTCGTCGTTGTGGCCCGACGACATGGAGGCGACCAGGTTGCGGGCACCGTCGCGGAACCCCGAGGGCATCAGCCGCTCGGCCTCTCCGAGCAGGCGGTCGAGACCGGCGTCGATGTCGCGCCCCGGCTGCTCGATCAGGCCGTCGGTGTAGAGCATGAGCGCGTCGCCCTTGCGCAGCATCCCCCGGTCGACCTCACAGTGCAGGTCGGGTACGACACCGAGGACGACCCCCTTGGCCGTGGAGACCCGCCACGTCCCGGTCCCCGACTCGAACTTGACCACCGGGGGGTGGCCGGCCGAGGTGATGACGTACTCGCCCGTCACGAGGTTGAGCCGGAGGTGGACCGCGGTGACGAAGCCCTCGGCCTCGCGCTGGCGGTGCAGATAGGTGTTGCAGGCGGGCAGGAAGTCGGTGGCCGAGCCGAGCAGCCCGCCGAAGGTGCCCGACAGCAGCAGTGCCCGGGTGCCCGCGTCGACGCCCTTGCCCGACACGTCGACCAGGGCGAGATCCATCATGTCGCCCTCGCGCATGGAGACCAGGAAGTCGCCTCCGAAGGAGGAGCCTCCGGCCTGCTTGAGAACGACCTTGGAACCCCACTCCTTGGGCAGCGGGGGCAGGTCGCTCTGGCTCTTGAGACGGTCGCGCAACTCCAGCAGCATCGCGTCGCCGCGCAGGCCCTGCACACCGAGCTTGCCGCGGGTGCGGGCCATCAGCGCGGCCAGCACCGCGGTGAAGCCGAAGGTGACCAGCAGGCCGGGGCCGATGTGTCCCACTCCCCGCACCACGGCCACGTAGATCAGGGAGACCGCGACCGCGCACAGCAGCTTGACGAGACTGTTCAGCCGGAGCTGGAGCCCCGCCACGAGGGTGATCGGGATCATCAACGCCGGCGAGAACCACTCCATGGAGACCCTGGCGGCCAGCCCGCCGATCAGCAGGGTGAGCAGGATCAGGGTGATGAGCAGGTTCCGGTCGCGTGCCAGAGGACCGCGCCGCAGGAATCGCACGATGGGGACGAGAAGCGGGATGCGGACCAGGAACGCGCGGAGCGCCGGAGGGAGCAGCGGCACCGGACGGGAACTCATGATGCGCTCGACTGTATCGGGCTATCCCCCCTTTGGGCAGCCCACTTGACCAACGCCTTGATCATTAAGCAGGGATATTAGATGGCCAGACCCGTTTGTCCCCTACTACCGTTTGACAGATGACTCTCAGCATGCGCCCGATCAGCAAAGCCGAATGGTCCTCCTGGAACACCCTGGACGAGGAGGCGTTCGGCATCGCCGTCCCCGAACACCGGCAGGAGCTCTTCAGGCGCATCGCCGAGTTCGACCGCTCGCTCGGCGTGTTCGACGGCGACCTGCTCGTGGGCACCGCCGCGGCGCTCAGCTTCAGCATGAACGTGCCCGGCGGCCCGATCCCCGTCGGCGGCGTCACCGCGGTCGGCGTGCTGCCCTCGCACCGGCGCCGGGGCATCCTCTCCTCGCTGATGACCCGCCAGCTGTCGGATCTCCACGAGCGAGGTGAGGCCGTCGCCGCGCTCTACGCGGCCGAGGCCGCGATCTACGGTCGTTACGGCTACGGCAGGGCCGCCGACAACCTGCTCTTCCGTATACCCACGGCGAAAGCGGCCTTCACCCGGAACGCCCCGGTCGATCCCACCCTGCGGTTGCGCATCGTCAAACCGGCGGACGCCAGGTCCGTCTTCGAGAAGATCTACGAGTCCGCGTTCGAGGAGCGCCCCGGGCTGTACGACCGCCCGGCCGCGCGTTGGGACGCGGTGCTGAGCGACCACGAGTCCGACCAGGGCGGCGCCGGTCCGCTGCGCGCCGTGGTCGCCGAGGACGACGGCGGCCCGCGCGGCTACGCGCTCTTCCGGATCAAGGCATCCTTCGACGACCACGACCTTCCCGCGGGCGAGTTGCGGCTCAAGGAGCTGTTCGGCCTCGATCCCGCCGCCTACGCGTTGCTCTGGCGCCACGTCCTGGACCGCGACCTGGTCTCCCACGTCTTCGCCCCGAGCCGGCCCGCGGACGACCCGCTGATCCACCTGCTCGCCGAGCCGCGCGCACTTCACGCGCTCTGGCTGGACGACCTGTGGATCCGCGTCGTGGACGTCGATCGTGCCCTTCCCGCCCGCCGATACAGCGCGCCGGTGGATGTGGTGATCGAGGTCGAGGACACGGTGTGCCCGTGGAACGCGCGCCGCTGGCGGCTCACGGCCGACACCTCCGGCGCCCGCTGCGCCCCCTCGGAGGACCCCGCCGACCTGACCCTGCCCGTCTCCGTACTGGGCGCCGCCTACCTGGGCGGGCGCCCGCTGGCGGCGCTGCTCGCGGCGGGCGTGGTGCGGGAGTCGCGTGCGGGTGCCCTGCGAGAGCTGTCCACCGCCATGTCGTGGGGCCCCGCTCCCTGGGCCGGCCTGGTCTTCTGACGGCTCTTCCGGGGGCCCTTCTGAGGGGGTGCCCGAGCGGGTTATGGTGACCGGCATGGCACTGCAGAGTTTGCAGATCACCGCGATCACCGCGATGCGGGCGCGAGACGTCTCACGCCCGTCGCGCGAGCAGCAGGAGGCCGCGGATCGCCGCCCCCTGCGCGACGAGACGCCACCCCGCAAGGAGCCCGCGCGGAGCGGGCCGCGCCGGGAGGCGCCGCGCGGGGAGTCACCGCCCCGCGAGCGCCACCGGTGAGAACTACGGCAGCGGCGGGAGCTGGCCGATGGTCTCGTACGAGTCGAGCTGCGCGATCCTCCGGTTGTGCCGCTCGGCCCCTGAGTAGGCGGTGCCGAGGAAGGTCTCGACGAACCGGATCGCCTCCTCCGGCTCGTGCATCCGCGCGCCGACGCTGACGACGTTGGCGTTGTTGTGTTCGCGGGCGAGCCTCGCGGTCTCCTCGCTCCAGGCCAGGGCGGCCCGGACGCCGCGCACCTTATTGGCCGCGATCTGCTCGCCGTTCCCCGAGCCACCGATGACGACACCCAGGCTGCCCGGGTCGCCCACGACGCCCTCGGCCGCGCGCAGCACGAACGGCGGGTAGTCGTCCTCCGCGTCGTAGACGAAGGGACCGCAGTCCTCGACCTCGTGGCCGTTCTCCTTCAGCCAGGAGACGACGTGGTTCTTGAGCTCATAGCCGGCATGGTCGGCACCGATGTAGACGCGCACCCGCACAGTTTCGCAGGTGTGCGCGGGCGACTCCACCCGGCCCCCGACTAGAGTAATGGCCACAGCACTTCCTCGCCCCTTACAAGAGAGAGTTCCCACATGCGTGACATCCGAGTGGTCGGTGACCCTGTCCTGCGCACACCCGCCGAACCGATCACCGAATTCGACCGCGACCTGCGGCGCATGATCGACGAGATGTTCGCCGTGATGTACGCCGCTCAGGGTGTCGGCCTGGCCGGTCCGCAGATCGGCGTGTCGAAGCGGATCTTCGTCTACGACTGCAGCAACCGCAAGGGCCATGTGATCAACCCGGAACTGGCCGTGGACGACGACGCCGAGGTCCTCGACGAGGAGGGCTGCCTGTCCGTTCCCGGCCGCGAGACCGGCACCCCGATCTACGCCAGGACGCCCCGGGCCGCGGGAGTCACCGTGAGCGGCCTGGACCGGCTGGGGCGGCCGATCCGGATCAGGGCCCGCGGCATGCTGGCGCGTTGCTTCCAGCACGAGACCGACCACCTCGACGGCAGGCTGTACGTGGACAGGCTCGCCAGGGACGCCGCCAGGAAGGTCCTGCTCCAGGCCCCCTGACCTCCGTGGTCGCCGGGCGGCCGTCACGTGCGGGCGACCTCGGGCCGATCCCCGGTGGTCGCCGGGCGGCCGTCAGAGCTGGACGGCCTTGATCTCCAGATACTCCTCGAGCCCGAACTCTCCCAGCTCGCGGCCGATACCCGACTGCTTGTAGCCGCCGAAGGGCGCCCGCGGGTTGAACCGGCCGCCGTTGACCGCCACCTGGCCGGTGCGCAGCCGCCTGGCGACCTCGACCGCACGCTGCTCACTGCCCGCCCACACCGCGCCCGCCAGGCCGTACGGCGTGCCGTTCGCGATCGCGACCGCCTCGTCCTCCCCCCGGGTGTAGGGGATGATCGTGAGGACCGGGCCGAAGATCTCCTCCTGCTCGATCACCATCCCCGGCTCCACCCCGGCGAACACCGTCGGCTCGACGTAGAAGCCGCGCTCCAGGGGCCGGTCGGTGCCTCCCGCGACCAGCCGGGCCCCTTCCTCCTCGCCCCGGTTGATGTAACGGACGACCCGGTCACGCTGGGCCGCCGACACCAGGGGGCCGAGCCTGGTCGCCTCGTCGAAGGGGTCGCCGACGGTGTATCTCCCCGCGGCCTCGACGGCGAGACGGACGGCCTCGTCGTACCGGTCGCGATGGACGATCATGCGGGTCCATGCCGAACAGGTCTGGCCGGAGTTGACGAAGGCGTTGGCCACCGTCGCCTTCGCCGCCGCCGCCAGGTCGGCGTCCGGCAGGATCAGGCTGGCGGACTTGCCGCCGAGTTCCAGGGCCACCCGCTTGATCGTCTCGGCCGCGAGCGCGGCGACCCGGCGTCCGGCCCGGGTGGAGCCGGTGAACGACACCATGTCCACCTCGGGATGCGCGGCCAGCGCCTCACCCACCACCGGGCCGTGACCGCTGACCATGTTGAAGACCCCGGCGGGCAGTCCGACCTCGTCGAGGATCCCGGCGAGCGCGAAGGCCGCCAGCGGTGCCACCTCGCTGGGCTTCAGCACGACCGTGCACCCCGCGGCGAGCGCGGCGCCCACCTTGCAGACGACCTGGTGGAGCGGGTAGTTCCAGGGGGTGATCGCGGCGACCACCCCGACCGGCTCCCTGAAGACGCGGGAGTTGCCGACCTGCCCGCCCTCGAAGTCGTAGGTCTCGGCCAGCTGGGCGTACGAGGCCAGCACACCGGCCGGCATCAGCGTGTGCACCCTCATCGCCACGCCGTACGGCGCGCCCATGTCCGTGGCGATGATCCTGGCTATCTGGTCGGAGCGTTCTCGTACCAGGTCCGCGGCCGAGGCGAGGATCCTGCCCCGCTCGGCGGGAGGCGTCGCGGACCAGGAGGGGAAGGCTGCGCGGGCGGCGGCCACCGCGGCCTCGACGTCGGCGGGCGCCCCTGCGGGAACCCTGTCGATCCGCTCCTCGGTGGCGGGGTTGATCACATCGATGCTCTCGCCCGACGCGGACGCCTGCCAGGCTCCATTCAGATAAAGGTGACGCATGCCCTCATCCTGGCGTGCGTCCCGTTGTTACGCGAGGGCACCCGAAACGCGCCCTCACACAAAGACGACCTTGGTATGGGAGCAGGGCGTCCCACGCGGGCGAGTCCGCCCGCCGCGGTCGCGCACGGCGGGCGGAAACATCGGAGAGGCGGATCAGTCGAAGATCGGTTCCCGGGTCCTGGAGCGCTTGAGCTCGAAGAAGCCGTCGGTGCCCGCCACCAGGCGCACGCCGTCCCAGAGCCTGCCCGCCTCCTCGCCCTTGGGAGCGGGCGAGATGACCGGGCCGAAGAAGGCGACGCCCTCGACGGAGATCACCGGAGTGCCGACCTCCTGGCCGACCCGGTCGATGCCGTCGTTGTGCGAGGCGCGCAGTGCCTCGTCGAACTCCGTCGAGTCCATCGCGTCGGCGAAGGCGCGGTCGAGCCCCGCGGCCTCCAGCGCCTCCTCGACCGTCTCACGGAGCGTGTCGAGCTGCCTGGCCCTGCCCTGGTTGTGCAGACGGGTGCCGAGCTCGGTGTAGAGGCGGCCGACCGTCTCGGAGTCGTACTTCTCCTGCACGGCGGTGACCACCCGGACCGGGCCGATGGCCTTGGCGATCAACTCACGGTAGCTGTCCGGGACGTCCTTGTCCTCGTTCAGCACGTTGAGGCTCATGATGTGCCAGCGCGGCTCGATCGGCCGTACCTTCTCAACCTCCAGCAACCAGCGGGAGGTCATCCACGCGAACGGGCAGAAGGGATCGAACCAGAGATCGACAGGGGTTCGCTCAGTCATCTTTTCCGGCTTCCTGGTCGTGAGGCTTCTTCGGTAGCGACAACCCGGAGAGCGGAGTCCCCTATTCCACAGGTGGATTAATACCTTGACATGGCTCTTTATTCTCGGATCTGGGGTACCAGTCCGCAGTCCGAGGTGAAGCGGCGGCCCGCGGCCTTACGTGGCAGGATTCAGTCACCCCTTAGCAATGGAGCGGGGGAAGTTGTGAAGAGGGAGCGGTAGTGGCAGGCAATCTGACCCGTGACGAGGCGCGCGAGCGCGCACGGCTGCTCAGTGTGCAGTCCTATGCGGTGGAGCTCGACCTGACCGAGGGTGAGGAGCGCTTCGAGAGCGTCACCACGGTCCGCTTCACCAGCACCCGGCCGGGTGCGGAGACGTTCGTCGACCTGGCCGGCGCCAAGGTGCGCACGGCGGTGTTGAACGGCGTCGAGCTGGACGTGAGCGGCTACGACCTGGAGACCGGACGGCTGCCGCTGCCTGGCCTGGCCGAGACCAACGAGCTGCGGGTGGACGCCGACTGTTCCTACAGCCGCACCGGCGAGGGCCTGCACCGCTTCGTCGACCCGGTGGACAAGAGCGTCTATCTGTACAGCCAGTTCGAGACGGCCGACGCGCACCGGATGTACGCGTGCTTCGACCAGCCCGACCTCAAGGCCTCCTTCGAGCTGACCGTGCTCGCGCCCTCCCACTGGGAGGTCATCTCCAACACGGCGCCCGACGCGGCCGACGAGCTGCCGGAGCACCACGGCAGACACGGCGCGCTCCAGGCCGCCAAGCGCTGGCACTTCCCGCCCTCACCGGTGATGTCGACCTACATCACCGCGCTGTGCGCCGGGCCCTACCACAAGGTGACCTCCGAGCACGACGGCATCCCGCTGGGCCTGTACTGCCGGGCCTCGCTCGCCGAGCACCTCGACCCGGAGAACATCTTCGAGGTCACCAGGCAGGGCTTCGACTTCTTCCACCGGATCTTCGGCGTCCGCTACCCGTTCGGGAAGTACGACCAGCTCTTCGTCCCCGAGTTCAACGCCGGGGCGATGGAGAACGCGGGCTGCGTGACCTTCCTGGAGGACTACGTCTTCCGCTCGCGCGTCACGGACGCGGTGATCGAGCGCCGCGCGGAGACGATCCTGCACGAGATGGCGCACATGTGGTTCGGTGACCTGGTCACCATGCGCTGGTGGGACGACCTGTGGCTGAACGAGTCGTTCGCCACCTACGCCTCGGTGCTCTGCCAGGCCGAGGCCACCCGCTGGGGCCAGGGTGCCTGGACGACCTTCGCCAACGTCGAGAAGGCCTGGGCCTACCGCCAGGACCAGCTGCCCTCGACCCACCCGATCGCCGCCGACATCGTCGACATGCACGCGGTCGAGGTCAACTTCGACGGGATCACGTACGCCAAGGGCGCCTCGGTCCTCAAGCAGCTCGTCGCCTACGTGGGCCTGGACAACTTCCTCGCCGGGGTCCGTGACTACTTCAACGAGCACGCCTGGGAGAACACCACGCTCGCGGACCTGCTCGGTGCGCTGGAGCGCACCTCGGGACGCGACCTGTCCTCCTGGTCGAAGGAGTGGCTGGAGACCTCCTGGGTCAACACGCTGCGCCCCTCGTTCACCGTCGACCCCGAGGGCCGTTTCCTGGAGTTCGACGTCCTCCAGGAGGCCCCGGCCGACTACCCGACGCTGCGCTCGCACCGCGTCGCCATCGGCCTGTACTCCCTGCGAGACGGCGAGCTGGTCCGCGTCAGGCGGGTCGAGCTGGACGTCGTCGGCGCGCGCACGGCCGTGGCCGAGCTGGTCGGCGAGGTCCAGCCGGACCTGATCCTGATCAACGACGACGACCTGACGTACGCCAAGGTCAGGCTCGACGAGCGGTCGCTGCGGACCCTGACGGAGGGCGGCATCGCCAGGTTCACCGAGTCGCTGCCCCGCGCGCTGTGCTGGTCGGCCGCCTGGGACATGACCCGCGACGCGGAGATGGCCACCCGCGACTACCTCACCCTGGTCGTCTCCAACATCGAGTCGGTCACCGACATCACCGTCGCCCAGACCCTGCTCCGCCAGGCCCGCCTCGCCGTCCAGCAGTACGGCGACCCCGCCTGGCGCCCCGAGGGCCTGGCCAGGCTCGCCTCCGCGCTGCGCCGCCTGGTCGGCGAGGCCGCGCCCGGCTCCGACCACCAGCTCGCCTACCTGAACGCGCTGTCGGCCGTGGCCACCTCCACCGAGGACCTGGCGTTCCTGAAGGGGCTGCTGGACGGGGAGACGGTGCTCGACGGCCTCACCGTCGACGCCGACCTGCGCTGGACGCTGACCGGCGCCCTGGTCTCCGGCGGCCTGCTCGGCGAGGAGGACATCGCCCAGGAGCTGCTGCGCGACGCCACCGCGACGGGCGAGCGTTCCGCCGCGCTCTGCGGCGCCGCGATCCCGACCGCCGAGGGCAAGGCGAACGCCTGGACCGCGATCACCGAGGGCAAGCTGAGCGGGGCGCTGCTCCGTTCGACGATCGCCGGTTTCATGGACCCGCGCCACCCGGAGCTGCTGGAGCCGTACGGGGCGAAGTACTTCGAGGAGATCGGCGGGATCTGGGCGTCCTGGAGTTCCGACAGCGCCCAGAACTTCGCGAACGGCTGCTACCCGGCGCTGAGCATCTCTCCAGAGACGGTCGCCAGGACCCAGGACCTCATCTCGTCCACCCAGCCGCCGCACGCCCTCAAGCGCCTGCTGCTCGAGGGCGCCGACGGCATCGGCCGCGCCCTGCGCGCCCAGGCCAAGGACGCCTCGGCAGCCTGACCCGGCCGCGAGACCCGGGCGGAGCCATCACACACCGCCCGGGACAACCCGCGCCAAGGACGCCTCGGCGGCCTGACCTGGCCGCGAGACCCGGGCGGGGCCGTCCCGCACCGCCCGGGTCGACCACAGCTGAAGTTTTAAGTGGTTCCTGACGGACACTGGAAGGAATGCCGGTAAGCGCGGGAGATACCCCACGTCTTGCCGTGTGTGGACACCTGTCCCGTCGTCTCTGGGTCATGAGAGGGTAAATCACGTGGAATCAGCACGTGACCTGCTCATCTCCCTGGCCCGGAGATACGCCTTCGGTGACATCGGAGCCCTCGCCTCGGGTGTCGTACGCGACGCGGACGAGATCGAGGCGGTCTGCGAGTTCGGCCAGCGGCTGCTCTCCCTCGACGCGGAGGACTTCGCCGTCGAGGCACGGTCCGTGCCGAGCGACCTTCGGCGGCGAGCGCGGGCCTGCACGATGCCGCAGACGCCCCGCGAGCAGCCGCGCGGCGCGCTGGAGTCGTTGCGGCCCGCGTACGGGCTGCTGCTGGAGGTCATCGCGGTCAGGTGGCACCGCCGCGAGCTGAGCCCCATGGTCGCCGCCCTCCACATCGCCAGCGAGTATCTCCCGCTGCTCGCCTTCGAACCGGTGCTCGGCAACGCCGGAGACCCGGCGCGCTGGCCGGAGGGGCTCACCGCGCCGGACAGCAGGTTCGGGGTGATCGGCGACCGCGACTGCGACCACACCAGGGCCGAGCAGTCGGCCGCGAACCGGACCCTGCGCGTGGCCGGGGAGCCGCCCGAGGGATGGCGCGCCTACTTCGACCGCCAGCACAGCCAGGTGGCCGGGGCTCTGGCCACCTGCGTGGCCGACTGCCGCAACCCCTGCACCGCGATGAACTGGGTCGATCCGGACCTCCGTGAGGACCTCGCGCTGCGTTCCCAGGTGGCTCTCGCCTTCGCCGAGACCCCGCTGGTGCGGTTGCGCCACGCCGCCCCGGTGGGCCACGGATTCGGCGTGCCCTCCCCCGAGGAGGTCATCGAGGCATGGGAGCGCAGCCGGACCACCCTGGCCAAGAACGGTGTGGGCGGGGAGGCCTCCAGCGACGACGGCTTCCCGCTGCCGGGGTTGCCCTCCCTGTTCTCCGCCGTCGCGGGCGCGGCGCTGAAGCCCTCGACACTGCTGGAGGACACCAGCGCGCACCTGGTGAGGCTTCTACGGCACTGATCGTGCGGCCCGAGGAGCTCAGAGCCCGCCGTCGACGAACACCGCCAGCGCGCAGCAGGCGATGGAGACCATCATGAGCAGGACGCCGCGGCGGATGAAGCGCCGCTTGGCGTCCCCGACGGCGTTGAGCCTCCTGATCTCCAGGACGAGCAGGTCGACCCTGACCTCGGCGCCACGGCCCTGCCGCCCCACGCCGTACCCCAGCCGGGGGTCCGGCTCCGGCGGCGCGTCCCGGGCGAAGGTGCCGGGGTAGAAACGGCGCCGCTCCAGGACCCTGCCCGCGAGCCCGGAGGTACGGCCGCAGAGGGCTCCGGTAAGCACGAGGATCCCCATCAGCCAGAAGAACACGCTCGTCCACCAGAGCCACTCGACCTTGCCGGACAGCTCGCCGGGCCTCCAGTGGCCGTTCAGCAGCCCGACGACGACGGCACCGGCGGCGGCGCCCGTCGTGAACAGCAGGGCGGCCGCCGTCTCGTCCTCCCCCCGGACCTTCCTGCGGGCGTCCGCGAGCGTCGCCTGGACGTAGTCGAGGATCCCGTCCGACTCCCGTTCCGCCGTGGGGCGCCTGCGAGAGTGACCCGGCGACGCGTCCCGCGTGATCCTCAGCACGAAGTGACCCGGCGGCGCGTCCCTCGTGATCCTCAGCACGAGCCGATTATCCGGGAAAACCGACCTCGTTCCGCCCGGACGGACCTTCGGGAAGATCACTTCCACCCCGGCGTGACCGGCCGGCGGGATCACCTGCGCCGCGACGCCTGGTCCGCGAGCAGCAGGACCCCGGTGACCAGCCCGCCCACCAGGTCGCCCAGGCCGAGCACCGCGGCCATCGACGTCGCGACCGCGCGGCATTCCGCGTCGGGCAGCCGCTCCCTGGCCAGGGAGCCCGTGACGATCTCCAGGGCCCTGCCCCGCTGGTCCACGAAGACGAGCACGGCCCTGTCGGCGTCGGCTCCCAGCGCGGCGTGCAGCCGCTCGGAGAAGTGGCGGCGCGGTCCGATCGCCGGACCGAGGTAGGCGGCGAAACGCAGCCCGGTGCGCCGTTCCGCGGTGCGCAGTGCCCCGCGGACGTCGTCGCCCTGTGTCGAGGTCAGGGTGAGCATCCTTCGTCACCTCGCCTTTGTCGGTTTGGCGGTGGTCCGGCGATCCGCCGGACCACCGGGTTCACCAGGCCGCCGACGCCCCGCCGGTGTGCCGTCCCGGCTCGGAGGTCACCGCGAGCGAGACCCAGTCGATCTCTGGCGCCGGAGCCCTCGCCGGACGCCGTTCGGTGAGCACGAGGACCGAGTCGGTGATCCCCCGCTCACTGCCGTGCGGGCCTCCCAGCCAGACCGCGCCCGCCGAGGTGCTCCTCGCGGCCCTGTCGCGCATCCTGCCCGGCATCGTCACGAGCAGGGCGATGAGCAGGAACAGACCGCCGGAGACTGCGACGAGAAAGCCGAAGACCTCGATCGCACTGTCCACACCTCAAAAGTAACCCGGCGCGGAATCACCCGTCGAGGGCCACCGGGTGGCGGGGCGCGCCGGCTGGGGAGACCCCCGTGGCGGCCTCGATCCGCGACCGTCGGCCGCCCGGGACGTTAAGATCGTGAACGTGAGCCACACCCCGCGCGACACCCAGTGATCCAGAGCGAAAAGTCCCTAAGGTACCCGGTTCATAGCAGTGCCAAGCGGGTGACGGCGGTCACAAAAGTATGAGATACGCAATACTAGGCACCCCCGAGGACGTCAGCTACCGTGAGTTACGTGGATTCCGGTCAGGTACCAGAAGACGGTAACACTACGTCACCGATTTGGGTCAGTGACCGACAGGCCGAAGATCGGCCGACGTCTCGACCCGCCGCGCCAGCGTCTACGTACGCACCTGTTGAGCGCGCCTCGCTACGCAACCTGCTCGACGACCCCAAATACCGCCACCTGCGCCGCCGCGCCATCATCGCGGTCGGCGTCGGCGTGCTCGCGGGCGTCCTGCTGGCCAGCTGGCCGCTGGGCTTCACCGCCGCCGTGGTGGCCGCGATCGTCGACACGGTGCTCCGCGCCCGCTCCAACTCCTCCGTGCCCGCCTGGCGGCGCGCCTCGGTCGCGGAACGGCGCACGGAGATGCAGCTCAAACGGCTGGAGCGCGGGGGTTACCGCACCCTGCACGCCCGCGCGATCCCCGGCAGCGAGGCGCAGATCGACCACCTGGTCGTGGGCCCCACCGGCGTCTACGCGGTCGACTCCGAGAAGTGGGACAAGCGCCTGCCGGTCCGCGTCCAGTCCCACCGCAAGCTGTTCCACGGCCCGTTCAACCAGAAACCCCGCCTCGACGAAGCCCGCTGGGAGGCATCCCAGGCCGGCGAACTGATCGGCGCCGAGCTGGGGCACGATGTCACGATCGTGCCGTCCCTCGCGATCTACGGCCCGGCCATCCCCTGGAAGGTCCTCAACGTCCGCGAGGTGGACGTATTCGACGGCAGTCGTGTCCGTAAATGGATCACCAAGCGGGAACGCTCACTCACCGACGCCGAGATCGACAGGATCTTCGAGGCCGCCGAGCGGGTCCTGCCCGCACGCTACCCGGAGAACTGATTTCGGGTTGTCCCGCGAGCCCTTTCCGGCACGCCCGTACCTCCGCCGTGTCTCTCCCTTCGGGGACCGACGGGAGCCCGCCCCGCCACGACGCCCCGGCCAGGCGGCTCCCGTCCTCCTCCCCTCCCGGTTCCCGCGAGTGCGGGCCCGGTCGCGCTCCAGCGCGCGTTCCCTTTCGTGTGGACGTCTTCGTGTGGACGTCTTCGTGTGGACGTCGCGGCAGGTGATCGAGGGCTCTCCGCGGCTGCCGTTCGCCCCGGGTTCGCCGGGCGCGGAGACCTTCGGTAGTGTCGAAGAACACCCTGGGCCCGTATCGGGCCCGCCGGCCGTCGCCCCGGTGCCCACCCCGTGCCCCGTCGTCGTCCCGGAACCCTCCCGGCGACCGACGCGCCCGCCTCGCCGCCCCGGCCCCGTACGTCGATCACGCTCGTACGGTGTTCACAGAACATGTGGCGAGAAGCCGGATGTCTCGTGGCCTGGACAGGCGTCTCACGCACCGGGCGGTAGCCGTACCATTTGTAGACACGGTTTCGATGATGGGAGAAGCCTCATGCCCGCCCTCAGGTCTCGTACGGTCACGCACGGCAGGAACATGGCCGGGGCCCGGGCCCTTCTCCGGGCGACGGGCGTAGCCGGCGAGGACTTCGGGAAACCGATCATCGCCGTGGCCAACAGCTTCACCCAGTTCGTCCCCGGGCACGTCCACCTCCGCGAGGTCGGCGACGTCGTCGCCGGCGCGATCCGCGAGGCGGGCGCGATCCCGCGCGAGTTCAACACGATCGCGGTCGACGACGGCATCGCGATGGGCCACGGCGGCATGCTCTACTCGCTGCCCAGCCGGGAGCTGATCGCGGACGCGGTCGAGTACATGGTCAACGCGCACTGCGCCGACGCGCTGATCTGCGTCTCCAACTGCGACAAGATCACCCCGGGCATGCTGCTCGCCGCCTTCAGGCTCAACATCCCCACCGTCTTCGTCTCGGGCGGGCCGATGGAGGCGGGCAAGACCCCCAACGGCAAGCTCGACCTGATCGACCCGATGATCGCCGCCGCCAACGACGCCGTCTCCGACGCCGAGCTGCTGGAGATGGAGGAGAACGCCTGCCCCACCTGCGGTTCGTGCAGCGGGATGTTCACCGCCAACTCGATGAACTGCCTCGCCGAGGCCATCGGGCTCGCGCTCCCCGGCAACGGCACGATCCTCGCCACCCACAAGGCGCGCAGGAAGCTGTTCGAGGACGCCGGGCGCCAACTGGTGGAGATCACCCGCCGCTACTACGAGCAGGACGACGAGACGGTCCTGCCGCGCGCCGTCGCGACCAAGAACGCGTTCGAGAACGCCATGGCGCTGGACGTGGCGATGGGCGGCTCGACCAACACGATCCTGCACATCCTCGCCGCGGCCCGCGAGGCCCAGGTCGACTTCGGGCTGAAGGAGATCAACGAGATCTCGCTGCGAGTGCCCTGCCTGTGCAAGGTCGCCCCCGCCACGGCGAAGTACCACGTCGAGGACGTCCACCGCGCGGGGGGCATCCCGGCGATCCTGGGCGAGCTCGACCGGGCCGGACTGCTCCACCGCGACGCCTACACCGTCAACGGCGGCACCCTGGGCGACTACCTCGACCGCTGGGACCCGAAGTCACCGCAGGTGCTGCCCGAGGCGCTGGAGCTGTGGCACGCGGCCCCCGGCAACGCCCGCACCGTCAAGCCCTTCTCCCAGGGCGCCCGCTGGGAGGAGCTGGACCTCGACCGCTCCGAGGGCTGCGTCCGCGACGCCGAGCACGCCTACACCCGCGACGGCGGCCTCGCCGTCCTGTACGGCAACATCGCCACCGAGGGCTGCATCGTCAAGACCGCCGGGGTCGACGAGTCGATCTGGCGGTTCGAGGGTCCGGCCGTCGTCTTCGAGTCGCAGGACGACGCGGTCGAGGGCATCCTCAACAACAAGGTCAAGGCCGGCGACGTCGTGGTGATCCGCTACGAGGGCCCCAAGGGCGGACCCGGCATGCAGGAGATGCTCTACCCCACCTCGTTCCTCAAGGGCAAGGGGCTGGGCAAGGACTGCGCGCTGGTCACCGACGGCCGCTTCTCCGGCGGCACGAGCGGGCTGTCCATCGGCCACGCCTCCCCCGAGGCCGCCGAGGGCGGCACCATCGCCCTCGTCGAGGACGGCGATCTCGTCGCGATCGACATCCCCGCCCGTTCGATCGACCTGAAGGTCCCCGAGGAGGAGCTGGCCGCCCGCCGCGAGAAGCTCCTCGCCGACCTGGGCGGTTACCGGCCGCGCGACCGCCGGCGCCAGGTGAGCGCCGCCCTGCAGGCGTACGCCGCGCTCACCACCTCGGCCTCCACCGGTGCCTCGCGCGACCTGTCACAGCTGTCCCGCTGACCTGGGCTTCCTGTCGGGTAGAGATGCCTTACCCGACAGGAAGTTCGAAAAAATGTCAGTGCTCGGACGTATTATCTGGGTATGACTAACGTCATGAAGCTCACCGCCCCGCTCACGACTGCCGAGATCGCCGCCCTCGCCCTGTCGATGGCGCATCTGGGGTCGGGTCCGCAGGCCAACGCCGCCCGCAGCGGCCTGCGTCACGCCTTCGAGCAGATGGAGCTCGACGACGACATCGTCGCCACCACCCTGGCGACCCTCACCGAGCCGATGCCCGCCGAGACCGCCGACCGTGCCCGGACGATCGCCAACGCCATCACCTCAAACCTCGTCATCCGTCTCCACTACCAGGACGTCTCCGGGCGGGTCACCGTCCGCGACGTCGACCCGGTGACCTGCATGGTTCACCGCGAACACTGGTATCTCGTCGGGATGTGCCGCCTGCGCGGCGCGATCCGGGCGTTCAGGTTCGACCGGATCATCGCCACCGAGCCCACCTTCGTGCCGGCCCGCCCGCACCGGGCCGAGGCGTTCCTGCCCTTCCAGGGCAAGCGCGCCGCCGCATAGCCCACGGTCGCACGCTGTCGGCTGCGGACCGACCGTTTCGATTCGAGCTGTCACCCGGAGGCGCGAGCCGATCCGGGTGACAGTCCGCGACGGGAGCCCTGCCGCCGTGACGGCTCCGGCTCCCCACCGCGCGGACCTCGGCTCCTAACCGCAGCAGCCGCCTCCGCAACACCCGCCGCCGCCTCCGGAAGGGCGGGGCGCGGCGGCGGAACCCGCGGAGCTCGCGGAGCCACCGGTCACGGCGACCGTGGAGAGCAGCTTGACGGTGTCGTCATGTCCCTCGGGGCAGGGCGCCGGATCGTCGGAGCGGGCCATCGGGCGGGAGATCTCGAAGGTGGACCCGCAGGCGCGGCAGCGGAAGTCGTATCTGGGCATGGCACCAAGGTTACCCAGCTCGCCGGGCTCGCTCACGTGAAGGTGATGGAGACATAGTCGCTCACCGGCCGATAGCCGATCGCCTGATAGATCGAGTTGGACGTGGGGTTGGACAGGTCGGTGAAGAGCAGCACCTCCGTGGCGCCCTCGGCCCGCACCTTGGCACTCGCCGCGTGGGAGACCGCGGTGCCGTAACCCTTCCCGCGAGACTCGGGGGGCGTGTAGACCGGGCCGACCCGGCTCATCCCGCCGATGGGCGCGGAGACCCCGGCGAACGCGACGGGCCTCCCGCCCGCCTCCCACACGACCAGCTCCCGTCTCGCGATCCTGCTCGCCACCAGCGCGGTCAGGTCGATGTCGCCGACACCTTTCGCCTCGGCCTGAAACTCCTCGCTCCACCGGACCAGGAGGCGGAGATCGGCCGCGACGGCGACCCGGGAGGCCCCTGCCGCGTGGGATTTCGGGGGGACGAGCGCGTCGAGCCGGTAGAGGCGCTCGGCACGGCGACTCGCCTCGGGCCGCCACCAGGAGGCGGCGAACGTCTCGGCCGGTGAGAGCGGACCGCTCACACCGGAGATCGCCCTCTCGGTCTCGATCAGGCGGGTGGCGAGCTCGGGCACGGTGTCGGCGGGCATCGCGGGGAGCATGAGGGCGTAGGGCGACGTCTGGATCGCCGTGGCCACGACCCGGCCGTCACGCTCCAGCCGTCCCAGCAGCGGGTCGTCACCCCACAGGCCGTTGCGTATGGCACGCAGGACGGTGAGGAGGAGGGTGTTGCGAACCGGATCCCGCAGCAGCCACGGCTCCGCCACGCCCGTATACGCCTCGACATCGGAGGTGAAGATCCACGTCATGAGGTGATTGTGCCCATCGGGGATCTTCCGTGCCAGCGGATAAGGTCCGGCTCACCGGGCATGACTGGGCCGCCGCGCTCCACCGGGTGGCGCGGCGGCCTCGTCATCGGGTGCCGGACCTCAGGCCGCACTCTCCGCGAGATAGGGCGCCCACTGGGGATCGCCGACGACGTGCGCGCCGATCAACCGCCAGTGGACGCCACGTGGCACCACCGGGGCGACGTTGAGCGTCCACCCCAGTTCCTCCAGCATGCGATCGGCCTTGCGGTGGTTGCACGTCGTGCACGAGGCGACACAGTTCTCCCAGGTGTGGGGGCCGCCTCGCGAACGCGGGATGACATGGTCGATGGTCTCGGCCCGCTGACCGCAGTAGGCGCACCGGTAGTCGTCCCGGCGCATCAGCGCGGTCCGGGTCAGCGGGATCCGTGACCGATATGGGATCCGGACATATCTCCGAAGCCTGATCACCGAGGGGACGTCGAGCGTACGGCTCGCCGAGCGGAACACGGCGCCCCGCCCGTCACGGTGCACGACATCGGCCTTCTCCCTGAGCACGAGCACGACGGCCCGGTGCAGGGAGAGGGTGGTCAGGGGTTCGTAGGTGGCGTTCAAGAGCAGGACCTGGCGCATCAGCGGGCCTCTCCCGCCGCACGACGTGTCACATGAGGGGGCACGCCACTGCGTGCCCCGGCTGGCGGCCCCTCCTGGGGCCCGGGCGCTTCCGTCACGAGGACCTCCGCCGGACGGCCCAGCGGATGCTCACCACGGCACCGTCCTTCACCAAGTTTGGCTGCTGCTACCTGGTTCTCGCCACCCATAAATGACTGGAGAGACACCTGATACGTTTTATGCCCGCATTACCAGTTCTTAACTCCTCCTGCCGCAGATCAGATACGCCGCCCGCGCAATGGCCGCGTCTCGCGGCCTTTAGGTCGTAGGGTTCCAGCCATGACGAGACAGCCGTATCCTCCAGCCAGCCGTCTTGAGCTCGTCGACGAGCTCCACGGTGTTCCTGTTCCCGACCCCTACCGGTGGCTTGAGGACCCGGACGATCCGGCGACGAAGGACTGGCTGGTGGGGCAGGAGAGACTGCTGAAGACCGAGCTGGACGCCCTTCCCGGACGTGAGGGCTTCAAGACCCGGATCGCCGAGTTGCTCGGCTCCGGGTCGATCGGCGCACCGACGTGGCGCGGGGAGCGGCGGTTCTTCATGCGGCGCGCCCCCGGGCAGGAGCACGCCGTCCTCTACACCGTGGACCCCGATGGCTCCGAGCGGGCGCTGCTCGATCCGATGGCGCTCGACCCGACCGGGCTGACGACCCTCGACTCCTGGCAGCCCGACAAGGAGGGCCGCCTGCTCGCCTACCAGGTCTCGGTGGGCGGTGACGAGGAATCGAGCCTCTACCTGATGGACATCGCGTACGGCGACCGGATCGAGGGGCCGATCGACCGGTGCCGCTACTCCCCCGTGGCGTGGCTGCCGGGCGGCGAGGCCTTCTACTACGTGCGCAGGCTGCCCTCCACCGAGGTACCCGATGGCGAGGAGCAGTTCCACCGCCGGGTCTACCTGCACAGGGTCGGCACCTCCACCGAGAAGGACGTCCTGATCTTCGGTGAGGGCCTGGAGAAGACCAACTACTACGGGGTGGCGGTCTCCCGCGACGGCCGCTGGCTGCAGATCTCCGCCTCCAGGGGCACGGCGCCGCGCAACGACCTGTGGGTGGCCGACCTCCAGGCGTCCTCCCCCTCCTCACCCGAGCTGGTCGTCGTCCAGGAGGGGGTCGACGCCCAGAGCGCCCTGCACTTCGGCCGCGACGGCCGCCTGTACGTCTTCACCGACCGGGAGGCCCCGCGCGCCCGCGTCTGCGTGACCGATCCGTCCGATCCCCGGTTCGAGAACTGGCGTGACCTGATCCCGCAGGATCCCGAGGCCGTGCTCACCGACTTCGCGATCCTCGACGATCTCGACCGGCCGGTGATGCTCGTGGGCTGGACCCGTCACGCGATCAGCGAGATCTCGGTCCACGACCTGGTCACCGGCGAGCGCGTCGGCGAGGTGCCGACCCCGGGTCTCGGCACCATCGGCGGCATCAGCGAGCGCCCCGAGGGTGGCCACGAGGCCTGGTTCGGCTACACCGACAACACCACGCCGCCGAGCATCCAGCGCTACGACGCCCGCACCGGTGAGACGACGCTCTGGGCGTCCTCCCCCGGCGCGATCGAGGTGCCCGCCATCACCACCGAGCAGGTGACCTACCTCTCGGCGGACGGCAGCGAGGTCCACATGCTGGTGATCTCCCCTCCCGGTGTCGAGGGGCCGCGCCCCACCGTCCTGTACGGCTACGGCGGCTTCGGCATCTCGATGACCCCCGGCTACTCGGCGTCCGTCCTGAGCTGGGTCGAGGCGGGGGGCACGTACGCCATCGCCCAGTTGCGCGGCGGCGGCGAGCAGGGCGAGGAGTGGCACAGGGCCGGGATGCTCGCCAACAAGCAGAACGTGTTCGACGACCTGCACGCGGCGGCCGAGCACCTCATCGACACCGGAGTGACCACGTCCTCGCAGCTGGCCATCTCCGGTGGTTCGAACGGCGGCCTGCTGGTCGGCGCGGCCCTGACCCAGCGCCCGGAGCTTTACGCCGCGGTGGTCTGCTCGGCGCCGCTGCTCGACATGATCCGCTACGAGCTGTTCGGCCTGGGCGCGACGTGGAACGTCGAGTACGGCTCCGCCGAGAAGCCCGACGAGTTCGCCTGGCTGCACTCCTACTCCCCCTATCACCACGTTCGGGAGGGCGTGTCCTACCCGGCGACGCTGTTCACCGTCTTCCAGTCCGACACCCGGGTCCATCCGCTGCACGCCTGGAAGATGTGCGCCGCCCTGCAGCACGCACAGGCCTCGGAGCGGCCGATCCTGCTCCGCAACGAGGCGGAGGCCGGTCACGGGGCCCGCGCGGTGAGCAAGACCGTCGAGCTCGCCTCCGACCAGCTCAGCTTCCTCGCCTACCACACCGGCCTGACCTCCTGAGGGTGCGGGCCTGAGAGCCGTCGGCAGAAAAGGGCGCGTCCGGGAGTCCGGGCGCGCCCTCTCCACGTCCGCGAGGGCCCGACCGTCGAGGGCTGTGGCCATGGTCGGGGCACGGTCAGGGCCGCACGGCCGGGGACCGCACAGTCAGGGCCGTGCGGTCAGGGCCGCACGGATGGGGCCGTATGGACGGCGCGGCTGAACCGTCGGGGCGGCGGCCATGATCGGGGCTGCCGGACTGTCGGGGGCGGCGGTTATGGTCGAGGCGTGAACGACGCGGCGGTGACCGAGGGCCTGGCCTTCACCGAGAGTGAGCCGGGAGCCTTCCTGCGGCCCTACGTCACGCACCTGTCGGCCTACACCGAGCGTTACGCCGATCCCATGCCCCGGCGGCAGCCGCCGTTCGCCGGGGTCGTCATGATCTTCGGGTTCGGTGCGCCGCTGACGCTGGACGGCCCGGAGGGCGCCCAGCGGCTGGCCTCGTTCGCCGGTGGCCTGCATGACACCTACGTCGACACCACCACGACCGGGATCTCCGAGGGGGTGCAGGTCAACCTCACACCGCTCGGGGCCAGGCGGCTGCTCGGGATGCCCCTGCGGGAGCTGGCCAACCGGGTGGTTCCGCTGGAGGAGGTTCTCGGGGGGTGGGCCACGGCCACGGTCGAGCGACTGGCGGAGGCTCCCGACGGGGCCGTCAGGATCGCTCTGCTGGACGAGGCGCTCAGCACGCGCATCGGCGACGCACCGCTGCCCGACCGCCGTGTCGGCTGGGCGTGGCAGCGGCTGGTCGCCACCCGGGGCACCATGTCCGTGGCCTCGATAGCCGCCGAGCTGGGATGGAGCCACCGCCACCTCGTCTCCCGCTTCCACGACCAGATCGGGCTGGCGCCGAAGGCCGCGGCCAGGGTGCTGCGCTTCGAGCACGCCTCCGGCCGCCTGAGGTCCGGCATGTCGCCGGCCGACACCGCCGCCGTCTGCGGCTACTACGACCAGGCTCACATGAACCGCGAGTTCAGGGCCATGGCGGGCGTCACTCCCCGCGGTCTGGCGTCTCCCCCTCGCGCCATCGGGTGATCAAGAACCTTGGGCGCGACCTCCCTTGGGGGGGAGGTCCACAGGTCAGATTTTTCCAAGCCCTGACGCTCCCGCCGGTGACATCGTGGTGATCACTACATGGGAGGAGAGAACATGCGAACGGTGTATCCACTGGTCCGTTACCGCGACGCGGGCAAGGCCGTCGAGTGGCTGGTCCAGGCGTTCGGTTTCGAGGTCCACGAGCTCCACACAACCGCCGACGGGGGCGTCGGTCACGGGGAGCTGATCGCCGGCACCGGAATGATCATGACGAGTCCGGGCGAGCCGGGAGGGCCGGGAGTCTACGTCGCCGTGGACGACCCCGACGCCCACCACGCCAGGGCCGTCGTGGCCGGGGCGGAGGTCACCATGGAACTGGCCGACAAGGACTACGGCTCCCGCGATTACGCCTGCAAGGATCTGGAGGGCAACATCTGGTACTTCGGCACGTACCGGCCCTGATACGACGATCCCGGCGCGGCGGTCCATGCCCCACGACCGCGCGCCCGGCGGTCCGGGCCCGGTAGCAGCGTGCCCCGGCTGTCCAGGCCCGGTGACGGCGCGCCCGGTGGTCCGGGCCCGGTGGCGGCGTGCCCGCTCAAAAAAGGCCGAGGGTGTCGCGGGCCGCGGCCACGGCGGCCTGGCCGAAGCTGATGCCGCCGTCGTTCGGAGGGACGGTTCGGTGGGTCAGGACCCGCAGCCCGCGTAGCCGGAGGGCGGTGACGAGACCGTCCAGCAGCAGCCGGTTCTGGAAGACCCCACCCGACAGGGCGACCGTACCGATGCCCGTGTCCTCGCGCAGCCGCGCGCACACCCGTGCGGCAGCGGCGGCGAGGCCGTTGTGGAAACGGGCCGCGACGAGCGCCGGAACCGCCCCGGCGCGCGTGCCCTCCACGACCGCGCGGACGAGGTCCGCGGCCAGGATCGTCAGAAGCGGCCCGTCGTCGACGATCCTGGCCCAATAGGCGCCCTTCTCCACGGGGTCGGCACACTGCTCCAGGGCGATCGCGGCCTGCCCCTCGTATCCGGCGGTGTCGCGGAGCCCGAGGATCGCCGCCACCGCGTCGAACAGGCGTCCGGCGCTGGAGGTGAGGGGGGAGTTCGTCCCGGACTCGGCCACCGCGACCACCTCGTCCCAGCGCGGGCCGTGGCGGACCCTGACCGGCAGGTCCTCGGGGAGCGCGTCACCGTAGGCCGCGCGCAGGTGCGCGGCCGCCATCCGCCAGGGCTGCCTGATCGCCGCGGTGCCACCGGGCATCGGCACCGGCGCCAGGCGCCCGGCACGGGTGAAGCCCGCCAGGTCGGCCACCAGGAACTCACCGCCCCAGATGGTGCCGTCGGTGCCGTAGCCGAGACCGTCGAAGGCCACCCCGATGACCGGGCCGCGCTCCCGGTTGTCGGCCAGGCAGGAGGCGATGTGCGCGTGGTGGTGCTGCACGCCGGTCAGGTCCACCGACCCGGGCACCTCCAGGTCGAGGGCGTACTTCGTGGACAGGTACTCGGGATGCAGGTCGTGGGCGACGAGCGCCGGGGTGATGCCGAGCAGGCG
Organism: Streptosporangium sp. NPDC049046; assembly: GCF_040649155.1. NCBI lineage: Bacteria > Bacillati > Actinomycetota > Actinomycetes > Streptosporangiales > Streptosporangiaceae > Streptosporangium > Streptosporangium sp. NPDC049046. Next base: position 221,117 of record NZ_JBEZEZ010000011.1, on the reverse strand, counting down.
CCGGAGGTGCTCGATCCCCTCGGTGAAGGAGCACAGCGTCTCGTGGTTCTCCAGGTCGCCGATGTGGTGGGAGACGAAGGCGTGCTCCTGCCGCGCGAGGCAGAACGTGCTTTTCAGCTCGGCGCCACAGGCGAGTACCGCCCGGCGGGCGGGCGGTGAGAGCCGCAGGGGCTCCGGGGCGTACCCCCGGGACCTGCGCAGCGGCACCGCGCCCCCTCCTACGGCGAGGAACACCGAGTCGTCGGCGCGGGCGTGGATCGGCCGGTCGTGGGTGAGGAAGGCGTCCGCGACCCCGGCGAGCCGGGTGAGCGCGTCGTCGTCGCGGTAGGCGATGGGCTCGTCGGAGAGGTTTCCGCTGGTGAGAACGTACGGGCGGGCGAGTTCGGCGGCGAGCAGGTGGTGTACCGGCGTGTACGGCAGCATGAGACCGAGGCGGCGGTCGCCCGGCGCGACCGCTTCGGCCACCGCGCCTCCTGGGCGGCGAGGCAGCAGCACGATCGGACGCCGGGAACCGGTGAGCAGCCGCTCGCCCTCGGCGTCCAGCTCGCACAGCGCCCGCGCGGTGCGCAGGTCGGGGACCATGACCGCGAACGGCCTCTCCTCGCGGCGCTTACGGGAGCGCAGGGTCCGGGTGGCCTCCTCGTCGGTGGCGTCGACCGCCAGGTGATACCCGCCGAGTCCTTTGACGGCCAGGACGCCTCCCGCTCGCAGCACCCGCACCGCCGCCACGATCGGATCGACGCCGTCGTCCGGCCTCTTACCGGGATGCCCGGTACCCGGTCCGTGGACATGCGAGCCGCCGTTCGGACCAGGGGGATCCGGGCCGTCACCGGAATCACCGCCGCCCGGATCACGAGCGTGCGAGGCGCCGCGAAGACCACCGTCCAGGAGGCGGAGGACCGGGCCGCAGGCCGGGCAGCAGATCGGCTGGGCGTGGAACCGGCGGTCCGACGGGTCGAGGTACTCCCTCTCGCACTCCCCGCACATGGCGAACCCGGCCATCGTGGTGGCGGCTCGGTCGTAGGGGACATCCCGGATGATGGTGAACCTCGGCCCGCAGTTGGTGCAGTTGACGAAGGGGTGGCGGTGACGCCGGTCGGCGGGGTCGAACAGTTCGGACAGGCAGTCATCACATGTCGCGACATCAGGTGGGACAAGGGTGAACCGGTGGTTCCCCTCTCGGCTGGCCACGATGCGAAACCCCCGGTCCCCGCGTACCGGTATCTCGGTGGCCGTCAGACGGTCGATCGCCGCCAGCGGCGGGGCCTGGTCCCGCAGGCCCTTCCGGAAGCGCTCGAGGTCACCGGGCTCCCCCTCGACCTCGACGAACACACCCCGGTCGTCGTTGCCCACCCACCCGGACAGGTTCAGGCGCCGGGCGAGTAGGTGGACGTGGGGGCGAAATCCCACCCCCTGCACGATTCCCTCGATCCTGATCCTGACCCTGACCCGTGTTCCCCGCCCCACGCCCATCCCGCCATCCTTCCCGTCCCCACGGGAATGCCTCCGGGGCTCGCATGATCTGGACGGGAAGGTTACGTGGATGATCAGAGCTTTGCCGTTGGTTGTCGAGCCGGGGGTGTCGGGGCTGAAACGGCCAATCGTAATGTGGCGACTACCGTGAGAAATACGGAGCGTCGACATGCCTGGCACACCGAGTACGCGAACAACGCCTCTCTCACCACCGGTGGTCATACCGGTTACGGAGTCGACGGTGATCGCCGCCTTCGCGCGACGGGGTCACGCCGGGCGCGCTCTGACGGGTGAGGTGGAACGTGTCGCGTGCGCCGCTCGCGCCATGGCCTCGAGGTTTCGTCTCGGCGGCAAGCTGATCGTGTTCGGCGACGCGAGCGCGGACGCCGCGCACATCGCGGTCGAGTTCATGCACCCGGTCATCGTGGGCAAGAGGGCACTCCCCGCCGTGGCGCTGAGCGGCGACATCGCGACGGCCGACCCGACGAACGACGCGGGCCGCGAGAACGACGGAGATCGTGGGAAAGGCGTGGCCGGAGGCGGGGAGAACGGAGACCACCGACAGAGCGGGGACGGCCGGAAAGGCGGGGGCGGCGACGAGGTCTTCGCCCACCAGGTGCGCCACTGGGCGGACCCCGCCGACACAGCCCTGGGGATCTTCCGCGACGGCCGATGTCCGAGCGTTCTGCGAGGTCTGGAGGCCGCCGGGGAGCTCGGCCTGCTGACCATCGCCCTGGCCGGAGCCCTGGCCGGCGGCGGTGAGGGCGACACTCCGGGTCGCGGGGCGACGGGCCACTTCCCGACCGGGCCCATCACGGGCGAGCACACCCCGGGCGGGCGCGCCACGACCGGTCGCCTTCCGGCCGACCACATCCTGGTCGCCGCGTCCGACGAGCCGGCCGTGGTCAAGGAGGTCCACGTCACCACCTACCACCTGCTGTGGGAGCTGGTTCATGTGTTCCTCGACCGGCTCGGTCCGCCCGCGCGAGGGGCGGACCGGTGAACGGGCCCGAGGACTGCACCGACGGTGTCTGCGTCACCTGTTCCGACCAGGCACTGCCGATGAGCGTGGTCAGGCTGCTTGAGGGGGACCTGGCGATCGTCGACGCGGGCGGGGTCCTCGAAGAAGTGAGCGTGGCGCTGGTCGACCCCGCGGTGGGCGACACCGTCCTCGTCCACGCCAGGGAGGCCATCGCCGTCGTCGCGCGCGGAAGCGCCAGGAAGAGCGACGAGGAGATCTCCGAGGAAGGCGACGACGGCGCCGAGGAGGAGGACGGCGATGAGCGCGCTTGACGAAACGCCCGCGGAGGGCGTGCGCGAGCTGTACCCCTTCCTTTACGACCACCCCGAGCACGACGAGCACCTCGGCCGGGCCGATCTCGGCACGACGGAGGTGCAGGCGGAGGCGATGCGATCGGCCGTGGAGAAGACCGGCGAGATCGTACGGCTGCGCGAGCGGATGGGCGCGGAGTCGGCGGCGGAGCTCGCGGCGTGCGCCGAGGAGATGGCCGCGCGGTTCGTCGCGGGCGGGCGGCTGTTCAGCTTCGGCAACGGCGGGAGCAGCACCGACGCCCAGGAGGTCGCCACCGCCTTCCTGCGGCCCTGCCGCGGCCCGGCCCTGCCCGCCCTCTGCCTGACCGCCGACGTCGCCGTGGTCACCGCGCTCTCCAACGACGTCGGCTTCGAGGTGGTCTTCGCCAGGCAGCTCGCGGCGCTGGGCCGTCCGGGGGACATCGTCGTCGGACTGTCCACGAGCGGCGGGTCGGCCAACGTCGTCCGGGCGTTCGAGGAGGCGGCCCACCGGGGCATGCTCACCGTCGGGCTGGCCGGAGGCGGGGGCGGCAGGCTGGCCGAACTGTCCGAGCGGGGCGTCCTGGACCACCTGTTCGTCGTCCCCTCCTCCTCGGTGCACCGGATCCAGGAGACGCAGACCACCCTCTACCACGTCCTTCGGGAACTGACCTGGCACGCGCTCGGATCGGCGCCGATACCGCGAGCGCACAGCCCGGGGTGAGCCCGGCAGCCCGGGCGCACAACCCGGGTGAGGAGAACCCCGCCCCCTCCCCCTTCACGTTCCGCAGACATCACGAGGAGTGGGAGGCGTCATGGCAGCGCCGACGGACACAGCGAGCGGCAGAGCTCGGGAGCAAGAGGAGCCCGTCGTCCACATACTGTGGATCAACGCCGGGCTGAGCTGCGACGGCGACTCGGTCTCGCTCACCGCGGCGACCCAGCCGAGCATCGAGGAGATCGTGCTCGGCGCGCTTCCCGGGCTTCCCAAGGTGGCCGTGCACTGGCCGCTCATCGACTTCGAGTCCGGGCCGACGCAGGGCGCCGACGCCTTCATCGACTGGTTCTTCAAGGCCAAGCGTGGTGAGCTGGACCCGTTCGTCCTGGTCGTCGAGGGCTCGATCCCGAACGAGACGATCAAGCAGGAGGGCTACTGGTCCGGGTTCGGCAACGACCCCGAGACCGGCCAGCCCATCACGACCAGCGAGTGGCTGGACCTGCTCGCGCCCAAGGCGACCGCGATCGTCTGCGCGGGAACCTGCTCGGCGTACGGCGGCATCCACGCCATGGCGGGGAACCCGACCGGGGCCATGGGCGTCGCCGACTATCTGGGCTGGGACTGGAGGTCCAAGGCGGGGCTGCCGATCGTCAACGTGCCGGGCTGCCCGGTGCAGCCGGACAACCTCTCCGAGACGCTCCTCTACCTGCTCTACCAGGTCGCCGGGCAGGCACCGATGATCCCGCTCGACGAGGCGTTGCGCCCGACGTGGCTGTTCACCCAGACCGTCCACGAGGGGTGCGACCGGGCGGGCTACTACGAGCAGGGCCAGTTCACCACCGAGTACGGCTCCCCGAGGTGCCTGGTCAAGATCGGCTGCTGGGGGCCGGTCGTCCGGTGCAACGTCCCCAAGCGCGGCTGGATGAACGGGATCGGCGGCTGCCCGAACGTCGGGGGCATCTGTATCGCCTGCACGATGCCGGGTTTCCCCGACAAGTTCATGCCCTTCATGGACGAACCGCCCGGCGCGCACATCTCCTCGACGGTGAGCGGCGCGTACGGGACCGTCGTCCGCGCGCTGCGCGGCGTCACCCTGCGAACCGTCGACAAGGAACCCAAATGGCGCCGCAAGGGGCGCGAGTTGCTGACCGGCTACAAGGCGCCCTGGAGCTGACATGACGACCTCGGAGCAGAACCCCGACCTCGTGGAGATGGCCTGGGATCCCATCACCAGGATCGTCGGGAGTCTCGGCATCTACTGCAAGATCGACTTCAAGAACCGGCGGATCGCCGAGTGTCACAGCACCTCGTCGATCTTCCGTGGCTACAGCATCTTCATGAAGGGCAAGGATCCGCGCGACGCCCACTTCATCACCAGCCGCATCTGCGGGATCTGCGGCGACAACCACGCCACCTGCTCGGTCTACGCGCAGAACATGGCGTACGGGGTGCGGCCTCCCGCCCTGGCCGAGTGGATCGTCAACCTGGGCGAGGCCGCCGAGTACATGTTCGACCACAACCTCTACCAGGAGAACCTGGTGGGGGTCGACTACTGCGAGAAGATGGTCCGCGAGACCAATCCCGGGGTGCTGGCGATGGCCGAGCGCACCGAGGCCCCGCACGCGGGCGACCACGGCTACCGCACCATCGCCGACATCATGCGGTCGCTGAACCCGCTGGAGGGCGAGTTCTACCGCGAGGCGCTCGCGGTGAGCCGCCTCACCCGCGAGATGTTCTGCCTCATGGAGGGCAGGCACGTACACCCCTCGACGCTCTATCCGGGCGGGGTGGGCACGGTCGCGACGGTGCAGCTGTTCACCGACTACCTGTCCCGGCTGATGCGCTACGTCGAGTTCATGAAACGGGTCGTACCCATGCACGACGACCTGTTCGACTTCTTCTACCAGGCGCTGCCCGGCTACGAGGAGGTCGGCCGCAGGCGGGTGCTGCTCGGTTGCTGGGGAAGCTTCCAGAACCCCGAGCACTGCGACTTCACCTACCGCAACATGAGCGACTGGGGCCGCGAGATGTACGTCACGCCGGGGGTGATCGTCGACGGCAGGCTGGTCACCAACGACCTGGTCGACATCAACCTCGGCATCCGGATCCTGCTGGGCAGCTCCTACTACGACGACTGGCAGGACCGGGAGCCGTTCGTCACCCACGACCCGCTGGGCAACCCGGTCGACATCCGGCACCCGTGGAACCAGCACACCATCCCACACCCGCAGAAACGCGACTTCGACGACAGATACAGCTGGGTCATGTCGCCCCGCTGGTTCGACGGGGAGGACGCGCTCGCGCTCGACACCGGCGGCGGGCCCATCGCCAGGCTCTGGTCGACGGCGCTGTCCGGCAGGGTCGACATCGGCTACGTCAGAGCGACCGGCCACAGCGTGCTGATCAACCTGCCACGGACGGCGCTGAGGCCGGAGAAGACGTTCGAGTGGAAGATTCCCGAGTTCAAGGGGCAGCCGCTGTCCAACGCCCTGGAACGCAACCGGGCCCGCACCTACTTCCAGGCCTACGCGGCGGCGTGCGCGCTCTACTTCGTCGAGCGGGGCCTGGCCGAGGTGCGGGCGGGCCGTACCCAGACCTGGGAGCCGTTCACGGTTCCCGACGAGGCGATCAGCTGCGGTTTCACCGAGGCCGTGCGGGGCGTGCTCTCCCACCACATGGTGATCAGAGACGGGAAGATCGCCAACTACCATCCGTACCCGCCGACGCCCTGGAACGCGAGCGTCCGCGACGTGCACGGCACGCCGGGGCCGTACGAGGACGCGGTGCAGAACACTCCGATCTTCGAGGAGAACCCGCCCGCGGACTTCAAGGGCATCGACATCATGCGTACCGTGCGGAGCTTCGATCCGTGCCTGCCGTGCGGGGTGCACATGTACCTCGGCGGCGGCGAGGAGCTGCGCAGGGTGCACACTCCCCACGCCTTCGGCGCCTCGTGAACCGACCGCTTCCCGGCACAGGAGAGGGGACCCGAGCCGATGCCGCGAACCCATGACGTCCAGGCGACGGGCGATCGTGTCGAGGCGCTCATCGCCGACCTCGGCGCGCTGAGCGACGCCGTGACGCGCGCCAAGGCCGAGGACCTCGTACGTGCCCTCGTCGAGCTGTACGGCGCCGGTCTGGAACGCGTCGTCGAGATCGTCACCGAGACCGGGGCCGCCGAGGTGCTGGGCCGCATGGTCGGCGACCCGCTCGTGTCCGGGCTGCTGGTGCTGCACGACCTGCACCCGCTGAGCACGGCCGAACGCGTCCGCGACGCGCTGGAGCGCGTACGGCCCCACCTGGGGTCGCACGAGGGTGGTGTGGAACTGCTCGGCGTGGGCGAGGACGGGATCGTGCGGCTCCGTCTGGAGGGCGCCTGTCGCGGCTGCCCGTCCTCGCTGCTCACCGTGACCGACGCCATCGAACGAGCAATCGCCCAGGCGGCGCCCGAGGTGTCGGGGGTGGAGGTCGAGGGGGTGAGCGACGGGCGGCAGGGGCTGCTGCAGATCCAGCGCCGCGCGCCCGGCCCGTGCCCGGTTCCGGAGCGGGCTCCGGACTCCGCGCCGGCCCCGGGAGCGGCGCGAGGACCAGGAGCGACGCTAGGGCCAGGAGCGACGCTAGGGCCAGGAGCGACGCTAGGGCCAGGAGCAGCGCGAGGACCGGGAGCGGCGCCGAGGTCAGGGCCGGGACCGGCCGCTGATCCGGGGCGGGAGCCAGGACCAGGGTCACCGCAGACGGCGAAGCCGGAGCCGGTGTCGTGACGGCCACCGGGCTGCGCAGGTTCCGCGAGCCGCCCCGGACGGACCGGTCCGCCTGGTCGCCGACGACACCCGCGACACCGGCCACACCAGCAACGCCGACGACACCGACACCGACGACGCTGTGCGAGTTGTGCGCGACCCCCGCGGGCGAGGAGCACGGCCACCTCGTGAATGTCGAGAGCCGAGCGCTGCTGTGCGCCTGCCGGGCCTGCTACCTGCTGTTCACCCGCGACACGGACGGCCGGGCACGCTACCGGGCCGTCCCGCGACGCTACCTCCACGCCCCGCGTTTCCTGTTGAGCGCGGCCGACTGGGACGAGATGCAGATCCCGGTCCGCACGGCCTTCTTCTTCCACAACTCCGCGATGGACCGGACCGTGGCGTTCTATCCGAGCCCGGCCGGAGCCACCGAGTCGCTGCTGCCGTTGGAGACGTGGCGGCGCGTCCTGGCGAACAACCCGGAGATGGCCGACGTCCGGCCCGACGTGGAGGCACTCCTGGTGGACCGCCGTCCCGACGGCGGTTTCGCCTGCCATCTGGTGCCGATCGACACCTGCTACGCGTTGGTCGGCCTGGTGCGGATGCACTGGAAGGGCTTCGACGGCGGCGAGGAGGCGCGGGAGGCGATCAACGGTTTCTTCGCCGACCTGCGCGGACGCGGCCGCACCGTACCGCCCCTCCGAGGTGGTGAGGGCGGTGGATGAGCTCACGTTCGACTGCGTGGGCGTGCGGGCGGAGGCGTACGCGGCCTTCCCGACGCTCGTCTTCCGGTTGCGCGTCACCGCCCCCGCTCCCTCGGGGGTGCACACCGTCGCGCTGGGCTGCCAGATCCGGGTGGAGCCCCACCTGCGGCGCCACGGCGCCGGCGAGGCGGAGCTGCTCGGCGACCTGTTCGGTGACCCGGCGCGCTGGGGCGACACGCTGAAGCCCCTGCGGTTCGCCGACGTCTCCGTCATGGTCCCGGCGTTCACCGGGAGCACCGAGATCGACGTGCCGGTGCCGTGCGGCTACGACCTTGAGGTGTCGGCGGGCCGGTATTTCGCCGCCCTGGAGGACGGCGAGATCCCGATGCTCATGCTCTTCCACGGCACGGTGTTCGCCAGGGCACGAGACGGCTTCTCGGTGAGCCAGGTGCCGTGGCATCGCGAGGCCCGCTGCCGGTTGCCGGTGGCGGTGTGGCGGGAGCTGATGGACCGCTACTTCCCGGACTCGGGGTGGCTGCGGTTGCGTCGCGGCACGCTACGGGAACTCAGCAGGTTCAAGTCCGGGCGCGCCCTGGCGACCTGGGACGAGACCCTGGAACTACTGCTCAAGGAGACGCGGCGATGAGCGTTCCGATGGACATCGCGCGGCGGGTGGCGGACGCGGTGCTGTACGAGGGCTACCTTCTCTACCCCTATCGCGCCTCGGCGCCCAAGAACCAGGTGCGCTGGCAGTTCGGGGTGCTCGTCCCTCCGGGGTTCACCGCGACCGCCGAGTATCCGTACAACGTGACCGAATGCCTCCTCGAAGGGGCCGCGTACGCCGTCGCGCACCTGAACCTGCGCTTCCTGCACCTGAGGACACGCGGCGTCGAGCGCGCCGAGGACGACGGCTACTGGCCGGTCCAGCAGTTGCGGAACGGCCACCGGACCTACCTCGCCTTCGACGAGGCGACCGAGCGGGAGACGGAGGTGACACTCCCCATCGCCGGTCTGCTCGACGCCCCAGAGCGGGTCATCGAGGTACGGATTCCCGGAGACCGCGTGGTCGAGCCGATCGTGGCGCCGTCCGGAGAGGTGATAGGGCGCCTCGTCTCCGAGCACCTGCCGCTGAACGCGGCGCTCAGGGTCTCCGCCGAGTTGGTACCGGGCCCCTACGACCTGGTCAAGCTGCGCGTCCGGGTGGAGAACACCGACCCCTGGAAACCGCTGGGCGCGCCGCGCGAGCAGGCGCTGCGGCACTCGCTGATCTCGGCGCACCTGCTCATCGCGGTGACCGCCGGAGCCTTCGTCTCCCTGCTCGACCCGCCGAACTGGGCCCGGCCCGCCGTGGAGACCTGCCGCAACGAGCACACCTGGCCGGTACTCGTGGGCGAGCCGGGCCATCGGGACGTGGTGCTGTCCTCTCCGATCATCCTCTACGACCACCCGGACATCGCGCCGGAGAGCCCCGGGCCGCTGTTCGACTCCACGGAGATCGACGAGATGCTCCACCTGCGCACCCTCACCCTCACCGACTCGGAGGCTCGGGAGGCCCGGGAGACCGACCCCCGGGTGGCCGAGCTCATCGACATGGTCGGCAACATGCCACCGGAGCTGCTGGAACGACTCCACGGCGCGATCCGTTCGGTGGAGGAGAACACCGACCCGCGCTCTCGGACGTCTCCGGAGATGTCCTCGTGCACGTCCTCACCGATGTCTCCGGCGAGTGAGGAGTCGTCCTGGGCCCTGGGGGAGAGGTCCGCCCCCCAGTGGGCTGAGGCTGCGGTCTCCCCGGAGGCCGACAGCGTGACGATTTCCGGGGTGGCCGTCTCCAGGGGCAGCAGGGTCAGGCTGGTTCCCGGCCGGCGACGCGCCGACGCCCACGACATGTTCCTCGCCGGCAGGACCGCGCACGTCGAGGCCGTGCTCCTCGATCTCGACGGCGCCCACCACCTGGCCGTCACCCTGGAGGAGGATCCGGGCGCTGACCTGCACCGATCGCACGGCCGCTTCCTCTACTTCGCCCCCGACGAGGTCGAGCCGCTCACGGACGACTCACCTGTGGGAGAGGTGGGCGCGTGAGGATCCTGGTGGCCGGTGTGGGAAACGTCTTCCTCGGCGACGACGGCTTCGGGGTGGCGGTGGCCGGACACCTGGCCCGCACCGACCTGCCCGATGAGGTCGAGGTCAGGGACTTCGGCATCCGAGGCGTCCACCTGGCGTACGAGCTGACCGGCGGCGGATACGACGTCACGATCCTGGTCGACGCGGTCTCCCGCGACGGGCCGCCCGGCACCCTGTACGTCCTCGAACCGTCGGCGGGCGACGTACCGCGATCCTTCGCCGACGCGCACTCGATGACGCCGGAGACCGTGCTCTCGCTGGTGGGCGTGCTCGGCGGCGAGGCCGGTCGCGTCCTGCTCGTCGGCTGCCAGCCCGCCGACACCTCGCCTGGCATGCGGCTCAGCCCTCCGGTCGCGGACGCCGTCGCCAGGGCGGCGGACCTGGTCGTCGAGCTCGCGGGGCAACAGATCGCGATGGCGCTCGCCACCGCGGTTCACGAGGAGGAACGGACATGCTGAAACGCCTGCTGGCCGGAGCGGTGCTGGTGGGGGTGGCCATACTGGTCTATCAGTCGCTCCCCGACATCAAGCGCTACCTGCGGATGCGGAACATGTAGCGGGCCCGCGCACTCCGGAGAGCCGTGGACGCGGGACGGGCCGTCCCGTACGACCGTCCGCGCCATTCGGGCGGCGGGCGGAACACATCGAGGTCACGGCCCGCCGGAACGGAAAAACCTACCGATGCAATGAGAAGGGATGACGATGCATGAATTCGGGATCGCCGAGGCGATCCTCACGGCGGTGGAGAACCGGGCGGACGGCAGGCGGGTGCGACGGGCGCGAGTCCGCGCGGGCGCCCTGCTCCGCCTCACGGAACCGGCCGTCAACCTGGCGTTCTCCTCGATCTCCGAGGGTTCCGTGGCCGAGGGCGCCCATGTGGAACTGGTCATCGTCCCGGTGAGGATGACCTGCCGTTCCTGCGGGAGCACGTCCACCTCCGTCGAGCCCTTCGCCCTCTGCGCGGGGTGCGGCGACACCGATATCGACACCGAGGGCGGCGAAGACCTCGTTCTCGAGTCCATCCAGCTGGCGGAGGTCTCTCATGTGCCTGGGAATTCCCGGCGAGATCGTGGAAATCCTGTCGGATCGTCCTGATCTGGCCATGGTCGACGTCTGCGGCGTCAAGCGCGCGATCAACATCGGCCTGCTTGAGGACGAGTGCGTCGCGCCCGGCGACTGGATCCTCATCCACGTCGGGTTCGCGCTGTCGAAGATCGACGAGGTGGAGGCGAGGGCCGCGCTCGACTTCCTCGAAAGCATCGGCCAGGCGTACGAGGACGAGATCGCGGCCCTCCGAGAATCCACGATCGAAGAGGGGTGAGGGCTGATGCGTTTCGTCGACGAGTACCGCGACGCCGAGAAGGCCCGGATGCTCGCCGCGCGGATCGCCGCGCTGTGCGAGCCCGGCCGCGACTACAAGTTCATGGAGGTGTGCGGCGGGCACACCCACACGATCTACAAGCACGGCCTGGAGGACTACCTGCCCGAGGCCGTCACCCTGGTGCACGGTCCCGGCTGCCCGGTCTGCGTCATCCCGATGGGAAGGGTGGACGACGCCGTCCACATCGCCGGACAGCCGGACGTGATCATGACGTCGTTCGGCGACATGATGCGGGTGCCGGGCGGGAACGGCTCGTTCCTCGACGCCAAGGCGCGGGGGGCCGACATCCGGATGGTGTACTCCCCGCTGGACGCCCTGAAGATCGCCCGGCAGAACCCGGAACGGCGCGTGGTCTTCATGGCCATCGGGTTCGAGACCACCGCGCCCTCGACGGCGATGACGGTCCTGCGTGCCGAGGCCGAGGGGATCGAGAACTTCTCGATCTTCTGCAACCACGTGACGATCATCCCCGCCATCAAGGCGATCCTGGACTCTCCCGACCTGCGCCTTGACGGGTTCATCGGGCCGGGCCACGTCTCGACCGTGATCGGCTGCCGGCCGTACGAGTTCGTCGCGCGTGCCTACGGAAAGCCCATGGTGGTCGCCGGTTTCGAGCCGTTGGACGTACTGCACACGGTCTACCGCATCCTTCTGCAACTGTCGGAAGGCCGCTTTGAGGTGGAGAACCAGTACTCCCGGGTGGTCCCGTGGGAGGGCAACCTCAAGGCCCTGCGCGTCATCGGCCAGGTGATGGAGCTGCGGCCGTACTTCGAATGGCGCGGGCTCGGCTTCATCTCGCAGTCGGCGCTCAGGGTCACCGAGCGGTACGCCGCCTTCGACGCCGAGCGGATCTTCCGGATTCCGGGCGGGAGGGTGGCCGATCCGAAGGCGTGCCAGTGCGGCGAGGTGCTCAAGGGAGTGCTCAAGCCCTGGGAGTGCAAGGTCTTCGGCACCGCGTGCACTCCGGAGACGCCGATCGGCACGTGCATGGTGTCGTCCGAGGGCGCCTGCGCGGCGTACTACAACTTCGGCCGGTTCTCGCGCGAGCGCGTCAGGGAGGCGACCCGGACGTGAACGACGGAAAAGGCGGCACCGGACGGGCCGAGGAGCACACCGTACGGGAGATGGATCCCCCGGGATCACTCGACGGGTTGCAGGCGCCGGGTCTGCGGGAGGAGACACCCGGCCGCGAACACGTACCGGACCTGAAGGACCCGAAGAAGGAGACGCGCGTCCGCGGACACGTACCGGACCTGAGTGACCCGAGGGAGGAGGCGCGCGTCCGGGAGCAGCGGGTGCTGGACCGGATCGAGCGGGTACGGCGACGCGGGGCGCGCGTCCGGGAGGACCGCGTCACCCTGGCGCACGGCGCGGGCGGCAAGGCCACCAGGACCCTGATCGAGGCGGTGTTCCTGGAGTCGTTCCGCAACCCGATGCTGGAGACCCTGGAGGACGGCGCGGTCACCGACGGGCTCGCCCTCACCACCGACGCGTTCGTGGTCACGCCGCTGTTCTTCCCCGGCGGCGACATCGGCGACCTCGCGGTCAACGGCACCGTCAACGACCTGGCCATGTGCGGTGCCCGCCCCCGCTACCTGTCGGCCGGATTCATCCTGGAAGAGGGATTTCCGGTGGCCGACCTGCGGCGCGTCACCGCCTCGATGGCCGAGGCGGCGCGGGCGGCGGGCGTGTGGATCGTCACCGGTGACACCAAGGTCGTGGAGAGGGGCAAGGCGGACGGCTGCTACATCACCACCTCCGGCATCGGGACGCTTGAGCGGCCCGTCCGGCTGAGTGCCGCCTCCGCGCGGCCGGGAGACGCGGTCATCGTGTCCGGGCCGATCGGCGAGCACGGGATCACCATCATGCTCGCCCGGGGAGAACTCGACATCGAGGCCGACCTGTGTTCCGACACCGCTCCGCTCAACGCCCTCGTCGACCTGCTGCTGGACGCCTGCGACAGCGACGGGGGCGGCGCGGTGCGCTGCCTGCGCGACGCGACCAGGGGCGGGGTCGCGACGATCGTCAACGAGATAGCGGAGTCCTCGCGGGTCGCCGTCGTCCTCGACGAGGACGCGGTGCCGGTCCGCCCCGCCGTACGGGGGGCGTGCGAACTGCTGGGGATCGACCCGCTCTACGTCGCCTGCGAGGGCCGGATGGTCGCGGTGGTGGCCGGGGATTCCGCGGAGACGGCCCTGGCCGCCCTTCGTTCCCACCCGCTCGGCTCCGACGCGGCGATCATCGGGCGGATCGCCGACGATCCGCCGGGGCTGGTCCTGCTCAGGACCGCCTTCGGCGGCACCCGCATCGTCGACCTGCTGGTCGGCGACCCGCTACCGAGAATCTGCTGACCGGGAGCGGTTGGCTAGCGGGGAAAGACGATCGTCTTGTGACCGTCGAGCAGGACACGCTGCTGGGTGTGCCAGCGGACGGCCCGCGCCAGGGCCTGGCACTCGACGTCACGGCCGATGGCGGCGAGGTCGTCCGCGGAGTGGGTGTGGTTGACCCGGGCGACCTCCTGCTCGATGATCGGGCCCTCGTCAAGGTCGGCGGTCACGTAGTGCGCGGTCGCGCCGATCAGCTTCACGCCGCGGGAGTGCGCCTGGTGGTAGGGCTTGGCGCCCTTGAACGACGGCAGGAACGAGTGGTGAATGTTGATCACATTGCCCGCGAGCTTGACGCAGAGGTCTTCCGACAGCACCTGCATGTAGCGGGCGAGCACCACCAGGTCGGCCCGGTAGTGGTCGACCAGGGTGAGGACCTCCGCCTCCTGCCTGGGCTTGGTCTCGGGGGTGACCGGCAGGTGGTGGTAGTCGATGCCGTACGACTGGGTCAGCGGCCGCAGGTCCGGGTGGTTGGAGACGACCGCGACGATCTCGATGTCGAGCAGGCCCGAGCGCGTCCGGTACAGAAGATCGTTCAGGCAGTGGCCGAACTTGCTCACCATCACCAGCACGCGCGGCTTGACGGAGACGTCGCGCAGCTTGAAATCCATGCCGAACTCGGGGGCGAGCGCGGCGAAGGCCTCGCGCAGCTCCCCGTCGGACAGCGGAGAGGCGAACTGCACCCGCATGAAGAACCGCTCGGCCACGGCGTCACCGAACTGCTGGCTCTCGATGATGTTGCATCCCCGCCCGGCGAGGAGGCCGGAGACCGCGGCCACCACTCCCGGACGGTCCGGGCAGGACAGCGTCAACACAAACTCGGCCCTGGAACTCATGCCTTCACCTTTGAGCTTGAGAGGTCGGATCGTACGGTGCTTCCACCTGACCTGGGCAGGGTACAGCGAATCCCACCGCCGCATCCGGCCGTCCGGCACGTGGCGGGCCACGAGACCCCAAGGCCACCACAGACCCCCGGAACCACCACAACCACGCGATCTCGCTCTGGTCGTCGGAGCACCCGGGGTCGGCCGACATCGCCCGGAGTCAAGAAAGCCATCCGGAACCGTCCGAGGCGCTGATCCGCTGGGCGAACGGGGTGCTATCGTCCCCACCCTATGGACCCCCACCCTATGGAGACCCCAGACCTCGCGGACACCCCGGATACCACGGACATCGCGGACACCCCTCAGCCGAGCGGCAGGCCCGCGACCCGGGTGATCTGTGTGGACGGGGCAGGCCGGGTGCTTCTCATGCACTGGCGCGACCCCGTCGGCGGCCAGACCCTCTGGGAACCGCCGGGCGGCGGGATCGACCCGGGCGAGACCCCTCTGCAGGCCGCGCGGCGCGAACTCACCGAGGAGACGGGGCTGCCGGGCGAGGCGGTGCTGAACCTGTGGGTGCCGGTACGCAGGGAGTTCCGCTGGATCGGGGTCGACTACGCCAAGACGGAGCGGTTCTATCTGGCGAGGTTCGAGGGCACTCCCGAGGTGAGCGCCGGGGCGTTCACCGCCGAGGAGCACATCACCTACCTCGGCTGCGACTGGTTCTCACCGGCGGAGATGGTCGATCTCCCCGGCTCCCTGGAGCCCCCTGACCTGCCAGAGGTCGTCTCCCGCCTCACACTGCTGGGGTGAACCGGTCATCAGCCGGAAAAGGGAACGAACAGCCGGACAAGAAAAGCCCGCGCGGCCCTCGATCTCTCGGACCGGGGGCCGCGACCGTTGGAGGATGATTCTCTCGGTGGGGAAGAATCTCATCCCTTGTGGATGGTGCCGGCAGCGCCACCCAGTCGCGACACGCCGGCTTTGTGGACAATGATCTTTTTCATCGCACTCACCAGGGAATGGTGGTAGGTACGAAAATAATTATTCGGATATTTCCGAAATAGGCAATACCAAACCGAAAGATATCCCTAAATATAGATCACTTAGTTAAAGAGGACATAGCGGCTATTAGGTCTTTTTCTCCGTAAATCACCACACACCCCCCTCGTTCTTCCCGGCGGACCTCGCGCCAGCCGAACTTGCGATAGAGCTCCATCGCCGCGAGTTGATTCATGGTGGTGTCACCGCGAAGACGCACATAACCGAGTTCGGTGGCTCGCGTCTCCAGCGCGAGCACCATCTGGGCGCCGAATCCGCGACGCTGGAACTCCGGATGGACCCGCATGCGGCACATCTCGGCGGTCTGGTCGTCGACACGACGCAGACCGCCCATCGTGATGACGCGCCCCTCGGGCGTCTCGCCCACGAGGAACTCACCCCGGTCGGCGAGATAGATCTCGTGGATCCTCGGGAAGTCGTCCTCGTAGTAGACGCCGTCCCCCGGCGCGAGACCGACCTGCGCGAGGCAGATCTGGTGAAGCGCCCATACGGACTCCAGGTCGGACCAGCGATAACGCCGAAGCCTCGGCTTCAAGTGCCACTCCTGTCGGTCACCGGATCCTCCGTCGACGTGCCGCGGCTGCGCAGCGACTCCATGTAGGTCTTGAGCTTGGGATGGCCGGGGACCTTCACCTCGACCTGCTTGCCCACCTCGTGGGCGCGTTGCATGAGGATGTCGGGCCGGCAACTCTCGTCGAGGCTCAGGACCGTACGGTGGGCGATCTCCAGCGCCTCGTCCACGTCACCCTCAAGGATCTTGCACTGGGCCCGGTCGAACTTGATGAAGGTCGGGTCGAGCCAGTCGGTCGGGCCGTACTTGGTGAGCGCCTGCTCCAGGATGAGATCGGCCTCCATCGCCTGCCCGAGCTTGACGAGCGCGTCTCCCTGGTGGAAGTAGAGCTGGCGCTCGGTGTAGCCGAAGGTCGAGTCGTCCTGCTCCGTGGCGGACATCTGGGAGAAGGCGGCCCTCGCCCTCGACAGCGCCCGCTTCGCCTGGTCGACCACGTCCTTCTTGCCCGAGCCCGACATCATCGCCAGCGCGCGGGCCTCGACCACCGGGGCCATGACCTGGGCCGCACAGGGCGTCTGCCCGGCCAGGTCCCTGCTCTTCTTGGCGAGGTTGAGGGCCTCGCGCGGGTCGCCGTAGTAGAGGGGGACCAGAGCCTCCCTCGCCGTGACCCACGCCCTCAGCGCCCGGTCGCCGGTCTCGTCCGCCGCGGTCCTGCCGGTCCTGAAGAAGGACCGCGCGAGCCGGTGGTCGCCAAGATTGATCATGATCATGCCGCTCAGACCGGCGAGTTTCGCCGCCATGCGGCACAGCCGTTCTTGCAGGTCGACCGGCTGGTGCCGCTCCATCGCCTTGCGCACCGCGGCGAATTCGAGCATCACGTCGCACAGCAGCCTGAGCGGGGGGGTGTTCATGTACTGGCGGCCGAAGCCGATGGTGGATTCCTCCCACTGATCGAGCATCGCGGGCGAGACGGTGGCCGAAACCAGCGTGTCGTCCATCCGCCGACGCATGCTTTCCACCGATCCGAGCACCTGCCCGTCCAGCGCGATACCGCTGCCGGCCAGAAGCTGTAAGAGCGTCCTCCGTAGCACGTTCTCGTCCTCCTCACCCCCGTCCGCGGGAGGGTCGGCGCCGATCGGCTGGATCAGCAGCTCACGCGGACCAGGGGAAGTGTCGGGTCTTCCATCCTGGAGATCACCTCGCACGACACCGGGCATCTTGTGGCCGTGGCCACAGATGCACGGGCCGTCGTACCCGAGGGAGGGGGGCTCGACCCGGTAGGCGGAGCACAGGTAGTGCAGGTATTCGGGACCGGGTCGCTTCAACCCGCTCTCGTACGCGGACAGGAGCGTCTCACCGATGCCGGGAGCCGCCTTACCGTCGCGTTCGAACAGCGCCCGTATCTGTTCGATGACGTCCGCGAGAGCGACGCCGTGCGCGAGGCGGTGACCTTTTATCCGAGTGGTCCCGAATTGCGAACTACACTTTTCATATATTTCCTCGGCTATCTGCGCCGAGGACTTCCCGGCCGCCAGGCCACGGGCCCGGACCTGCCTCGCCAACTCTGTCTCCCTGTGCTGCCTGCCGGACATACCGGCCCCTCTCTCGTGACCAGCTGGGCTGGCTGGCACACTGGTCCCGACCGGATCCCCATCTCCCTTGACGCAGTGTGATCTTCCGGTCGCACTGCGCCTACCGAGAATGATGGACCACGTTTGACTCATCCGGAACACGCTAATAAAGCCGCTGGCTAAGAATCGTCCTCCGAAGGACTGTTTCTTTCAACCCACTTGGCACATCGCCCACCCTGAACAGGGTTTTCCCTGAATTGACCCGTAGGGCCGCTGTGAGTCATCTTTGGCGGGCAGCACCGGAAGCGTGATCGGACGAACACGATTCGGTGCCGGCCATCCGAGAGCACGAGGAGGGACGAGGTGGGTGAAGACGATTTCCAGCACCTTGAGCGGCTGGTGACGGAGCTTGACTGTCGCGGGCTGCACGCCCGCGTGGTGCGGACCCACTCGGGCCGTGCGTTCGTGCGTGTGATCAATCCGAAGGCGACCAGCCTGGCGGAGAACGTCACCTGCAGGGCGCAGGCCACCCCCAGCCATCGGGACTGGTACTACTGGTGGTCCTGGGGCGAACGAATGCACACGGTGGAGGACCCCGCCGGTGCCGCGACCAAGGTCGCACGCGTGCTAGCCGCGGTAGGAGAGTGAGGTGAGCGGCACAACGGGCGTTCATCCGCCCGGTGTGCCGCGCCTACCGCGGCCCGACGGAGCCGGCGGGGTGATCCGGTGCGGAGCGTCTTCGGACGCTGGACACCCCGCCGGCTCCGAATCGTCAGGCCCGCACCCGCGGGCCGCCGTTCCACGAGAACTTCCACGAAAAACGCGGAGGCTCCCCGTGAGCCGAAGCCCACGAACCGCTGCAAAGCACAGGCTGCCGTCCGGTCTCTCGTCCGGACGGTGACCGGAGGGATCCCTTTCGGGAACGGCACGGGACACGCTTCCGGGTGCGTGCCCCGTGCCGGGTCACCCCGTCACCAGGGGCATCCTGGTCCGCCTCCGCGGCTCCAGACCAGGATGTCCCCGTCTTCCCCGGCGTGATGTGACGGAGACCGGTTCGATCGGCAAGATGGGTGGGTTGCATGACTCACTCGGTCAGCCTGTCGATCCGATCCGAAAGGGATCCACTCCGTGTTCCTGCTGTCCCCCACGCCCGTTCCTACTCCCACCCCCAGCTTCACCCCCACTCCCAGCTTCACCCCGACACCCAGCGTCACCCCGACCTCGGGTCCGGAAGCCGTCGTCGAGGACCTCCTCGACGTGAGTGCGGGATTTACAAAAGGGTGCGGAGACGGTGGGGGAGTAATCTGCGACTTTGTGAAGATGCTCATCCCCGCGTCCGTCGACTGGGTGGCCCCCGTGATCGCGTGGCTGGTGGCCATCGTCCTGGTCGTGGCCATCGCGCTCATCCTGCGCAACCTGTCGCACCGGCTGATCGGCCGGATCGTGCGCCGGGCGTCCGCCGAGCGCACCTCCCTGGCGGGACGGCTGCGCGGCAGGGAGACGGTCGCCCCCGAGGGCCTCGACGCGATCGTGGCCGAACGGCGCAGGCAGCGGGCCGAGACCATCGGCTCGGTGCTCAGGCACGTCGCCTCGATCATCATCCTGGGCACCGCCGCGCTCACCGTTCTCGACCGCCTCTCCATCCCCATCGCCCCCCTGCTGACCAGCGTCGGCATCCTGGGCGTCGCGATCGGCTTCGGCGCCCAGGAGCTCGTCAAGGACTTCATCGCCGGCATGTTCATGCTCCTGGAGGACCAGTACGGCGTGGGTGACGTGATCGACACGGGCACCGCGGTCGGCACCGTCGAGGCGGTCACCCTGCGCATCACCCGCCTGCGCGACAGCGACGGCCGCGTCTGGTACATCCGCAACGGCACGATCACCCGCGTCGGCAACGAGTCCCAGGGCTGGGCCCGCGCCACGGTCGACGTGCCGGTGGCGTACGCCTCGGAGATCCCCGTGGTCCGCGACCTGCTCAAGGAGGTCGTCGACGAGATGTGGAACGAGCCCGCCTTCCGCGACAGCGTCATCGTCGAGGAGCCCCAGGTCTGGGGCATCGAGCAGATCTCCGACACCGCGGTCATCTTCCGGGTCAGCGCCAAGACCCTCCCCTCCCGGCAGGGCGAGGTCGCCCGCGAGCTCCGCCTGCGGATCAAGTTCGCCCTCGACCGCGCCGGCATCACGATCGCCTCCTGACGTCAATTAGGCTGGATGACGTGTCCGCTACCCCCGAGGAATCCCAGTCCTTCTACGACGCCGTTGGCGGCGAGGAGGCCTTCAGGCGTCTGGTGCACCGCTTCTACCAGGGAGTGGTCACCGACCCGATCCTCCTGCCGCTGTATCCCGAGGAAGACCTCGAAGGCGCCGAGGAGCGGCTCAGGCTCTTCCTCATCCAATACTGGGGCGGTCCCAACACGTACGGCATGCAGCGGGGCCACCCCCGGCTGCGGATGCGGCACAACCCGTTCGTCATCCGCTCGGCCGAGCGCGACGCCTGGCTCCGCCACATGCACGACGCGGTGGTCTCCCTCCAGCTCCCCGACGAGCTGGAGAAACGCCTCTGGGACTATCTCGTGTACGCGGCGCACAGCATGGTAAACACCCCCGACGTATAAACCACCGTAAGGTCGGGGTCTGCCACGCATAAACCCCACCGGCCTGGGGCAACCCATGCACATGGAAACCCCCTGGTGGCGTGATGCCGTCGTCTACGAGATCTACGTTCGCAGCTTCGCCGACGCCTCCGGAGACGGCGTCGGCGATCTGCCCGGCATCCGGCAGCGCCTGCCGTATCTCGCCGAGCTCGGCGTGGACGCGATCTGGTTGACCCCCTTCTACCGCTCCCCGATGGCCGACGGCGGTTACGACGTGGCCGACTACCGCGACGTCGACCCGCTCTTCGGCACGCTCTCCGACTTCGACGAACTCGTCTCCGAGGCGCACCGGCTCGGGCTGCGGGTGATCGTCGACATCGTCCCGAACCACAGCTCCTCCGCCCACGAGTGGTTCCAGGCCGCCCTGCGAGGCGAGGGGCGCGACCGCTACATCTTCCAGGACGGCGGGGAGTCCCCTCCCAACAACTGGCAGTCGACCTTCAGCGGCCCCGCCTGGAGCAAGTCTCCCGACGGACAGTGGTATCTCCACCTCTTCGCCCCCGAACAGCCTGACTTCAACTGGCGCAATCCCGAGGTCCACTCCGAGTTCCTCGACGTGCTGCGGTTCTGGCTCGACCGCGGGGTGGACGGATTCAGGATCGACGTCGCGATGGGCCTGTACAAGGCCGAAGGGCTGCCGGACACCCCGCCGGAGGACCAGGCGTTCAAGGCCGAGTCGCCGATCTGGGGGCGGCCCGAGGTGCACGAGGTCTACCGCGACTGGCGCAAGGTCCTCGACTCCTACGAGGGCGAGCGGATGGCGATCGGCGAGGTCTGGACCGACTCCGCCGAGGATCTCGCCCTGTACGTCCGCCCCGACGAGCTGCACCAGAGCTTCAACTTCGCCTGGCTGGAAGCGCCCTGGTCAGGACCGGCGTTCAAGAAGATCATCGATGACACGCTCGCCGCGGTGACCGCCCCCACCTGGGTCCTTTCGAACCACGACGTGATCCGCCACGTGACCCGGTACGGCGACGGCCTCACCAACTCCACGACGGGCCTCGCCCGTGCCCGCGCGGCCCTGCTCGCGATGCTCGCCCTGCCGGGATCGGCATATCTCTACCAGGGGGAGGAACTCGGCCTCCCCGAGGTGAAGGATCTTCCCCCGGAGGCCCGCCAGGACCCGATCTTCGCCCGCTCCAAGGGCGAGCTGGCCGGCCGCGACGGCTGCCGGGTCCCCATCCCCTGGTCCGGTGCGGCCGAGCCCTACGGCTTCTCCCCCGACGGAACACGGCCCTGGCTGCCACAGCCGGTCGAGTGGGCCGCACTCTCCGCCGAGCGCCAGTCGAACGACCCGGGCTCGACGCTCCACTTCTATCAGGAGGCCCTGCGCGCCCGCCGCGAGCTGCGCGGCACGCTGCCGGACGAGATCACCTGGCTGGACTCCCCCGAGGACGCCCTCATCTTCAGCCGGGGTCCGCTCACCTGCGTCATCAACTGCGGTTCCGAGCCGGTGCAACTGCCTCCGCACGACCGTGTCCTGATCGGCAGCGCCCCGGTGGAAGGTCACCTTCTCCTGCCGGACACCGCGGCCTGGCTGCACACTCCTGAGGCCTGACAGACCGCCTGCCACCGGCGGACGTCCGGTGGCAGGCGCCCTCAGCCCGTGACGAACCTGTCCAGGTAGGCGAGCTCGTCCTGGTTCAGCCGTCGGGGGGAGGCCTTCTCCACGTCGTAGGCCACGATCACCGAGCGGGCCCTGACGAAGATCTCCTCGTCGTCGAGGATCTCGTACACGAGGGTGAACCGCACCGGCCGGATCTCCGTCACCCATGACTCCACCCGGACCGGATCGGGGCGGAAGGTAAGGGGCCGCACATAGTCGACCTCGTGTCTGGCGATCACGAGCCCATTGAAGGGCTCGCGGCCCTCACGCCGGGGATCGACATGGAACAGCGCGAGCCGCGCGTCCTCCAGGTAGTCGAGAAACCGTACGTTGTTGACGTGTCCCAGCGAGTCGATGTCGGCGAACCTCACGGCCCTGGGGAACACATGCCGGTGGCCACGGCCGACGCCGTCCACGATGCTCTGTCCAAACACACCCAAAACCGTAGCGGGCCCCGACGCGCCGGCTTACGGCGGTACGTCGGAAGCCCGTCGGCACGGCGACACCGCATCCGTCGCGGGCGGGCCCGCGCCAGGTGCGACACCCCTTCCCGGAGACCGGCCGGTCTGCAGACCGGCCTCCGGGGAAGGGGATCAGTCGCGGGTGAGCTTGCGGTAGGTGACCCGGTGCGGCCTGGCCGCGTCGGCACCCAGGCGCTCGATCTTGTTCTTCTCGTAGTCGGCGAAGTTGCCCTCGAACCAGAACCAGTTCGAACCCTCTTCCCAGGCGAGGATGTGGGTCGCGATGCGGTCGAGGAACCACCGGTCGTGCGAGGTGATGACCGCGCAACCGGGGAATTCCAGCAACGCGTTCTCCAGGCTGGAGAGCGTCTCGGTGTCGAGGTCGTTGGTGGGCTCGTCGAGCAGCAGCACGTTGCCGCCCTGCTTGAGGGTGAGCGCCAGGTTGAGCCGGTTGCGCTCTCCGCCGGACAGGATGCCCGACTTCTTCTGCTGGTCAGGGCCCTTGAACCCGAACGCGGCGATGTAGGCGCGGGACGGCATCTCGACCTGGCCGACCTTGATGTAGTCGAGCCCGTCGGAGACGACCTCCCAGACGTTCTTGGCGGGGTCGATCCCGCCTCTGCTCTGGTCGGCGTAGGAGATCTTGACCGTGTCGCCGATCACGATCTCGCCGCTGTCGGGCGTCTCGCTGCCGGTGATCATCCGGAACAGGGTGGTCTTTCCCACACCGTTCGGGCCGATCACACCGACGATGCCGTTACGCGGGAGGTCGAAGGAGAGGCTCTCCATCAGGACCCGCTCCTCGAAGCCCTTGGTGAGCTTCTCGGCCCGGATCACCGTGGTCCCCAGGCGCGGGCCCGGCGGGATCTGGATCTCCTCGAAGTCGAGCTTGCGGTGCTTGTCGGCCTCGGCGGCCATCTCCTCGTAGCGCTGCAGACGCGCCCGGCTCTTGGTCTGGCGGGCCCTGGCGTTGGAGCGGACCCACTCCAGCTCCTCCTCCAGGCGCTTCTTGCGCTTGGCGTCTTTTTGGCCCTCAAGCTTGAGCCGCGCCGCCTTCGCCTCCAGGTAGGTGGAGTAGTTGCCCTCGTAGGGGTGGCAGCGGCCCCGGTCGAGCTCCAGGATCCAGGTGGCCACGTTGTCCAGGAAGTAGCGGTCGTGGGTGACGGCCAGGACGGTGCCCGGGTATTTCTCCAGGTGGGATTCGAGCCACTGGACACTCTCGGCGTCGAGGTGGTTGGTGGGCTCGTCGAGCAGCAGCAGGTCGGGCTGCTCCAGAAGCAGCTTGCACAGGGCGACCCTGCGGCGCTCTCCACCAGAGAGCTGGGTGACCTCGGCGTCCGGCGGAGGACAGCGCAGGGCGTCCATCGCCTGCTCCAGCTGGCTGTCGAGATCCCAGCCGTTGCGGTGGTCGAGGGCGTCCTGAAGCTTGCCCATCTCGTTGAGCAGATCGTCGCTGTAGTCGGTGGCCATCAGCTCGGCGATCTCGTTGAAGCGGTCGAGCATCGCCTTGGTCTCGGCGACACCCTCTTCGACGTTGCCGAGGACGGTCTTGGATTCGTTGAGGGGGGGCTCCTGCTGAAGCATGCCGACGGTGAAGCCGGGCATGAGCCGGGCGTCGCCGTTGGACGGCTGCTCCAGGCCCGCCATCATCTTCAGCAGCGTCGACTTCCCGGTGCCGTTGGGGCCCAGGACACCGATCTTGGCGCCCGGCAGGAACGACAGCGTCACGTCGTCGAGGACGACCTTGTCACCGTGCGCCTTGCGCACGCGCTGCAGCGTGTAGATGTACTCCGGCATGCCCTTAGTTTAGGGCCTGGGGAGTTCAGCTATGGGCGGCCCTGGATAGGGCCGTCGAGGGTTCCGCCCTGAACGAAGACCGATTCGGCGAGGACGGCCCCGGAGGAAGGCTCGTTCAACCGAGGGCGGCCCGGACGAAGACCGGTTCAGCCGGGAGCGGCTCCGGATGGGGCCCGAGAAGTTCAGCCGGGAGCGGCCTCGGATCCGGGCCTGCGGGCCGGGGGCACGATGGTGGCCGACAGGCAGATCTGGTCGCGGCCGAGCTCCTTGGCCCGGTAAAGAGCGAGGTCGGCCGCCGCGAGCAGCTCGATCAGGTCGTCCCCGTGCACACTCATGATCGCGACACCGACCGAGATGGTCACAGTGATCATGTTGTCGTCGGCCGGGACGGCCATCCGCCCCACCCGTGAGCGCAGCCGCTCCGCCACCCTGCGCGCCTCGGTCACGTCGGCCCTGGGCAGCAGGACGACGAACTCCTCACCGCCGAACCGGCCCACCACGTCGTAGTCACGCAGCTGGCTGCGGATGGTGTCGGCCACCCCGACGAGGACCTGATCGCCGATCAGGTGACCGTAGGTGTCGTTCACCTTCTTGAAGTGGTCGATGTCGACGATCAGCAACGCGAGCGTCTCCCCGGTGCGCCGCGCCCTGACGATCTCGGTGTCGGCCTCCCGCTGCCAGGCCGCGGCGTTCAGCAGGCCGGTTTTGAGATCGGTGCGGGCCGCCGCCTGGAGCTGGGCGTGGAGCAGGCTGCGCTGGAGCAGCACGACCGGGGGCAGCGCCAGGACCAGCAGGGCCAGGTTGAGCCCGCAGGTGATGGAGACGAGGACGCCGAGACAGAGCTCGACGAAGTCGAGGAGCAGGTTCTCCCGGTTCCACAGGACCTCCCGCCAGCGGCTCTCGGGGTCGGCGGTGTGCGCGGCGATGGCGATCAGCGCGGTGTTGATCACTGTGAATAAGATCGCGCAGCCGATGGCAACGAGGATCGGCCATCCTTCCCCCCTGGTCAGCGCCCCCAGGTCGCCGACCACGGCGTGGAAGAGCAGCGAGGCCGCGCATCCGGCCAGTCCGATCGCCGCCGAGCTCACGACCCGCCGGTAGACCACCGTCGCGCGCACCCGCTTCTGCAGCAGGAACTGGAGCGGGATGGGCGCCAGAAGCGCGTAGATCGGCGGGAGGAGCAGGGCTGCGGGTAACCACCAGGCGGACAGCAGATCGCGGTAGACGCCCGCGGGCATGCCGAGTCTCCGGGTCGCCTCGATGCACACGGCTCCGCACATCATCAACGCCGTGAACGTCAGCACGTCGGACCAGCGGAAAACACCGGAAATCGAGAAGAACACGATCGCGACGAGATCCAGCGCTACTATCCCGCACAGGTAGCCGACCAGCGGACGACGCTGCCCCAGCAGGGGCCATCGATCGACCAAAGGTGTCATGCCGTCGCGTGGTTTGACCGGTGAGTGACTGGGAGCCACCATGTCGTCCCCCTCTCCGACTAACGATGTGTAACACAATAGTTGCGGAGTGTGCGACGCGCGATGGCAACCGCTACCTTTGGCGGAGTGAGTCAGCCCACCGGCCGGCTCACGACTTGGAAACCGCTCGCTCGCGAGCGGGCCGTGGTGGGAAAGGAGCAAGCCATGCTGCGGGGCGTGACCTGGACCTAACAGGTGTCTCGGCATCTGACACGGGCAAGACCATCGGCCGGTTATCTCGGCGTCACCGCGCAGTCACGGCGAGACCCCGACCGCGCCCGGCCGGTGCCCCCTCAACTCGCCCGCACCCAGGCTCCCTCTCCGTACCCATGTGAGCCTGCTACCCCCCACCAGACACCCTGCTCACTCGAATCCCCTAGATCTCCCCTCTCCCCCCGTCGAATCCTCCAGCGCTTCCTTCCCTGCCTTTTCATAGCCTCGTTGCCCGGTTACGGCCGTTCGACGTCCGGCATCGTCATCCGGCGCCCGGACACACAGGTCGTGGGATCGAAAACGAACCGGGGAGGGGGAGGGCGCCGAGAAGGCACTTCCCCCTCAACGTCGAAGAGCTGTTAAGAGAGTCCTCTCCGAGAGAACGTTCGGCCGGTTCCGCGGCGATGGCTCTGCCAGGGCCGCGGAGGTCGGCTCCGACGACGCGCCAAGGTCCGGAAACGGTCACCCGGTCAGGGGGGACAGCCTCTGGTCGAGGTCGCTCCTGCGGGTGTCGTCGGGCAGGCGATCGCGAACGGCGAGCAGCTTGCCGACGTTGCGCTTGGAGGGGGCCTGCTCGATCAGCGGAACCGCCTGGTGCAGCAGATCACCGGCCTGATCGGCATTGCCAAGGTCGTTCTGGACGCGGGCACGCCTGATCAGATAGGTGGCGTAGTCTCTGCGTCTGGTTGGGGCGAACCCTTCTCGCGCCTTCTCAAGGTAGGAGTCCGCGCGTCGCAGGTCGCCCAGGTCGATCTGGCAGGTGGCGACATGGTTGTGGAATTCCCCCTCGTCGAACCATCGGATCCATCGGGGGTCGTCCGCGCTGGTGCCGCGCCCGAACTGAGTGTCGGCGATGCCCAGCAGGCGATGAGCCTCAGCCTTGTCACCGACGCTCGCGTGGGCCCACGCCAGCCGCATGGCCAGCACGCTGGCGATACGCGGTGTGACCTTTCCGGCGCCCTCGTAGGCGGCACGGGCAAGGGTCAAGGAACCGGGAAAGTCCCCTACATCCCTGCATTGCAGAGCCATCGACTTGAGGATGTCCGCCCCTACGGCGCGGTCACCGGCTGCCTGCGCGGAATGGACGGCAGCGACCCAGTATCGCTGAGCTGCGGAATGCAATCCCGTGTCGAAGGAGGCGAAACCCGCCAATTGCCCGAGCTCTGCGGCCAGTGTGTGAAGACGCCGGGCGATGGCCTCGCTGTAGGAGGACTTCTCCAGCACCCCGGTGACCATGCCGAGCTCGGCGTCGAGCAGCTTGCGGACGTACTGCCCACCGTGGCTGCCCTGCAGCGTATGCAGACGAGGCAGGCTCGCCTCGATCTGCTCAACGAACTCCTCACCGATCTGGCCCCCGCCCAGCACAGAGGTGAGCCGGGCCGGTTCGACGTTGAGCCAGTCGGTCGCGAACGCGGTCAGGCTCATTCCGGTCAGCCGTACGAAACCCCGCCGGTCCATCATCGCCTTCTCCAATGCGTGGTTGAGAGCGAGCCGACTGCCCGTCTGGTCCCAGGAGAAGTCGACTCGGATGGGGTCGCCGACCGGCAGCCAACCGGGCCAGGGCCGGGCGTGGACGGTCTCCGGGGAGACGCCGAGCTCGGCGGCGAGAGCGAGTTGGGTGTCACGGTCGGGCACGACCCCCCAGTGCTCCCAGCGCCACGCCTTCTCCCTCCTTCGCGCCATGTTCCCGACACGTCGGGCGATGACGGTCACCAGGTCCTGGTAGGTCCAGCCGCGCTCGGCGCGGACATAACTCAACGGATGGACGAAGACCTCTCCGGGCTGCATAGAGACTGGTCCGGACATTCGCCACTCCCCTTTCTCCGACTGTAAATCTGATTAATCCACCCGGACAGGCCACGAGAGGCTTCCCTGAAGAGGGGACAACCCCGGACGACGAGATCTGCCTGTTCGAGAGGGGTGCGAGCAGGTTTTCTGGAGCCCGTCTGGTTCGTTCCGCTCTCGCAACACTACGCTCCGCAGTCGTCTCATTACAACGGATAATCAGGGCAAGAATTTCACGAAAGCCCTAATAAGCAGTGCCCGTCCCGCGATGGGCGACTTTCCCAAAACCGGTTTCCGTCCGCCGGTGAAACGTCTCCATTTCCCACCCGATAGGAGCGACGATGCTCATCGAGCACGTGCCCGTCCCGGACCCCGACGGGCACGGCAGACTCCCCAACCGCTTCCGGATGACCGCCTGGTGCCTACCCCCCGGCAACGCCGCCCGCCGCGCCCGGGAGCTGTTCCGCGACCAGCTGACCAAACAGCTCCCGGACCCCGACGTGCTCGACGACCTGGAGATCGTCGTCTCCGAACTCGTCACCAACGCCACCCGCTACGCCCCCGCCCCCTACGAACTACGCCTCCTGCACGACCACAACCTGCCCGTCCGCGCAGAGGTCGTCGACGCCGGAGCAGGCACCACCCTCATCGACCACCTCCTACGCCGCCCACCGGCCGTCCCCGAACACCTCGACGACCTCGAACTCGGCGGCCGGGGCCTGCGCATCGTCACCGAACTCACCCACGGCCACTGCGGCACCCAATGGACCCGCCTGTGCGGCACCGGCCAACTCGGCACCGTCGTCTGGTTCGACCTACCGACCGAGCGATACCGGCTCGACCTCACCCCCCAACGACACCACCCTTGACCTCCCCCAACCTCCGGGCAGCCAGGATCGTCCCCCGATCCCCCTGACCCCGGAGCCGGCCCACGCCCACCACTCCCCCGTACCGGGCGTGGGCCGTACCCAGAGGCCGGCGTCCACGGACCCGACCCCACCCCCGTCCGTGACGCCGGCCTCTCTGAGCTTCCCCGCAGGACGGGAACCTAGATCGGTGCGCAGTTCTCCGTGAAGGAAACATCCCTTATACGAGCACCTCGCCGTGGCGCATCTGCTCACGCTGCGCCGCCGAAGGCGTCTCCACCGCGCTGCTGATGCGATCGACCACGCTGTAGGCGGCACCGATCAGGTCGCCTAGCTCCCGGATGGAGAGTTTCACCGTCACTCGCCAGGCCACACCATCAAGGCGTACGAACAGATCGGTGCCGACGGGTTCATAGACGATGTCGGCCAGCTCGCCCTGCCAGGAGCGACCCTCGTAGTAGTCGGTCCACGCGCCGGTGTCGCAGAGTTCATAGAGAACGTACCCGTGCCGGATCAGGCCGGGACCGTGCGGGTGGGGTGTCGCCACAGTGTGGTCATAGTCAGCTGGTTCGGGACGGACCGGCCGACCCCGCGCGGTCAGGAGCGCGCGCAGCGCCGGCCGGGAGATGTCGTAGTCCACTTTCAAGTGCAGCGGCGGATAGTCGGGGTGTTCCACGACCAGCGACGCGCGCTCGCCGGTGAGGCCGATGCGAGCGAAGCACAGTCCGGCTTCGGCGTTGAACCGCTGAATGGCCTGCACCTGCGCGAGCAACCCGCACGCCTGGTGGACCTGGGCACTGTCACCGACACGCATGTCCCCTCCGCTTACCCTGAAGAAGATCCTGACCAAGTTCAGTGGATGTTAATGGCGTTCTTCGCGTAGCTGGAATATCGGGTCACGCCCAGGCAGAGAGCGATTCGCCTCCACTCACGGACTTGCTCGAACCTCGCAAGGAGCTGTCCGTTGAACCTGTTACGAGCGATGCCCGCGGAGAATCAGTGGGATCTCCTGGAGGAGCATCTCCTGAACAGCCGCTTCGATGTGGCCTGGATCGACACGGATGAGATCGATGAAGCCGCGGAGCGTTTCCGGGCGGATTCGGGCTCTGGGGTTCTCTGCGATCTCGATACCGCGTTCGACCTGATTGAGAATGACGAGCAGGAGACTCTGGTCTGGATCGGGACGCATTCCCCGGGCTGGTCTGTCTCGGTCACCATGAACAGGGGTTTCACGCTGTCCGAAGAAGCGAGCACCGGAGGAAGGGGCATCCTCGCTCATTGGCACATGGCCGGCCTGTATGAACTTGCCGACGAAGGGATGGTCTACTACCACGACGGAGAGTATGTGGGCAGGGTGGGCGAGGAGGCGTTCCAGGGTTACGCGCTGGACCTGGATCCGGATGATGCCGGGTTCCGGGAGCAGGTGGAGTATTACCTCATCCTGGCGGGGCGGATCACCGGCAGATTCCTCGACCGGGACTGGTTCGCGACCTCACGCGTCCTTTACCGCGTACCCCGCGACGCCTGGCCACGCTGAGCGAACCTGCCCTCTCGCGTCACTGAAGAAGCACGGACCGCGACCATCGCCCACCACCCCGCGCTCCGGCTTTGAGCTCCCGGTCGGCGGGGAGGTCCGCGGTCCAGACCTCACCGCCTGAAGCGGCTCAGGCCGCGATGGGTGCCCGGGTCGGCCAGGGCGTCTCGTCGCTCGTATCCGGGTGGGTCTTCAGCGCGCCCGGTCCGCTCCCGACGGGTGCCTCGCCGGCGTTCGGGCCTCGCGTCCCCGTCGTGCCTCGCCGCTTCGTCGTCGTGCTTCTCGCCGCCTTCGCCCTTCCGGCCACGGCCTGTCCCTCCGCCGCTTCCTCCCTGGCGGGACCGTGGCCCTGTCCGGTGAGCCCGGGGTCGGCCGGACGCGGCGGGACCTCGACGGCCTCCCAGACATGAGTGGTGGCCTGCTCCGGGTGAGCGGTGGAGCCTGCGGAGATCGCGTCGTGGGTCGCCTCACCGTCCGGCGTGATCTCCACCTCGTGCGGCGCTGAGGTCTCGGTGTCGGAGCCGGTCTTCAGCGGAGACGGGGCGCCGAGAGCCCCGGCCGCGACGGGGGCGCCGCCGCTCATGGCCCAGTCGGAGGTCTCGCGGTCAAGCTCGATCCGCTCCGCGCTGCCGAGAGCGGGGAGCGGACCGCCGCGCTGCGGCTTGGTGAAGCTCCCGAGCCCCCAGCGCAGGTCGTGGCCGAGCGAGTTGGCCTCCACCTCGGGCATGAACCGGCGCTCTCCCTCATGGGCGAACTCGCGGATCCGCAGCCGCCCCTGGACCACGACCGGCTGGCCCATCTGGACCGACTGGGCGACGTTGTCGGCGAGCCCCCGGAAGCAGCGGACGCCGAAGTAGGTCGTCTCGCCGTTGCGCCACTGCTGGTTCTCCCGATCGAAGTAGCGGCTCGTTGAGGCGATCTTGAGTGAGGTCACCCGGGAGCCGTCGGGGAAGGTGTGCTGGCGCGGCGGGGCCGCGACGTTACCGGTCAGCGTGACGTAGATGTCGTTCATCGTGCCTCCCATGAGAGCCGGCCGAGCGCCGGCGGCATGAAGGACACGATCGCCCCGCCCGCCCCTCGCACGGGTTACCGAATCACGCTCTGGGGAAAACCCGGGACGCGCGAGAAAGCTGTGGACGACCCGGTCTTACCGACCCCGAGCAGCGTGCGTCGGTCCCATGTGTGCGCCGGTCCCATGTTTCCCATCGGTTCCACTCCGCCGTAAATCTGCGGGAGCCGATCGGACGGCAAGGGGAGGGAAGAAAGATCGCTTGATATGGCGTGGATGGAGGAATGCCCCCATCGTGGGAAACATCGGCGAGATGGCAGCGCGCCCTTTTCTAGCCGTCCAGAGGATGGGGCGGCAGGTGCGACTGATGGCCGAGCGGACACCGCCGCATCGGGAGCGCTACGTCGACCTGCTGCGCGCCGTCGCGATCACCGCGGTTGTGATCGGACACTGGCTGGCGATCTATGTGACCCACGACGGCGGGAAGTTCCAAGGTGGCAGCATCCTCCAGGTCGTCCCGTGGACCCATCCGCTGACGTGGCTGTTCCAGGTGATGCCCCTGTTCTTCCTGGTCGGCGGCTTCGCGAACGCCGCGTCCCTCACCTCCCACCTCAAGCGGGGCGGCAACGCCGTGAGCTGGATGCTGGGTCGGACGGCTCGGCTTCTGGGCCCGACGACGATACTGCTGGGCGGACTGGCGGTGGTGGCTCTGACGGCCAGGGGTCTGGGTGTCGAGCCCGCTCTGATCGGTATGGCGGTCTGGCTGGCCTCGATCCCGTTGTGGTTCCTGGTCATCTACATCGCCGTGACGGCCCTCACCCCGCCGATGCACGCCGTGCATCGGCGTGTGGGCCTGGTCGTGCCGATCATCCTGGCGGCACTCGTCGGTGCGGGCGACCTGGCAGGTCTGGTGCTGGACGTTCCCCATGGGGGCCAGGCGAACTTCCTGTTCGCCTGGCTGGCCGTGCATCAGCTCGGCTTCGCCTGGCAGGACGGGCGCCTGCCGGGTCGGCAGAGCGTGGCTCTGTCGATGGCGGCGGCCGGGTTCATCGCCCTCGTGCTTCTCACGGTGGTCGGCCCCTATCCGGTCAGCATGGTGGGATTCGGAGGGGAGGGCGTACAGAACACCTCTCCCCCTACGCTCGCCCTCCTGGCGCTGGCCGTCACGCAGACGGGAGTCGCCCTGTGCGCACGTGGCCCGGGAAACCGGTGGCTGCGGCGATTGAGACCGTGGACCGTCGTCGTGGCGATCAACTCGGTGATCATGACGCTCTTCCTCTGGCACATGACCGCCGCCGTCGTCGGTGTCCTCGCGCTCTACGGAACGGGGGTGATGCCCGACGCCGCGCCCGGGTCGGCATTCTGGTTGCTCCTGCGCGTTCCCTGGCTCGCCTGCCTGGCTCTGGTTCTCACGTTCTTTGTCGTACTGTTCGGGGGTTTCGAGCGGCGCGCGGGGCGATGGGCCTCGTCCGGGAACACGGTGAAGGGCGGGTGGCCAACGGCACTCACGATCGTCGGGGTCGGTGCCGTGGTCGCCGCGCTTCTGTCCATCGCTCTGGTCGGCCCGGGGGAAGAGCAGGAGCCGATGGGAA
Organism: Streptosporangium sp. NPDC049046; assembly: GCF_040649155.1. Lineage (NCBI taxonomy): Bacteria > Bacillati > Actinomycetota > Actinomycetes > Streptosporangiales > Streptosporangiaceae > Streptosporangium > Streptosporangium sp. NPDC049046. The sequence goes on along the minus strand of NZ_JBEZEZ010000011.1, from coordinate 188,344 downwards.
TGCCCGCGGGAGTGTTGATCGCCTACTTCGGTGGCGTCGCCGTCCTGGGGTTCGTCCGTTGGAGATATTCGCACCCCATGCGGGAGTGATCGAGACCAGGGCATCGAGGGAGAAATCAGTCCCGCAGGCTCCGCATCGCCGAGTTGAACTCGTTGTAACGGGTCAGCTCCCGCTCCACCGGCTCGATCACCATGTTCTCGGCGATCCCGGCGACCCTGCGGCGCATCTCGCGCTCCAGCGTGTCACGCTCGTTGCCCGCGCCGAGCACGACGAAGTTGCGGCTCGCCGTCGCGGTGAGCGCCCCGAGCCCCAGCACGGACAAGATCATCAACCCGACCCATGGCAGTGAGGCCGCGTCGGCGAACACCTCCAGCCCATCCGGCAGGGTTCCCAGCCCGAAGACGCCGTAGGCGAGGGCCGTACCGACCCAGGCCAGGCCCGCGACGAAGAGCAGGACCAGGAAGTACTGCCAGGCCAGCAGCAACCGCCACCAGCCGGGAACCCTGTCCAGTCTCGGCGCGACCTCCGACAGCTCCTCGGAGAGCACCTCGGGCAGCTGCGCGGAGCGGGAGCGCGCGGCGTCCCTGATCCCGTTCTGCCACGCCTCGTGCATGCCCGAGGTCAGGCCGTCGGTGAGCGCCTGGACGGCGGTGTCCACCTCGGCGGGCTGCGCGCTGACCGAGCCGCCGCTCAGGCCGCGGATCTCGTCTCGCAGTTTGCCCAGGCGCAGGCTTTTCAGCGGGTCGGGACGGAGCTTGGCGGCCCAGCGGGTGTAGGGCCAGCCGACCCACTCACCGGACCGCGCCGCGTACACGTTCTCCATCGCCTCGCCGACCGCGGGGACGCCGACGGCGTCGCAGAGGGCGTCGGTGAGACCGATTCTGCGGGCGTCGTCGATGGAGGAGGGCGGGGAGGCACCGTCGGCGGGCATGACCTTCGCGAGACGGAGCGTCAGCCGGTCGAGATCGGCCTCCAGCCGCTGGGTCGCGGCCCTGCGCTTGGAGACGGTCTCGGCGAGGACGGCCTTGAGCTCGTCGACGCCCCTGCCCATGATCGCCGAGGTGGTGACGATCACGGGGTTCTCGACCCCCTCGCGGCGGAGCAGACCGTCCAGGTCCTCGACGCACTCGGCGAGTTCTTCCTGGTCGAGCTTGTCGGCCTGGTTGAGTACGAAGATCGTCACGGCCTCGTGCCCGGCCAGATCGGTCACGTAGCGCCGGTGCGTGGAGGCGTCGGCGTACTTCTGCGGGTCGAGCACCCAGACGACGAGGTCGGCGATCTGGATGAGCCGGTCCGCCTCGGTGTCGGTCAGCGCCCGGATGGAGTCGTGGTCGGGCAGGTCGAGCAGGATCAGCCCGTGAAGCTGGCCCTCGTCCTTGTCCAGGGCGCTGGCCCGCGCGAAGCGGTGCCGCCACTGGATCTGCAGCCAGTCGAGCAGCGGACCCGCCCCGTCCAGGCCCCAGACGCAGGCGTGCGTACGGGCTGTGGTCGGGCGGCGCACCCCCGTCGGCGACAGTTCCAGGCCGGAGATCGAGTTGAAGAGCGTCGACTTGCCGCTGCCCGTACCTCCCGCGAGCGCGACCACGGTGTGCTCGGAGGAGAGCTTCAGCCTGTCACCGGCGCGCAGCAGCAGCTGACCCGACTCGGTGAGGAGCTTGGGCTCGACCTTGCCCGGCCCCAGCTCCACGATCCGAGCCAGCGCGGCGAGCCGGCTGCCGAGACCCTGGCCTGACTGGGTGGTGCCAACACTCATCGGGCGACCTCAAGGTTGTACGTTGCCTGGTAAAGGCGGGTGGCGGCGGATTCGTCAGGTATGCCCGCACCGTCGAGAGCCTGGGCGTAACGCGCCATCTCGTCGTCGAAGAGCATGCCGATCCGGGCTCGGAGATCGCTCCGGGCCTTCACGCCGAGGTTGCGCAGCGACTCCGCGCCGAGCAGCGCGTGCACCAGCCGTTGCGGCAGTGCCCCGGCGCCGTTCCGCTCGTCCGAGGAACCGTAACCGAGCAGCCCGATGGTCAGGATCAGCGAGAGGGACTCGTCGTCGAACGAGATCACCCTCGCCACCGCCCGTTTGGTCACCCCCTCGGTGCGTATCAGCTCGATGATGTGCTCCTGCCAGGCCGCGACGGCCCGGCCGGTCCTGCGCGCGAAGTCGTCGGACGGGCGGCCGAGATCGGGGGTCGCGGCCAGGGCCTCCTGCGCGCCGGGGCGGTTCAGCCAGCGCGACGCGGCCTCCTCCGCGGCCCGCTGCGCCGCAGAGACGACCACCGACTCCAGCCCCGCGCGCAGCGCGGACTTCAGCGCGCTGATCCGCTCGGGCGCCTGCTGGTTCGCCTTGCCGCCGAAGCGACTCGGCCTGCGCAGGTGGAGGGTACGCATGAGGTCGCCGGACCCGGCGAAGTCCTGCCAGCGGGCGAGCACCTCACCCCGGAGCAGCGAACCGTCCTCGGTGCTCTTGTCGACGTCGGCCATCGCACGGGCGTAGGCGCCGTCCACGTCGCCGCGAAGGTCCCTCCGGAAGGCGACCTGGATCTCCAGGTGCTTGGCCAGGGCGGGGACACGGGTGCGGAAGCTGTTCAGCACCCCGTCCAGGGTCGCCCGTACGGCCTGCGCGCGACGCCGGTCGTCGACCGAGAGATCCGTGAGCCACTGGCGCAGCTCGCTCACCTCTGCGTCGGGGAGCATCCCGTCGGTGACCCTGCTCTCGTTGATGACGAACCGCTCGACCTCGCCGAGGCCGTACTCGGTGAGCATCCTGACGAAGTGCTTGGTGATCACTTCTCGGGACCTGGGCGGCACCCGGGAGAGCACGATGGCCAGGCGGGCTCCACGCTCCTTGGCCAGGCGCAGCAGCCGCCAGGCCGGAGCGTCGGCGTACCGGGCGGCGGTGGTGACGAAGATCCACAGATCGGCCGCGTCGAGCATGCGGTGGGCGATCTCGTGGTGCTCCTCGACGACCGAGTCGATGTCGGGGGTGTCGAGCAGGGCGACACCGGAGGGGAGGTGCTCGGTGGAGACGAGCACGAGGCTCCCCGAGGCGGCCTCGGGGTCGGGCTCGCTGAGCCGCCGCAGGCTGCCGAGCAGGTCGCTCTCGGTGAACCACTCGTGGTCGTCGGGGTGGCAGGCCAGGATGGGCGTGCCGGTCGTCGGGCGGCGTACTCCGGTCGCGCTGATCTTGGCTTTGGCCAGGGTGTTGAGAAGCGTGGACTTGCCCGCGCCGGTGGAACCCGCCACCACGACGAGCGCGGGCGCGGTGCTCGTGTGGACACGCGGGATCACGTAGTCGTCAAGCTGGGCGAGGATCTCGCCCTGGACCCGCCTCGCCTCCTCCGCGCCGGGGAGGTCCAGGCCGAAGGTGAGATCGGTGACGCCGGCGCGTACGGCGGTGAGCGCGTTGCTCAGCGCCTCGGAGACGGCCTCGGGAAGCAGGGTCTCCCGCGTCCCGTCCGGCGCCGCCTCCTCGCCCTCGCCTCGGCGCTCTTCGTCCTCGCCCCGGGTTTCCTCACCCTCGCCTCGACGTTCGCCGTCCTCACTTCGGAGTTCGTCGGTCTCGCCCTGGGTTTCCTCGCCCTGGACCTCTTCGTTCTTGATCTCCTCGCCGCCGTCGACGGTTCCGGCCTCGTCCCGGACATCGTCACCGGCCGCGTCGTCGCTCCCGTCCTCGTTCTCGCCCGGCGTCTCGTCGGCGATGGCGGAGGGCTCGGCGTCACTCGCGGTTTCGTCGGCGATGCCGGTGTCGGCGGTGGCGACCGTGGCGTCGCGCCGAACCTCGCCGCTCTCGGCCTCGACGAGGCCGGTGGTGCCCGGTGTGCCGCCGTCGCTCTCCGCGTCGTCCTCGGAGTCGTTCCGACGTTCCTGCGAGGTCGTGCCGGGAACGACCTCGTCCGGCTCCGCGTCCTTGTCGGATCGTTCCTGCTTCTCCTCCGCCCTGCTCGCGCGAAGGGGCGGAGCGCCTCCGGTGCCGGAGTCGCTGCCGGGGGCGCCGCCCTCGGACCGGGAGAGGGCTTCCTCAACAGCGGCGCCGGAGGCGGAGACCCCTGTCTCCCGCGCGGGGTCCGGGACTTCCTGGGAGGCGGGAGCCTCTGCGCCGGTTTCGGACGGGGAGGTGGCGGGGTCGGCGGTGCGAGGGACGTTCGTCGGAGGAACGGGTGCACCGGGACGGAAAAGCGCACCGGGAGCGGCATCCCCACCAGCAGGTGCGGACGGAGGCACCGGAGCACCCGGACGGAAGATCGCGCCGGGTTCGGCCGGGGGTGCGGGAGCACCGGAGGTCTGGGGTGCGGGAGCACCGGATGAGGGCCTGGCGGGGCCACCGGTGCGGGGGACGTTCGGAGGAACGGGTGCACCGGGACGGAAAAGCGCACCGGGAGCGGCATCCCCACCAGCAGGTGCGCTCGGAGGCACCGGAGCACCCGGACGGAAGGCCGCACCGGGATCGGCTTCGGCACCGCTCGAGGGGACAGGAGCACCTGGACGGAAGGCGGCGCCGGGAGAACCGGCTGCGGCGCCTCCGCGAGAGACGCCCGGAGGGACACCGGGGGCGCCCTGCCCTCGGGGAGTGCCCTGAGGAGTCGTGGGCGTGCCCCCACGAGGAGCAACCGGAGAAGCAGGAGCACCCGGCGAGGCGGGGACGCCACGGGGAGCGGGGGTCCCGGGGCGAGGGGCCGCGCCGGGCAAGGCGGGAGCACCTCCACGGGGGGCACCCGCGGAAGGACGAACCCCCTGACCAGGAGTCGCAGCGGGCGCGGAGGGATAGCCTCCGCGAGAGGCACCGGGGGAAGCGGGGCCGCCCTGACCTCCGCCCTGACCGGGGGCCGTGGCGGGGCCGCCCCGGGAGGGACTCGTCGGGCGGTTGCCCTGGGTGCCCGTCGGGCGGTTGCCCTGGGAGGCGGGCTTGGCGGCCGCTTCGCGGGCGCGGGAGGCGGTGATGGCTTCGATCTTGGCCTGTGCGGCGGCGGCCGCGGCGTGGAATGCCTCCATCGTCTCCTTGGAGGCGGGTGGGGCCGCGGGGTCGCTCGCCTCGGCGGAGGTCGCGGGACCGCCTCCCGCCGGACCCGCCGTCCTGCCCGAGGGCGCGGCGGTGCCGCCTCCTCCGGCCGGGGTCGCGGGACCCGGTGTCCTTCCCCGGGGCACGGCGGGGCCGCCGGCCGCCCTGGGAACGGCTGTCCCCGGTGGCTGGGCACCCGGAGGCCGGGTGCGGGCGCGGATGGAGGCCGCGTCGTCGTCGGCACGGATGGCGCCGAAGGTCACCGTCTGCTCGCCGGGGGATTCCCTGTCGTCCGACGAGGTGTCGTCAGGCGGCTCCTGGGGGGTGCCGGCGAGGCGAGGGTCACGGCCACCACCTGGTTGGGGGGGCCTGTTGGACGCCGATTTCACGGTACTCGCTCCGCTCGAACCATCTCGACCTCCTGGCCGACCTTCACGACATCCCCGACGATCACGATCGCAGGTGGTCGAATCCCAGCCGCGCTCACACGCTCCGCCACGGTGGACAGCGTGGCGTAAAGAGCGCGTTGGGTGGGAAGGGTACCGTCCTGTACCACCATTACGGGAGTTTCCGGCGAACGGCCGTCACGAATCAGCGCTTCGGTTATCGCGCCGATTCGTTCGACCGCCATCATAAGCACCAGTGTTCCGCCGGATCTTGCCAGATTAGGCCAGTCGACGGTGGATCTCTCATCGCCGGGCGGAACATGTACGGAAATCACGTGAAATTCCTGGCTCACTCCGCGATGGGTCACGGGGACGTTCGCCGCGGCGGGCACCGCGATCGGACTGGTGATACCGGGAACCACGATGACCGGGATGCCCTCGCGGGCGCAGGCGAGCATCTCCTCGCCACCGCGACCGAAGACGAACGGGTCGCCGCCCTTGAGCCTGACCACGAATTTGCCCTGTTTGGCGTGCTCGATCAGCAGTTCGTTGATCCGCTCCTGGGCCATGTAACGACCATAGGGGATCTTGGCCGCGTCGATCAGCTCGACGTCCGGCGAGAGCTCGTCGAGCAGGGGCTGCGGGGCGAGGCGGTCGGCGACGACCACGTCGGCCTGGGCCAGCAACTGCCGCCCGCGGACCGTGATCAGGCCGGGGTCGCCGGGTCCTCCGCCGACCAGGGCGACGCCCACCGGCTTGGTACGGTTGCGCCTGGCGTCGACCGTGCCGTCCCTGAGGGCTCCGACGACGGCGTCCCTGATCCCGGCGGCGCGGCGGGGGTCGCCTCCGGCGGTGATCGCCACGCTGATCTCGTCCACCTTGCCGCTGGCCGGGGTCCAGGCCGCCGAGGCGTCCTTGTCGTCGGCGCGTACGCACCAGATGCGCTTGGCCTCCGCCTCCGCGGCCACCGCGGCGTTCACCGCGCGGTCGTTGGTGCAGGCCTGCACCAGCCAGGCCCCGTCGACGTCGCCGACCTGGTAGCGCCTCGCCTCCCAGGTCACGCGACCCGTGGCGATGAGGTCGTCGAGGGCGTGCGTGACGCTCGTCGAGACGACGGTGACCAGGGCGCCCGCGTCGAGCAGCGCCGGCACCCGCCGCTGGGCGACGCGTCCTCCACCCACGACGAGCACTCGCCGCCCGGAAAGGCGCAAGCCAAGCAGGTAGGGCGACATGGCGACCGATCTCCCATTCACGAGGAATTGCGAAGCATGGCGTGCTAGGAGGTAAACCTACCGGCTAATGGCGCCCGCTTCACTGCGCCCGTGTTAACAGCTGTCAAGACTGGGCTGACCGCTGTCAACCTGTCCCTCCAAGCCTTCCGTACTTGGCTTCCTCCCCGCGACCGAAGCAGGAGGATTCGCGCGGCTGATCTGCGGACAAGCCGCGACCGTGACGGTTGGATCAGGTTTCCTTGTCCGTCACACCGGCGGAGTCGAAGGTCGCGACCTCGTGCATCACCCTGACGGCTGCGCAGACGATGGGGTGGGCGAGCAGGCCACCCGTACCCTCGCCGAGCCGGAGTTCCAGCTCGACCAGGGGCCGCAGTCCGAGGTGATCCAGCGCGACGGCGTGTCCGGGCTCGGCCGAACGGTGCCCCGCCACACAGTGGTCGACGACGTCGGGGGCGAGGGCCGCCGCCGCCAGCGCCGCCGCCCCGGCGATGACACCGTCCAGGATGACCGGTACGCGAAGGGCGGCCCCGGCGAGGACGAATCCGGCGATCGCCGCGTGCTCCAGGCCGCCGACCGCGGCCAGCGTCCGCAGCGCGGACATCTCCGAGGCACTGTCCCGTCCGTGCTCCAGGCCGTTCGCCCGCAGGGCCTCGCGGACCACCTCGACCTTGCGCGCGAGGGTCTCGTCGTCGACACCGGTGCCCCTGCCGGTCACCACGGCCGCGTCGTGCCCGGTGAACGCGCAGATCAGCGCTGCCGAGGCGGTGGTGTTGGCGATGCCCATGTCGCCGGTGATCAGGCAGCGGGCGCCTCCCTCGACGAGATCGCGGGCCACCGCGATCCCGGCCTCCAGTGCCGCGACCGCCTGCTCGGGGGTCATCGCGGGCCCGGCGGACAGGTCTGCGGTGCCGTACGCGACCTTGCTGATCGTCAGACCGGGCGCGGGGTCGAGGTCGGCCGCCACGCCGACGTCGACGACCGTCACCGAGACCCCTGCCTGGACGGCGAAGGCGTTGGCCACGGCGCCGCCCGCGAGGAAGTTGCCGACCATCTGCAGGGTGACCTCCCTCGGCCACGGGCTCACGCCTCTGGCGTGGACGCCGTGGTCGGCCGCGAAGATCGCCAGAGCCGCGGGAGCGGGAAGGGGCGGAGGACTCACCGCCGCGGCTCCCGCCAGCCGTACCGCCACGTCCTCCAGGGCGCCCAGCGCGCCACGGGGCTTGGTCAGGCGGTCCTGGTGGGCGCGGGCCTCCGCGACGGCCGCCGGGTCCGCGGGACGGATCGCCGCGATGGTCTCCTCAAGGGTGGTCATGTGATCATTCTCCCTTGAATCCGGATTTCCGGGAAAATACTGAAAAGTCATACCGACCCGTCGGGGATCGACGGATCACCAGGCGATGCCGCTGAGCGCCTCCTCGTAGCGCTCGATGACCACGTCGGCCAGGCCCTCGCAGTCGCCGATGACGTCGGCGCAGCGGACGTCCAGATTCGGGTGCCCGGCCGCGTAGGCCATCGCCTGTGCCCAGACCCGGTCGAGCAGGCCACCGGCGAACAGCAGGTAGGGGACGACGATCACGCGCTTGGCGCCGAGGCGGCGGCAGCGCTCGATGCCGCCGGGCACGCCGGGCGGGGTGAGGGAGACGAAGGCCGTCTCCACGGTCATGTACTCGTGGGCGTGGGTCTCCCAGAAGAGGCGGGAGACCCGGTGCACGTCGGCGTTCGTCTCGGGACTGGTGGAGCCGTCGCCGACCAGGACCACGGCGGTCTCGCCGATCTCGATGTGCTCGGGCTCGTCGTCGAACACCCCGGCGGCGGCCGGGACGAGCCGGAGGCTGGCGACCTCGGCGGCCGCGTCGGCCAGACGCTCGGCGAGCAGCGCGAGAATGCGCGGGTCCGAGCCGAGGGGACGGCCGTAGTCGCAGGTCAGCATGGGGTGCCTCTCCTGCTCGCGGGCCATCGCCGAGGGGATGTCCGCGCCGAGCCACACGTCTCCGGCCAGGCTCATCGGCTGGGCCACCATCCGGTGGTGCCCGCGAGCGACCAGCGAGGCGACGGAGTCGCTGAGGCGCGGCCTGGCCCTGGCGATGTAGCCACCGGAGACGTCCACGGCCTTCTGATCCAGGCGGCAGCGCAGCCGATGGACGAACCTACCGAATTCAGCAGATCCATTGTCGTCGTGCGAGCCCTGCCCGATGAGCAGCAGCGGCGGTTTCATGGAACGGGGACTCCAATGACCTTGACCTGGGGTTACGCAGTGGCGACTCGCGACAATATCCGATAAAGCCACTCCATGGACAGGTAACGGATCGGTAAATACGTCTTTTCTCACACGGGTGTGACGGGTGGTGCGGATTGGACCGGTGGTGGCGACACTCCCTCACCCGCCGGGCCATCTGGATCACACGCCCTGGCACGCTAGCCCGGCTCGCGGGAGACGTCCAGCACGGCCACGCCGTCGTTCCACACCCCGCGCACCCCTCCCCCCTTCCCGGCCAGGCATGACGTCCATCGCGCCACCCGCGACACGAGAATCCCGCGTGGATCAGGACAGATCACTTCTGAGCATTCCGAACACCACGATGTCGCGCGGACCGTCCTCCCCCAGCTCGGCGGCGCGAAGTACGCCCTCCCTGACGAAACCGGCCTTCTCCGCGACCCGGAGGGAGGCCGTGTTGTCCAGGCCGGCGCGAAGCTCGATCCTGCGTATCTCCGTGGTCTCGAACACCCAGCGCGCCACACCGAGCAGGGCCTCGGTGGCGTAGCCCCGGTCCCGGTGCAGCGGATGCACCCCGTACCCGACCTCGGTGGTCCCCGCACCCCAGAGAGTCCTGAAGAGGCTGATCGCGCCCACGATCAGACCGTCGGCCTCCGCCGCCAGGTGCACGCCCTGGCCGGAGCGACGCAGTTCGTGCACGCCGTGGGAGAGCCACTGGGAGATGCCCGACGGGTGCCCAGGGGCGCCTGGCGGCAGGAACCTGTCACGCGCCCTGATCACCGAGCGGACGCGGGGGGCGTCACCCGGGCGAAAAGGCCGGATCACGAGCCGGCCGGTCAGGATCGGCGGATCGGGGACGAAGGCGGTCACGCGCCCTCCTTGCCGGGAGATGTGTGGTCCCAACCTCACCCCGGCGAACCCCGCCCGCGCAAGATCCCGATCCGGCCCGGACGGGCCGGATCGGGATCCGAAGGGAACGCCTCGACGGACGACGAGCCGGTGGCGATCATCCGGACCGAGCCGGCTCGGGGTACGGCTCAGCGGACGACGACCTCCCGTCGGCGAGGATCGCCCCCGCCGAACCGGCCGGGGGTACGACGGCTCAGCGGACGATGACGACCTCCAGCGTGCGTGGGCCGTGCACGCCCTCCACCCGGTTCAGCTCGATGTCGCTGGTCGCGGAGGGGCCGCTGATCCAGGTCAGCGGCCTGGTGGGGTCGAGCCTGCCGACGGCCTCGGGGACCCCCGCCACGATCTGCCCGGCCCGCACCACGCACAGGTGGTAGTCGGGGACCAGGGTGAGTGCCCGCCGCCCCTGGCCGGGTCCGGCGTCCAGCACGATGGTGCCGGTCACCGCGATCGCGACCGCGCATCCGGTGACGACCCCGTCCAGCCCGTCCAGTTCCACCGCGCTCAGCGGAGGGTCGTCGGTGACCGGATCGTCGGGCGCCCACTCCGGCGGCAGCCCTTCGGGGACGACCAGTCGGCCGGCGCCCCGCCGGGCCAGCGCCGCCGCGACCGTCGCGGCGACCTCCGCCTCGTCCACCACGTGCACGACGGCCCGGTAGTCGGCCACACGCTCGGCGAACAACTCCACCACGCCCTCCGGGGCCACCGACTCCGGTGACGTGCGGTAGGCGCGGGTGATCTCGACGTCGGGCGCTCCGGCCACGGCGGAGCGGATCCTCGCCAGAATCCGCTCCTTGGCCCCCGTACCGGAGAAACCACCCGAACCCGAGGAGCCACCCGTACCGGAGAAACCACCCGTAGCCGAGGAGCCACCCGTAGCGGAAAGACCACCCGTGGCCGAGGAACCGCTCTTGCCGGAGAGGGCACCCGCCCCCGAGGAGGCACCGGACGGCCGCCCGGGACCGGGCGCGGGGGACGCTGCTCCGGCGGTCATCGGGCACCTCCGTCGGTACGGTTCCACCAGTCGCGGAAGGACTCGGCAGGGATGTCGGGAATGTCGCGGGTGTCGGTCCAGCCGGAGAGCGGCCCCGGCAGGCGGCCGGGGACGAACCTGCGCAGGCGCCCGCCGAACCGCTGGGCGCGCGCCAGCCGCGTGGGGCGGTCGAACACCCACCCGGCGGCGCGCATGCCCAGGCGCTCGGCGCGCGCGTGGCGGACCTTGCCGCGCAGGTGGACCAGGACCTCGGGGATGTCGATCGCGACCGGGCAGGCGTCGAAGCAGGCGCCGCAGAGGGTCGAGGCGTACGGCAGCGACGCGTCCAGCTCCGAGGCGGTCCCGCGCAGCTGCGGGGTGAGGATCGCGCCGATCGGTCCCGGATAGACCGACCCGTACGCGTGGCCTCCGGCGCGCTCGTAGACCGGGCAGACGTTGAGGCAGGCGGAGCAGCGGATGCAACGCAACGCCTGGCGGCCCACCTCGTCGGCGAGCACGTTCGTGCGGCCGTTGTCGAGCAGCACCAGGTGGAACTCCTGGCCCTCGGTCGCGCCCGTCCAGGTGGAGGTGTAGGGGTTCATCCGCTCGCCGGTGGAGCTCCTGGGCAGCAGCTGGAGGAAGACCTCCAGGTCCCGCCAGCTCGGCAGCAGTTTCTCGATGCCGACCACGCTGATCAGCGTCTCGGGCAGGGTGAGACACATCCGCCCGTTGCCCTCGGACTCCAGCACCACCAGCGTGCCGGTCTCGGCGATCATGAAGTTGGCGCCGGAGACGGCGACCTTGGTCGACAGGAAACGTTCGCGCAGGTGGAGCCTGGCGGCCTCGGCGAGGGCACGGGGCTCGTCGGTCAGGTCCTCGGGCGCCGCGCGGCCCCAGTCGGCCATCTTCTCCTGGAAGATCTCGCGGATCTCCGAACGGTTGCGGTGGATCGCCGGGACCAGGATGTGCGAGGGCCAGTCGTCACCGAGCTGGACGATCAGCTCGGCCAGGTCGGTCTCGTAGGCGGTGATGCCCTCCGCCTGGAGTGCCTCGTTGAGGCCGATCTCCTGGGTGGCCATCGACTTGACCTTGACCACGGTGGTCTCGCCGGTGGCCTTGACCAGGTCGGCGACGATCCTGTTCGCCTCCTCGGCGTCGGCCGCCCAGTGGACATGACCGCCCGCGGCGGTGACGGCCTCCTCCATGCGGAGCAGGTAGTGCTCCAGGTTGCGCAGGGTGTGGTCCTTGATCTCCTTGCCCGCCCGGCGGAGCTCGGCCCAGTCGGGCAGCTCGTCGACCATGAAGGCCCGCTTGCCGCGGATCGTGCGTGTGGCCCTGCGGAGGTTGTATCTGAGCTGCGAGTCCCGCACGGCGACCGCGGCGTTCGCCGGGAAGGCGGGCATGCCCAGGAAAGTGCCGCTCATCGGGTGGTCTCCGTGGCGGCGAGGATCTCGGCGAGATGCATGATCCGCACACCGGTGCGCTGGCGTTTCAGGGTGCCGCCGATGTGCATCAGGCAGGAGTTGTCGGCGGCGCACAGCACCTCGGCGCCGGTGGTCGCGACGTTGTGCACCTTGTCGGCGCACATCGCCGCGGAGATCGCCGGGTTCTTCACCGCGAAGGTGCCGCCGAAGCCGCAGCACTCGTCGGCACCGAGGAGCGGGACCAGCTCCAGCCCCCTGACCTGCTCCAGCAGCCGGGTGGGCCGGTCTCCCACACGCAGGATCCGCATCGAGTGGCAGGTCGGGTGGTAGGTCACCCGGTGCGGGAAGTAGGCGCCCACGTCGGTGACGCCAAGGACGTCGACGAGGAACTCGGAGAGGTCGTAGACCCTGGGCACCAGCTCGGCCACCTCGGCGGCGAAGGACCCTGACTCGCCCTCGCCGGGCGCCGGGCCGGGGCGCGGGTCCTTCGGCGGAGCAGGCGACTCCGACTCGCCCGCGAGAGGCGCCGGAGCGGGACCCGCGCCTCTCGGCGGAACCGCCCGGGACGCCGAGGTCCCGACGGTCCCGGTGATCAGCCCTCCGGGGCCCCCGGTCCTGACCTGGGCGGGGGCGACGGTGGTGCGGGCGAGCCGGGGATACTGCTCGCGGACCATCGCGGCGCACGATCCCGACGGCGCGACGACCGCGTCGTAGGGGGCGAAGACGTCCACGAAGTGCCGCGCGAGCCGCCGGCCCTCCTCGGGATATCCCGTGTTGACGTGCATCTGGCCGCAGCAGGTCTGGGCGCTGGGGAAGTCGACGTCGCATCCGAGGCGGCGCAGCAGCGTGACGACCGCCCGCCCGGTGCCGGGAAACAGCGTGTCGTTCACGCAGGTGACGAAGAGGGCGACGCGCACGGCGCTCCTTCCTTTCAATGGCCTGACCACAGTATGGTCTGACCATATTTCTCCACAAGAGGAGGTCCTCTTGAGCGGTTGGCAGCCGGTCCGGCGCACCCGGACGTTCGAGGAGGTGATCGCCCAGATCGAGCGTCGTATCGCGGACGACGGCCTCAGGGTCGGGGATCGCCTGCCCGGCGAGCGGCAACTCGCCGAGCAGCTACGGGTGAGCCGGTCGTCGGTACGTGAGGCGATGCGGGTGCTGGAGACGCTGGGAGTGGTCTCCTCGCAGGTCGGGCGGGGTCCCGATGCGGGGGCCCTCCTCATCTCCAGGCCCGCCGAGGCCCTGAGCGACCTGCTCAGGCTGCACCTCGGGCTGGCGAACCTGTCACTGGAGGAGGTCGTCGACGCCCGGTTGATGATCGAGAAGTGGTCGGTCTCGCACGCCGCCGTCCACGGGGCCGACCTGTCCGCCCTGACCGCCGCGCTGGAGCGTATGGACGCCACCACGACGGCCGAGGAGTTCGTCGAGCACGACACGGCCTTCCACGTCGCCATCGCCGAGGCCTCGGACAACAGGCTGACCACCGCGATGATGCTCTCCCTGCGCGACTCGCTCCGCCGCTACGCGGTCGAGGCGGTCGAGCGCCTGGGCGACACCGCGGGGCTCATGGCCGACCACCGCCGGATCCACCGGGCCATCGCCGCCGGAGACGCGGCGGAGGCCGCCTCCGCCGTCGAGGACCACCTGCGACGGGCCTACCCCGGCATCTCACGTCCCCCACGGGCTGAGAATGACGAGGGGCTTGAAGGGCAGCAGGGGCGGTCTGACCGAGTCGGCTGAGCGGCAGGAGGCGCCCGAGCAGGAGACCAGGGCGTCGAGTTGCCGGTTGAACTCGGCGATCACCGGGAGCGGGATCTCCGCGGCGAGGTTGTGGAGCTGGTAGGGATCCCTGACGACGTCGTAGATCTGGTACTCGCCGGTGGAGTAGCGGACGAAGGTGCTCTGGGCGGTCCGCATCCCCTGGTAGGCGGGGACCGGGGTCTGGCGGGCCGAATCCGGGCTGGTCGGGCGGTAGAACTCCAGCAGCACGTTCTGCCGCCACGAGGGCGGCGTCTCGCCCCGCAGGAGCGGCAGCAGGGAGCGCCCCTCGGCGAAGTCGGGGAGGGTGACCCCGGCGAGCTGCGCGAACGTCGGGGCGAGGTCAATGCTCGCGGCCATGTCGCCGACGACGCGGCCCGCCTGCACGCCGGGTCCCCTCACCAGCAGCGGCACCTTGATCGACTCGTCGAAGGGTGTGGTCTTGCCCTGGGCGAGCCGGTGCTGGCCCAGGTGGAACCCGTTATCGGAGGAGAAAAAGATATACGTTTCGTCGAGCTTGCCGGAGGCCCTGAGCGATTCGACGAGGGCGCCGACCATGTCGTCCACGCCGAGCATCGCCCGGAGCCGGTCCCGGTAGTGCCGGTCGATCTTGCGGACCCTCGCGGCGTCGAACGGCGGGAGCGACCTGAGCCAGAGTGGCTCGGCGCTGACATCCGCCTGGTCGAAGGACGGGGTGCGCGGAGCCACCACCCCGGAGAAGGCGGCCTCGTGCCGGGGGGCGTAGTTGGCCGGGTTGTGCGGGGCGACCGGGGCGAGATACAGGAAGAACGGATCCCGGCTCGGCTGGGAGACGAACGCCCTCGCCTTCGCGCTGAGCACGTCGGTCAGGTAGTCCTGCGGCGCGAAGCCGTATTTCCGCAGCATGCCGTTCTCGTTGAGCGTGTAGCCGTACTCCTCGTACAGCCTGCGCACCGGCACGTCCCACTCGTCCCAGCCGGGAGGCACGTGGGTGGCGGAGGTGGCGCCGCCGGGATAGTGGTTGAGGTATTTGCCCATCAGCCCGGTGCGGTATCCGGCCGACTTCATCCAGGTCCCGATGTTGGAGCGTTCCAGGCCGGATGTGTAGTACTTGGTGAACCCCCCTTCGGGGGCGGTGTTGGTCAGCACGCCGTGGCTGTGCACGTACTGGCAGCGCATGATCGACGCGCGGGAGGGGCAGCACCAGGAGTTCGGCACGAAGAACCTGTCGAAGCCGGTGCCGCCCTGCGCGAGGAGGTTCCAGATGTTGGGAAATCTCCGTAGATCACCCGCCTCCAGGTCGTCGACGAGGACGAACAGGATGTTGGGCCGTCCCTGCGCGTGCGCCACGGCCGGGATCGTTCCCATGGCGGCGAGGGCGAGGAGCGACACCAGGGAGAGGAGTTTGCGAGCGGCGTTGAGCACAGAAGCACGCTTCCCGGAAGACAGAATCTCGACACCTCACACTCGACCGACCAATATAGAACGTGTTCTAATTGCGGGATCCGTCCGGCGCCGCGTCGCGAGGAGAACCCCGTGAGCACCGACCTGAAGCTCGGCCTGAACCTCGGCTACTGGCAACGGAACGCCGACGACGCCACCGAACTCGTCCAGACCGCGGAGCGATTGGGCTATGAGTCCGTCTGGACCGCGGAAGCCTACGGTAGCGACGCCTTCACTCCCCTGGCCTGGTACGGCGCGCGGACATCCCGCATCAAACTCGGCACATCCGTGGTGCAGATCTCCGCCAGAACCCCGGCGGCGACCGCGATGACCGCGATGACCCTGGATCATCTCACCGGCGGGCGGCTGCTGCTCGGTATCGGCGCGTCGGGGCCCCAGGTCGTCGAGGGCTGGTACGGGAACCCGTTCCCCAGGCCGCTCGCCCGCACCCGCGAGTACGTCGAGATCATGCGCAAGGTGTGGCGCCGTGAGGAGCCGGTGACCAGCGACGGCGAGCACTACCCCCTCCCCTACCCGGGAGGCGCGAACCTCGGCAAGCCGCTGAAGCTGATCACGCACCCGCTGCGCGCCGAGATCCCCCTCTACCTGGGCGCGGAGGGGCCGAAGAACGTCGCGCTCGCCGCCGAGATCGCCGACGGCTGGCTCCCGCTGTTCGTGTTCCCCGAGAAGATCGAGCGGATGTACGGCCCCTCGCTCGCCGGCGCCGACCCCGGCTTCGACATCGCCGCCATGGTCATGACCCTCATCACCGACGACGTCCGAGCGGCGCTGGACGGGGTGAAGCTGATGCTCACCCTCTACATCGGCGGTATGGGGGCCAAGAGCCGCAACTTCCATGCCGACATCATCGGCAGGATGGGCTACGCCGAGGCCGCCGAGGAGATCCAGGCCCTCTACCTGGCCGGACGCAGGGACGAGGCGTTCAACGCGATCCCCGACGAGCTGGCCGACGGCATCTCCCTGGTCGGCCCCGCGGGCCGCATCCGCGAACGCCTTGAGCTGTGGCGTGACAGCCCGGTGAGCAACCTCCTGGTGATGGGCCCTCGCGACGAGGCCTCCCTGAAGACCGTCAGGGACCTCGTCCTGGGCTGAACCGTCCCGGGCGGCGCCGCTCTTCCTCGCATCCTCCTCGCGCGAGGACCGCCCCGCCGCCCGCCGGTCTCGCCGCGCGGCGGGGCGGACGTCACCTCCGGACGCCGACCTTCCCCACCCAGCCGGACTCCTCATAGGCGATCCTGAGGCCCTTGCGGAAGGGGAGGTGCGCGGAACGGTCACCGGTACGGGGGCTCTCGTCCGGGCCCGTGTAGACGAAGGCCAGCAGGCGCGACCCCGACTCGTCGACGACCAGGGTGTGGTGGCCTTCGGCCGTGGTGACGGCGAAGCCGGTGCGCCCGAGCGGGTCGAGGACGTCCTTCTCCAGGACGATTCCGGGCTGGGCCGCGAGGACGCGCAACGTCGCGGCACGCGTGGCCGGGCTCGCGGGTGAGGCGAGCAGGTACCGCGCGGCGTCGAAGACGAAGTCCGGGAACGGCCCGTCCCGGTGGGCCGAGCGGAGCCACCGCTCCAGCTCTCCGGCGTCACCGGGCAGGTCCCGCACCTCGTCCATGCTCAGCGTCTCGCTCCCGACCCGCCACCGCAGCGAGAGCCGGGAGAAGTCCTCGGTACGCGGCCCGGGCCACAGTGCCGGGGCTCCCTTCGCCCTCCATGCCGCCTTCGCGGCATCGGTGGCGAAAGTGATGTCCACATCCTGGTTGGACACGACCCGCCCGGCCCGGCCGTCATACCAGGACTCGTCGGTGTGGGCGACGGTCGCGCCGGACCCGACGGGTTCGAAGGTCCTGGTGCGCTCGAACCAGTACCGGCCTTCCGGGGAGGTCGTGCGCGCCGCCGTCTCCGCACCCGTCAGCAGGAACGACCGGGCGTCGAGCGTGACCACCGGTGTGCCGGGGGTAGCGGCCGGGAGCGAGCCGGAGGTCTCGGGGTGCCGTACCGGGGAGGTGCCCGAGGCCGGGTCCGGGGAGGCGATCGCCGCGGTCCGGCCCCCGCCCGGCCCCCGCAGCCCGACCGTCCCCGTCATGACGGCGGGCACCGTCACGGCGGCGGCCAGCCCGACGAGGGCGCCGGTCAGCACGATCCCGGGGGTGAGGCGGAGACGGGACAGGGGGCGGGAGGCGTCGAGGGGCACGCGGGAGGACACGGAATCGGAAGCGCGACCGGACGCATGATCGGACGCGCGACCGGGTTCGGACACGGCCGTCGCGAAGGCGCGGGCGAGATCGGCCTCGCGGCGCCGCCGGTGGGCGTCCTCGGTGAGTGCGTCCGGGCGCAACGCGCGGACACGTTCGTCGACGTCGTTCAAGGCTGCTCCTGCAGGGTAGTGGCCGGGGTGAGGTCGAGTGCCTGGGACAGGCGGCGGCGGGCGCGATACAGGCGGACGGTGAAGGCCCGGGCGGAACAGCCGGCGAGCTTGGCGGCGTCGGCCGGAGCCAGCCCGTACCAGCTGGCCAGGATCACCGCCTCGGCGTCCAGCTCGGACAGCCCGGCGAGCGCCGCGAGGGCCGCCTCGCGCTCGGCGACCTGCTCGGCCACCCGCTCGGTCACGTCGCCCTCCGAGGACAGCTCCGCCAGCCGTTCCACCAGTGCCCGCCGTCGCAGCCCGGAACGCCGCTGCCCGCGCAGCAGGTTCCGGGCGACGCCGAGCAGCCAGGGCAGCGGCGGCTCCGGCAGCTCCTCCAGCTGCCGCCAGGCGATCAGGAACGTCTCGCTCGCGATGTCCTCGGCCGCCTGCCGCTCCGCGCGCAGCAGCGTGTAGCCGAGCACGCTGCGATAGTGCTGGTCGTACAGCGCGGTGAATCGCGCTTCTGGATCATCCACACCAAGGAGTGCCTTTCCCGGCCCCCCGATCACCGGCCGGGAAGAGAAAAGTTATCCGGCACCCTGTTTCCCCACCCACCCGCCTCGGCCCGCCCCTGCCTTCTCCACGCCCTCGCCCGCGTGGATCGCCGGTCTGACACCGTCCGGCGCCATGGTCGTTCCTAAGCGCTTGACCAGCCCGGCTCCCTCAAGGACAACGTTCACGCGAGCACTTTCCCGCGCGGAGGACGGCGGCAGATCGACCGATCGTCTCCACGCCCCCGGACGGGATCGACGGAAAGGGCGATTCGCCGTCGCTTACCGGCACATCGGCCGGATGCCCGATCCGGAACCGCCCGTGGGCTGGCACAATCCAACAGGTGACGATTCGGGTGCTCATCGCCGATGACCAGGAACTGGTGCGGACCGGGTTCCAGATGATTCTGGACGCCCAGCAGGACATGGAGGTCGTGGCGACGGCCGCCAACGGGGCCGAGGCCGTCGAGCTGGCACGACGGTTACGACCGGACGTGTGCCTGCTCGACATCCGCATGCCCAAGCTGGACGGTCTGGAGGCCACCCGCATCCTCGCGGGGCCGGGGGTGGCGGACCCGATGAGAGTGGTGATCGTCACCACCTTCGACCTCGACGAGTACGTCTACGGCGCGCTGCGCGCGGGGGCGACCGGTTTCCTGCTCAAGGACAGCGGGCCGACGCTGCTCATCGAGGCGATCCGGGCCGCGGCGGCCGGGGACGCGCTGGTGTCGCCCTCGGTGACCGTGCGCCTGCTCGAACACCTCTCCCACCCTCGGGCCGGTGGCGTACGCCCGCCCAGCGAGCCCCTCACCGAGCGCGAACTGGACGTCGTGCGACTGGTCGCCAGGGGGCGGACCAACCAGGAGGTCGCCGCCGAGTTGTTCGTCTCGCTGTCGACCGTGAAGACCCACCTGGGGAGCATCCAGGCGAAGCTGGGCGCGAGGAATCGGGTGGAGATCGCCGCCTGGGCGTGGGAGTCCGGCATCGTCGGCTGAGCAGGGCATCCGCGCTGATTAGCGGGAGCGCTGACGGGATAGGAAAAGGGGCAGGTCCTCAGCGCATGGCGGGGGGAGATATACATGCGCTCTATCCCATCTCTACAAAAATCGGCCTCGGCCGTCTATGTCACGCTCACCGCACTGGTGGTCGCGGTCGCCGCCCTGGCGGTGTTCGAACAGGTCCGCGGCCGGCGCCTCGTCCTGGAGATATCCGAGCTCAACGGCGACCCCCACGCCCCCGGAGCCGACGCGGTCTTCGGCGCGGTCACCGTCTTCGCCATTCTGATCATGTTCTTCGCCGCATCCGCGATCGCCGCCGTCGCCGCGTACCTGAACTGGCTGCTCCGTGCCCGGCAGGGCGCCGACCGGCCCGCGGTGGCGCCGGTGCTGGTGAGCTGGTTCGTGCCGGTGGTCAACCTGGCCGCGCCCCCCGTGCTGGTCGACCGGCTGTGGCGAGCCTCCCGGCCGCCGCTGGATCGCCGCCTGCGCTGGAAGGCGCTGCTCACCGCCTGGTGGCTGAGCTGGCTCGTCGCCTCCGCGCTGGTGTTTGCACGGTTGTGGCCGGGGGCGCCCCAGGGCGGCACGAGCCTGACCGGGTTCGGCCTGACCGAGCTGATCGCCGTCGCGACCGCCTCCCTGCTGTGCGCGACGACCGTGCGGCAGATCACCGGGATCCAGGCCGCGGGCGCCGGGCACCGGCGGCGGACCAGGCCGGAGCGCCGCCTCCCGGCGAAGGCGACGGAGACGGTCCCGGTGAAACCGACCTCGGTGCAGCAGGACCGGGTGAAGCGAAACCCGGTGAGATCGGTCCCGACCTCGCCCGCGAAGGACCCCACACCCTCCGAGGCACTCTCACCGGAGGTCTCCGGGCAGGAGCAGCCCCAGGAGGTCCATCCCGCCGGGCAGTGAGCACCGCCCCGCCCGATGGAAGGCACGCGGGAGGCGTGCCGGGGCGGGGCGTCACTCCCAGGCCCTGATCAGCAGCCAGCCCTCGCCCGCGGTGTCGAACCTGAGCTCGTAGGTGCCGGCCCGGCCTCCCGAGGCGGCCTCGACCCGCCAGAACCGGCGCTCGCCGGGATCACCGGCGGAGGTCTTCCACCACTCGCGTGCGACGACCCAGTGGTCGAGAACCCTGCCGACGGCGTGGAGGCGATCGCCCCAGACGAACTGGACGGGCTGCCCGTCGCGGATCCACACTTCGACGGGGTCGCCGTAAAGTCTGCTCAAGACGCTCTTCTCCCACGGCTTTCCGATGAGCACCCGGGGGAAGACGGGTCTGGCGTATCGAACATACGTTCTCACGGGGCCGGGCGCAAGTCCCCCATCTGCCGCACGAGCGGATTGGCGTCCACCGAGTTGCGGATGCTGAAGGTGACGCTGCCCGCGCGGTAGCGGTCGTCGGACCACTCGACGGGCCGCCCCTCGTGGGTGGTGGTGACCCGGCGCTGGCGCAGCAGCGGGCTGCCCCTGCGCACGGCGAGCAGCCTGGAGTCCTCGACGCCCGCGGCGACCGCGTCGATGAGGTGCTCGCCGTAGGCGAAGACGAGGCCGACGCTCTCGTAGAGGGCCTGGGTGACCGACTCGCAGCCGGGTTCGATGCGCTCGACGGCCGGGGCGATCCACCCGGCGTAGACCGTGCGTTCCAGCATCACCGGCTCACCCTCCAGGGAGCGCAGCCGCAGCACGAAAAGCACCGGATCGCCCGGCTGGAGGGCGAGCCTGGCGGCCTCGGTGACGTCGGCGCCCCTGCGGCGCTGCTCCAGCATCCGCCCGCTCACCCGGTAGCCCATCGCCCGCGCCCACTGGGCGAAGCTGTGCAGCTCGGCGAAGCTCTGGCTGCGCTCACGGCCGAGCACGATGCGTCTGGCGCCCTGGCGGGACCCGACCAGGCCCTCGGTGGCGAGTACGGCGACCGCCTGGCGGATCGTGCCGCGCGAGGCCGCGAAGCGGGCGGCCAGCTCGGCCTCCGAGGGGAGCTGGGCACCCACGGGGTGCTCGCCTCGCATGATCGCGTCGCGCAACTCCTCCGCGATGCCCATGTACCGGGCCGTCACCTCCGCCCCCCTTCCGGCGTACCCGCGAACCCCACGGCTCTCTCCCACGCACCCCCGCACACCCGGTGACCGTGCAATCTCGCCTCGCCTCTCAAGCCGCCCACTCGCGTCCGGCCCGGCAGGCGTCAACGGAATCCCTCGCTGCGCGCACCATATGTCCGGATGAACCTCACCCTAAACAAGCATTATCGCCGCACATAGCCCTAGTTTCCGCATTTCACCCTTGTACTTCGCCCGTTCACCAAACAGCAACTGATTCACGACATAGGGGGTCTAGCTTGTTTGTACAAGTTCGTCTACTTTCGTGAAATATTGCGCGACACCCCCTTGGGAGACACAGTGATCGCATCCCGAGTTCGCTTTGCAGGCCTGGCCGCCTTCCTCCTGATGAGCGCCACAGCGTGCGGAGCCGCCCCCACCACAGCGGCCCCCACGGCGGGCGCCGACGGCTCCGCGGCCGGAGTGGACGCCAGAACCGCCACCTCCGCCGCCGACTTCGGCGGGCTGGACAAGCTCGTCGAGGCCGCCAAGAAGGAGGGCAAGCTCCACGTCATCGCCCTCCCGCCCGACTGGGCCAACTACGGAAAGATCATCGAGGCCTTCACGGCGAAGTACGGCATCGAGATCGAGAGCGAGACCCCCGACGCCTCCAGCGCCGACGAGATCAACGCGGTGAAGACCCGCAAGGGCCAGGACCGCGCCCCCGACGTGCTCGACATCGGCCAGTCCTTCGCGATCAGCGGCGCCGCCGAGGGCCTGTTCGCGCCGTACAAGGTCGAGAGCTGGGACAAGATCCCCGACAACCAGAAGGAGCCGAGCGGCCTCTGGTTCAACGACTACGGCGGCTACATCTCCATCGGCTGCGACGCCAAGAAGATCGACAAGTGCCCGGAGACCTACGCCGACCTGCTCAAGCCCGAGTACAAGGGCAAGGTCGCGCTGAACGGCAACCCCACCAAGTCGGGCTCGGCGTTCGCGGGCGTGTACGCGGCGGCCCTCGCCAACGGCGGCTCCTTCGACGACATCCAGCCCGGCCTCGACTTCTTCAAGAAGCTGAAGGAGACCGGGAACTTCAACCCGGTGGAGACCACCCCGGCCACCATCGAGAAGGGCGAGACCCAGATCAGCATCGACTGGGACTACAACAACGCCGCCTACGCCCCCAAGATGGCCGAGAAGGGCATCGACTGGAAGACCGTCATCCCCGACGACGGCAAGTACTTCCAGCTCTACGCCCAGGCCATCAACAAGGACGCCCCGCACCCGGCCGCCGCGCGCCTGTGGCAGGAGTTCCTCTACAGCGCCGAGGGCCAGAACCTCTACCTCGGCGGCTTCGCCCGCCCGGTGCTGCTGCCCGCGATGAAGGCCGACGGCACGGTCGACGCGACGGCCGAGGCCAACCTCCCGCCGGTCGAGGGTGACCCCACCTTCCCGACGGAGGCCCAGGTCAACAAGGCCAAGGAGGTCCTGGCCGACGGCTGGGGCGCCGCGGTCTCGGGATGACGGTCCCGGCCGTCACGGCCGCCGCCCCGCGCGGCGGCCGTCCTCGCTCCAAGAACTGGGTGGGAGCCCTGCCGCTGCTCGTCGTGACGGCGGTGGCCTTCGGGATCCCGGCGCTCACGCTGCTGGTCGGCGCGTTCACCGTCAAGGACCCGGTGACCAAGGTCTCCTCCCTCGGCACCGCCAACCTGTCCAGAAGCCTGCAGGGCGCCTACCTGAACGCCCTGATCAGCAGCGTTCAACTGTCGGCCGTGGTGGCGGTCGCCGCCGCGGTCGCCGGGACGTTCCTCGCCCAGGCCGTCGTCACCTCCCGGTTCACCGCCCTGCGCGAGGCCGTGCTCACCTTCTCCGGGGTGCTGGCCAACTTCGGCGGCGTGCCACTCGCCTTCATCTGGATCGCCACCCTGGGCAACTCGGGGGTGATCACCACCGCGCTGGGCCTCGGCCCCGGCGTGCTGTACAACTTCTGGGGCCTCGCCCTGGTCTACATGTACTTCTCGGTGCCGCTGATGGTGCTCGTCGTGACCCCGGCGCTGGACGGCCTGCGCCCGCAGTGGCGGGAGGCGGCGCAGAACAACGGCGCCACCACCTGGCAGTTCTGGCGCTACGTCGGCGTCCCGGTGCTCACCCCGGCCCTGCTCGGCGGCGTCGTCCTGCTGTTCGGCGGCGCCTTCGCCGCCTACGCCACCGCCTACGCCATGGTCGGCAGCACGGTCCCCCTGGTCACCCTGCAGATCGCCGAGGCACTCACCGGGGACGTCCTCATCGGGTACGAGAACGTCGCGCTTGCCCTGAGCCTCGACATGATCGTCGTCGCGCTGCTGGTGATGGCGGTCTACCTGCCGCTGCAGAAGAGGAGCTCCCGATGGTTGCGGTAGCGACCCTGCCCGACGTCACCCCGGGTCCCGCCGCCACCGCCCGCCCCGGAGCGCGGCGGGCCTGGCGCGGGATCGTGCTGGTCGTCGCGGCGGTCTACTTCGTCGTGCCGATGGCAGTGTCCTTCTGGTTCACCGTCTACTCCGAGGGCCAGGGCTTCTCGCTCGCCGCCTACGGGCGGATCCTGTCGGCGCCCGGCTTCGTTCCCAGCCTGCTGCTCTCCCTGGCACTGGCCGCGGCGACCATCGTCGCGGTGCTGCTGCTCACCCTTCCCGCCATGCTCGCCGTACGGCTCGGCGCGCCCCGGCTGCGGCCCGTGCTGGAGGTGCTCTCCACGCTCCCGCTGGTCGTACCGCCGATCACCTACGTGGTCGGCATCAGCACGGCGCTGCGTGACGGCGTCGAGGCGCTGGCCGCCACACCGTTCTGGGCGACGCTCATCGCCATCCAGAACGAGAGGTTCCCCTTCGTCCTCGTGCTCGCGTACGTGATGCTGACGCTGCCGTTCGTCTACCGGTCGCTGGACGCCGGGCTACGCGCGATCGACGTGCGGACGCTGGTGGAGGCGGCACGCAACCTGGGCGCCTCGTGGCCGTACGTGTTGTTCCGCGTGATCATCCCCAACATCCGCTCCTCCATCGCGAGCGCCTCGTTCCTCGCCCTCGCGCTGGTGCTCGGCGAGTACACCGTCGCCGCCCTGCTCGGCTACCAGACGTTCCCCGTCTGGATCGTCACCATCTCCGGGAACGACGGACAGCTCTCCGTCGCCCTGTCGATCATCAGCCTGCTCCTCATCTGGCTGCTGCTGCTCACCCTCTCGGGTGCGGGAAGGAAACGCCGATGACCGTCGAGTTCCGGGGGCTGCGTCGCGCGTTCGGCCGCACGGTGGCCCTGGACGGCCTGGACCTCATCGTCGAACAGGGCGAGCTGATGGCCCTGCTCGGCCCCTCCGGCTGCGGGAAGACCACCGCGCTGCGCTGCGTCGCCGGTTTCGAGCACCCCGACGCCGGAGCGGTGCTCGTGGACGGCAAGGACATCACCCGGGTGCCCGCCAACCGGCGGGACGCGGGCATGGTCTTCCAGTCCTACAGCCTGTTCCCCAACCTCAACGCGCGGGACAACGTGGCCTTCGGGCTGCGGGTGCGCAAGGTGCCGACCGCGAAACGGCACGCGCGGGCGGACGAGCTGCTGGAGCTGGTCGGCCTGCCGACGCACGCCCAGCGCTACCCGCACGAGTTGTCGGGCGGCCAGCAACAGCGTGTCGCCCTGGCCAGGGCACTCGCGCTGGAACCACGCGTACTGCTGCTCGACGAGCCGCTGTCCGCACTGGACGCCAAGGTCCGCGTCTCGCTGCGCGAGGAGATCCGGCGCCTCCAGCTCGAACTGGGCATCACCACCATCTTCGTCACCCACGACCAGGAGGAGGCCCTCTCGGTCGCCGACAAGGTCGCGGTGCTGCGTGCCGGTCGGCTGGAGCAGTGCGGCCCACCGGCCGAGGTCTACGACCGGCCCGCCACCCCGTTCGTGGCGGAGTTCGTCGGCGCGATGAACCACGTCCCCGGCCGGCTGTCCGGCCGGGAGGTGACCGTGATGGGGAAACTCATGCCGGTGGACGGCTCCGTGCCGTCCTCGCCCGACGTCGACGTGCTGGTACGCCCGGAGGCCGTGCTGGTCACACCCTCCCCGGAAGGGAACGCCACGGTCGTGGCGTCGTCCTTCCGCGGCTCCACCGCCCGGCTGCGGGTGCGGGTGGGCGAGCTGGAGGTCCTCAGCGACGTGCCGGGACACGACGCGGTACGCCTGGCGCCGGGCACGCGGGTGGACGTCTCCCTCGTGCAGCGGCCCGTGCTCGTCGCCGCGCGCACCGCCCCCGCCCCCGTCCTCACCCCTGAGGGCTCCCCGGACTCCGCGACGCCCGCCGCGTCGTCGAGGGCGTCCGGGGCATCCGGAGCGTCCGAGTCCGAGGACGTCGCGGGTGTCGGGTGAGCTCAAGGCCGTTCTGTTCGACATGGACGGCACGCTCGTCGACACCGAGGGGATGTGGTGGCAGGCGTGCGTGGCGGTCGCCGCCGAGCTGGACCTGGAGCTGACGGAGGCCGACGCCGGCCACGTCCTGGGCCGCATGGTCGAGGACGTGGCCGGCTACCTCGCACGGCGCGCACCGTCCCCGCCCGGCGTGGAACGGATCGGGGCGCGACTCACCGAGGCCTTCGCCGGACGGATCTCCGGCGGGGTGACACCGCTGCCCGGCGCGATCCGGCTGCTGGACGAGCTGAGGGCGGAAGGCGTACCCGCGGCACTGGTCAGCGCCTCACCGCGACTCATCGTGGAGATGGTGCTGCGCACCGTCGGGGCGGAGCGCTTCGCCCTGGTCGTGGCCGCCGAGGACACCGTTCGCGGCAAGCCGCTGCCCGACCCGTACCTGCGGGCGGCCTCCGTGCTGGGCCTCGACCCCGCCGACTGCGTGGCCGTGGAGGACAGCCCGACCGGGCTCGCTGCGGCCCGCGCGGCGGGGTGCCGGGTGGTGTCGGTCTCCGGCGGTCCGGCGCCCGAGGACGTGCTGACCGTGGACGGCCTGGAAAAAGTCGGCGTGCCGCTGTTGCGTCTGCTGGTGAGCGGCAGAAGATCGATAGGCTGAAACACCCATGTGACGGCGTAGGCGGTTAGGCACAAAGGTGAGCGACCTCAGTCCCGACGAACCCCTGCAGATAGGCCGATACCGCGTGCTCAGTCGGCTGGGCAGGGGCGGGATGGGCACGGTCTATCTCGGCGAGTCCCCTGAGGGGCAGCAGGTCGCCATCAAGGTCATCAATCCGGAGTACAGCCGGCACGAACGGTTCCGGATGCGCTTCCGCAGGGAGGCCGACGCTGCGCAGCGGGTCCGCAGGTTCTGCACGGCCGCGGTCGTCGAGGCCGCGCTCGACGGCGACCAGCTCTACGTCGTCACCGAGTACGTCGCCGGCCCCAGCCTTGAGGAGGCCGTCGACACGGACGGGCCGCTCCGCGGCTCCAGCCTCGACGCGCTCGCCGTCGGGGTGGCGACCGCGCTGACCGCCATCCACGGCGCCGGAGTCGTGCACCGCGACCTCAAGCCTTCCAACGTGCTGCTCTCCCCCGTCGGCCCCCGCGTGATCGACTTCGGTATCGCCCGCGCGCTGGACACCCTCGGTGGGATGACCGGGACCGGCGAGATCCTCGGCACCCCGCGATACATGGCGCCCGAGGTGCTGCGCGGTGAGCCGGTCTCCGCCGCCTGCGACGTGTTCTCGTGGGGCTGCCTGATGGCCTTCGCCGCGAGCGGGCGGGCGCCGTTCGGCGGCGAGGCGCTGCCCGCCGTGCTGTACCAGGTGCTCAACACCGAACCCTCCCTGGAGGGCATGGAGCCCGCGCTGCGCGAGCTCGTCACCTACGCCCTGACCAAGGACCCGCACAACCGGCCCACCTCGCAGCAGCTCCTCGACCACCTGGTTGGCCGCTCCGCCGCGCCGGAACAGGCCGCCCACTCGGTCCAGGCCTCCTGGCAGGAACTCGGGGAGACGCCTGACGGCGTCCCCTGGAGCGGAACCGGTCCCGGTGGACCCTCGGGTACGCCTTCCAGCCCCGGCCACACCCTCACCGGGCCACCGGAGGGCGGCACCGGTCCCTTCCCGCGCGGCCTCGCGGGCGGGCGGCGAAACCTCGCCGTCGGGGCGGCGGTGGCGGCCCTGCTGGTGGCGGCAGCGGGGATCGGGCTGCGCCTCGCCCTCGCTCCCGGCGGCCCTCCGGAGGACCTCCCCCTGCTCTACCAGGACGACTTCACCCAGAGCGGCACCGGCTGGAGCGGCGGCACCTACAGCCCGTTGACCGGCACGTACGGCTACTCCCCCAACGGCTACTACGCCGTCGACGTCAGCGGTTACTCCCCCATCAGGCGGGAGCAGGCCCCGATCCCCTTCGTCTCCGCTCCCCCGGCCACCCCCGACCCCACGGCCAGTCCCATGCCGATCACCCCGAGCCGTATCCTGCTCGGCTCCGACATCACGATCCGCTCCGGCACCGTCGGTATGGGCGAGTACGGGCTGTTCTGTCGGGGCGAGGACGACAACAAGGCGACGCGGTACGAGTTTCTGCTCGACACCTCGGGCAACGCCCGCATCCGCAAGACCGTCAAGAGCGCCGGGGGCGAGCTCACCAAGCCCGTCAAGATCGACCTGCCCAAGGGCGAGGCCGTCCGGCTCACGGCGGAGTGCGCCGGAGTCGAGGGCGGTGTGCGGCTCACCATGTGGGTCAACGACGAGCAGACCCAGTCGTTCCTCGACACCAACCCGCTGCCCAACGGGCTCGTCGGCGTGATCGCCCGGGTGGGCGAGAACAGCGACGCCGTCCTGCGGACCGCGTTCGACAACTTCACCCTGCACGGCCCCGCCCCCACCACACAGCCCTGACGGCGAGTGATCCGCACCCTGCGGGGAACGGGGCATCCGACCGACCGAAGGAGTTCAGCACGATGCGCGCCATAGTCGTCTCCGCCACCGGTGGACCCGAGGTTCTCACCTACACCGACGATCACCCGGACCCCGAGATGAATCCCGGTGACGTCCTGGTTGACGTCGCCGCCTCCGGGGTGAACTTCATCGACGTCTACCACCGGATGGGCCGCTACCCGCTCTCCCTGCCCTTCGTTCCCGGCGAGGAGGGCGGGGGCACCGTCGTCGCGGTCGGCGAGGACGTGCGCGACGTCGCCGTCGGCGACACCGTGGCATGGGCGAACGTGCCGGGCAGCTACGCCTCCAGGAACGTGGTGCCCGCCTCCAAGGTGCTCGCCGTACCCGAGGGGGTGACGGCCGAGGCCGCGGCGGCCGTCACCCTCCAGGGACTCACCGCCCACTACCTGACGCACTCCACGTACGAGGTGAAGGAGGGCGACGACGTCCTGGTGCACGCCGCCGCCGGGGGGATGGGCCTGCTGCTCACCCAGATCGCCAAGCTGCGCGGCGCCCGGGTCATCGGCACGGTCTCCACCGACGAGAAGGAGACCCTGGCCCGCCAGGCGGGCGCCGACGAGGTGTTCCGCTACAAGGGCTTCGCCGACGCGGTCCGCGAGCTGACCGGCTCCGGCGTGCACGTCGTCTACGACGGCGTGGGCGCGGCCACCTTCGACGAGAGCATCGCCTCGCTGCGACCGCGCGGCATGATGGCGCTGTACGGCCAGGCCAGCGGCCCGGTCCCGCCGTTCGACCCGCAGATCCTCGCCAAGAACGGCTCCCTCTTCCTCACCCGTCCGACGCTGGGCTCCTACATCGCCACCCGCGACGAGCTCGCCTGGCGCGCCTCCGACCTCTACCGCTGGGTCGCCTCCGGGCAGCTGCGGGTGCACGTCTCCGAGCGCTACCCGCTCGCCGAGGCCGCCCGTGCCCACGAGGACCTCGAAGCCCGCCGGACGACCGGCAAGCTGCTCCTGATCCCGTAACGGCGCGGAGGTCCGGTCAGTGCGTCGGCTGGGCGGGCCAGTCCAGGAGCCGGGCGCCCAGGACCGCCGTCTCCAGGGTGAAACGCTGGGTGGGATCGTCCGGCGAGAACCCGGTGAGGCGGCGGATCCGCTCCAGCCGGTAGGTCACCGCCCGGGTGCTGATGTCGAGCCTGCGCGCGGCGGCGGTCTGGTTGCCCTGGGAGGCGAAGACGGCCTCCAGCGTGGCGAGCAGCGGCTCGGGGCCGCCCCGCGCCTCGAGCAGCGGGCTGAGGACGCTCGTCACCAGGTCCTCGATCGCCGTACGGTCCCGCAGCAGCACCGGGAAGACCAACAGGTCGGCGGCTTTGAGCACCGAGGCGCGCAATCCCAGCCTGTCGCCGAACCCGATGGCGTTGACACCCTCCCGATAGGAGGTGACCACCCCGCCTGGGCCCCGGTGCGCCCTGCCGAGCCCGACCCGCCAGCCGGGCGCCAACAACTGACGCACGTGATGGGTGAACTCTCCGGTCACGACGTCGAGGCTGCCCGGCGCCACGCACACGAGCATCCCGTCGCGCACCGTGACCAGCACGTTGTGCGAGCCGAACCGGGCGACCAGCGCCTCCTCGATCCTCCTGGCCGTCCCCTCCGCCTCGCCCGCGAGCCCGCGGACCTCCTCTTCCCCTCCGTGCCCCTCGAACCCGCCGTGCCCCTCGAACCCGCCGTCCCCCGAAGCGACGGCCGCGGCGGCTCCGGTGACAGGGCGGGCGACGGCGACCACGTACGTCTCGGCCATGCGGAGCCCGAAGTGCTCGGCCCGTTCGGCGAGCCTGTCGGCACGGCCCTGGAGCAGGTCGTCGACGAACTTCCTGCGCGCCGTCTCCTCCCGGCGCAACGCCGCCCGCTGGGCGTTCTCGTACCCCTCCATCAGGGCGGAGACCGTACGCCGCAGGGCCGGGAGCGGGGTGGGGGTCACCGACTCGGCCGTCGCCAGCGCGGCCTCGACCAGTGCCCGCACGGACACGCCCCGCTCGGCGGCCAGCGCGCCGACGGCGCGGCAGTCGTCGAGCTCGGCCCGCCCTGGCAGCCTGCCGGTGGCGGCCGCCTCCCGCAACATCCGGAGATGGCCGCCGAGCAGCTCGTCCATCAGACTCCCACGTCACGCCTGTCGAAGGCCGGCATCGCGATCAGGAGCAGCACGACGGTCGCCCCGGCCAGCACGAGATAGTCCCCTACCGGGAGCCCCAGCTGGATCGGCCGACCGTCGAGGTAGTAGTGGAACGGCGAGATCCAGCGCAGCCAGGACACACCGGCCACGTCCTTGCCCATGGTCTCGACCACGTATCCGGCCACGGCGACCACCCCGACCACCGCGAGGGCGACCCCCCTGCGACCCGTCGCGGCGCCGACCGTCAGGCAGAGCGTGCCGAAGAAGAGGGCGAGCAGAAAGACGCCGACGTGACCGGCGAGGATCCTGCCGGCGGGTACGCCCATGTCGACGGCGACCGCCAGGCCGAGCACGGCGAGGAAGGTGGCCGCCGCCACGCCGAACAGTGCGAGGGCGAGGGCGGCGAAGCGCTCCAGGACCAGTCGCCTGCGGTCGACCGGGAGGGTGAGGACGAGCTCCAGCGTGCCCGACTCCTCGGGCTGGGCGATCGCCCGGTTGCCGATCACGGCGGCGCACATGATGAACAGCAGCGGCCCGAACAGCTGGTAGACCAGGGTCTGCAGGTAGCCGGAGCCGCTGGTGAATCCCTCCTCCAGGCCGCCCATGAGGTCGCGCATCGCCCCGGGGAACTTGGTCAGCGCCACTTCCCCGTAAAGGCCGGGGTTGCTCTGGATGTTCGGGTAGAAGGCCAGGTACAGCGCGAAGAAGGCGCTGATCCCGATGGTCCAGCCGAGCAGCGGCCTGCGGTAGTCACGCAGGCTTTTCGACACCAGTGCGGGCATCGCGCGCCTCCTCTTCCTCTTCGTGCCGGCTGTAGTAGGTGAGGAAGATCTCCTCCAGGTCGGGCTGGGCGCTGACCATGTGCACCACCGTGAACCTCGCCGCCGCCTTGATCAGCGCGTCCGGGCGGCCGTCGATGGTGCAGCGCACCCCGGCCCCCTCCACCCGCAGGTCCCGTACGCCGGGCAGGTTCTCGAACGCCTCCCGGGGCACCGGGGCGTCGAAGTGGAACTCCACCCGGCGCACCGCCTTCTCCCTGAGCGCGGAGACGTCCTCCACCGCGACCAGCCTGCCGCCGCGCACGATACCGACCCGGTCGGAGACGTCCTCGACCTCGGCCAGCACGTGGGAGGACATCAGCACGGTGCGGCCCGAGGCGCGGACCTCGCGGACCATCGCGAGGAACTCCTGCTGCATCAGTGGATCCAGGCCGCTGGTCGGCTCGTCGAGGATCAGGAACTCCGGCTCGTGCATGAATGCCTGGATGAGCCCGACCTTCTGCCTGTTGCCCTTGGAGAGTTTGCCCATCGGCACCGACAGGTCGGCCTCCAGCCTCTCGGCCAGCTCCTCGATCCGCCCCTTGGGCACGCCGTCGCGCATCATGCCGAGGAAGGCGAGGAACTCCCCCGCCTTCTCCCTGCCCTCCAGAGCCAGCTCGCCGGGCAGGTAACCGATCCGGCTCCGCACACCCGCCTCGCGGGGATCCCTGCCCAGGACCGTCATCCGGCCCCTGGTGGGACGGATGACGTCCAGGAGCAGCCTGATGGTCGTCGTCTTTCCCGCTCCGTTCGGGCCGAGATACCCGAACACCTCCCCCGGTCGGATCTCCAGGTCGAGATCCTCAAGTCCTCGGCGTCCGCCGTAGAACTTGGTGAGCCCTTCGGTCTCCACCACACTTGTCATGCGTCAGATCGTGCCCTCTCGCCGGCGCCTGAGGTCATGTCAGGACCCGGACAACTGGCCGCCTTTTCTTTGCGGGGATCCGGAACCGCCCGGTTCCTCGGCTTCTTCCCGTGGATCCGGAACCGGCGCGGCCTCGGCGGGAATCCGGCGCTCCGGGGCGGGGATATGGTGAGCCCATGAGCCTGGACACTGCCTTCGTACTGGGTGGCGGGGGCGTTCTCGGCGCTCACGAGGTGGGCATGCTGCGCGCGCTCGACGAGGCGGGTATCAAGCCCGACCTGATCGTCGGCACGTCCGTGGGCGCGCTGAACGGCGTCGTGTTCGCCGCCTCCCCCGGTGACGCGGTCGAGCGTCTGAACACGCTGTGGAGTTCCGACATCGTCCGTACGGCGTTCGCCGGGTCCTGGGTGACCCGGCTGTCCACCCTCGCCAAAAGCGGCACCCACCTGCACTCCTCCGAGCCACTGCGCGACCTGCTGGCCAGGACGCTCCCGGTCTCCCGCATCGAGGATCTTCCCGTGTCGTTCCAGTGCGTGGCCGCCTCCGTCGAGCGCGCCGCCGCGCACTGGTTCACCGAGGGGCCGCTCGTCGACGCGGTCCTCGCCTCCTGCGCCGTTCCGGGGCTGCTGCCGCCGGTCCGCGTCGGCGAGGGTCACTATCTCGACGGCGGGCTGGTGCACAGCATCCCGGTCGGCCGGGCCGTCGCGCTCGGCGCCCGGCGGGTCTACGTGCTGCACGTGGGCAGGATCGAGCGTCCCCTGACGGTGCCCCGGCGCCCGTGGGAGGTCGGCATGACCGCCTTCGAGATCGCCCGGCGGCACCGCTTCACCGAGGAGATGGCCACCCTGCCGGACGACATCGAGGTCCACGTGATGCCTTCGGGGGGTGAGTCCCGGCCGGGAATGGACTTCTCCCAGCTGCGATACCGGGATATTTCGCATATATCTAAATACATCGATCGCGCCTATCGGGCCTCGGCCGACTACCTGGCCCGGCAGTCGCCCTCCTGAGCCACGTCACCCGTCCAGCCCGGCATCGATATGCCCCACATCGCGTTGTACGTATACATCGGGGTACCTCACAGGGACATGTCCGCATCAACGTCCATCCGAGTCACACCGGCCTGAGTCACACCGGTGTGAGTCACCCAGCACCCGCACGACCTACACACCGCACATCCACACAGGCAGGAGCCGCTCGTGCTGCCTCCTCGCATCATCCGCCGCCTGGTCCTCGCACCTCTCGTCATCGTGCTCACCGTCCTCGCGGTGCTCACGCTCCCGATCTGGCTGCTGGTGGTGACCGCGGCCTCGCTGCGCCTGCCGCCCCCGCAGCGGCGCGGCACCCGGCTGGTCTGGTTCGCGATGGCGTGGCTGACGCTGGAGTCGATGGCACTGTGCGCCTGCCTGTGGCTGTGGGTGACGAACGGCCTGGGCGGCCGGCTCAGCCGTGACGAGTACCAGGAGCAGCACTACGAGCTGATCCAGTGGTTCCTGTCCAAGATCTACGAGGCCGCGGTGCGGATCTTCCGCCTGAGCGTCGAGGTCGACGAGCCTCCGCCGACCTCCGAGGAGACCTCCCGGCGCCTCACCCGCCCCGTCATCGTCCTGTCCCGCCACGCGGGCCCCGGCGACTCCTTCCTGCTCGTGCACCACCTTCTCGCCCGATACCACAGGCGCCCAAGGATCGTGATGAAGGCGGCCCTGCAGTTCGTCCCCTCGCTGGACGTGGTGATCAACCGTCTCCCCAACGCCTTCGTCCACCGCAAGACCGCGGAGAGCGGCATCCTCGCCGAGATCCGCCGCCTGTCGGCCGGCATGGACGCCGACGACGCCCTGGTGATCTTCCCCGAGGGCGGCAACTTCACCCCGAAGCGCCGCTGGCGGGCCATCCTGAGGCTGGAGCAGAAGGGCCTGGCCGAGGAGGCCGCACGGGCCCGCAGGCTGGAGCACCTGATGGCCCCCCGCCCCAACGGGGCGATCGCCGCCATCGACGCCTGCCCCGAGGCCGACGTGATCTTCGTCGCGCACACCGGCCTCGACGACCTGATCACCTTCGGGGACATCTGGACCCGTCTGCCGCTCAGCGCCCAGATCAAGGCCAAGTGGTGGCGGGTCCAGGCCGCCGACGTGCCCCGCGAGCGCGAGGAGCAGATCCGCTGGCTCTTCGAGCACTGGGAGGAGATCGACGCCTGGATCACCGAGAACCAGCCGGCCCCCGCCCCCGCGACCTGACACGCGCCGGCGTCACGATGTGCGCCCGACCACGTCGGCTCGTGACGCCGGTCCGACCACCTAAGGGCCTGAGAGAGATCGTCATCAAACTTGATCACAGCGACAACGACGCCATCACACCCGAGGCCACGGTGGAGGTGCTTCAACCGGCGATCGCCCTCCTACAGGACCTTCCCGAGCAGGACCGGCAAGCCCTCACCGAGCTGATCAGCCAGTTCGTGCACCAGGAAACCAACCCCGAGCGGCAGCCGACAGTCTGGGAAACGCCCGAAACCCTGAGACTCCCGGATTGAAGGGCCACCTGATCCTTGTGAGCCGGCGAACACCACGCGATCACCCCACTGCCGCCGACGTGACTTGTGCCCCCGGTTCGCCGTGCCCGATCGTTGAGGCATGAAGAGCATGAAGATCTTAATTGCCCTTGTCGCCATGCTGTTGTTGACCATCCTGAATGGCTGTGGTGTGGCGCGGACACAGGGAGGCGGGCCGTCGGCGTCGCCGTCAGCCTTACTTCCTTGCCCGGAAGCCGCTGAGTCGCTGACGCCTGCCACCTGCGTCACGATGCCCTCCTGGGAGCAAAAGCACGCGGACAACGAGGCATACCGCCAGCGCGGCGCGGTTCCTCCGGAGGTGGCTGCGAAGGCTGAGCCGGTGGCCGAGGCCCTGCGGGGCAAATTCGCCGACCTGCGCGAGCGGGCACTGCACGGCGAGGCCCACGTCGCGAAAGCGGTACGGGCGGTCGCCCCACCAGGGACGAACGTCATCATCAGGGCAGGAGGGGCTCGCTCCGCTGTGGTGTTCGCTATCGAATTGTCGGGAGGATGCCTCACCGGCTTCTACGACGAGCGTGAGTCGAAGGTGGAGGTAGGGGGCTACATCAACGACGGCGGTTGCCTGACGGCTCCCGGTCACTGACCCCTGTTTCCGCCAACATCGCGACCATCCCGGCCGCAGACTCTGCGACCTTGCGCCGTGCCCTCACCGGAGCCCAAGGCCACCAGGCGGCAATCCCACATGGGGCCACCCACCTCCGCTTCGTCGCCGGCTCCATCACCGCAGCTCTTGGGCGCTCCCCATTGAATGTGGACACCTTGGAGACTGGATCTTGAGGTCCAACGGCACCAACCTGACCGCAGCCCGACGCGCGACGCCGGTGGAACTACCAGTCCTGGGAGAGGCCCGACATCCGGCGGAGGTATTCGTCCTCGTCGATCTCACCGGCCGCGTAGCGGCGCTTGAGGATCTCGCGGGGACTGTCGGCGACGGGCTCGCGTTTCACCCCGCCTGCCACGGCGGCACGTACCCTCCTGGTCACGCCGAGGATCACCACCACGATCACCGCGATGACGACGAGCAACACCAGGATGCGGAACATCGTCGGCCTCCCCTACTACCTCCCCATCGGATTCGCCGGGGATCCATCGAGTTTACCCGGCGGAAGACCTTCCCCTTTTTCACCATCTGAACTGATTTATTCGTCTTCGCCCCTCAAAAGAGGCAGTACAGGTGATAAATCACCTGTCGCCTCGCTGGAACGGACACCGGTCTCAGCCGACGGAAGGACCGGCACCTCACCCGACGGAGGGAACCCCCGGCTCCGATCGCTTCGCCGGTCGCCTCCGGCGTACCTCACCCGACGGAGGAAGCGCCCGCCGAGAAATCCGGAGCCTCACGCGAGACCCCGCCGGGCGGCAGCGACGGCAGCCCCGCGGGAGCCCCGCCCTCCAGCAACCGGAGCAGGGCACCGGTGTCGACGTTCCGCTCGATCAGGTCACCGAGCGCGTCCAGCCTCTCCTCCCTCAGCACGGCGAACGACACGTCCGGCGCCGGGGTGAAGTCGCGACCGGAGACGGCGGCCACGTCGGCGAGGAAGGCCCGGCGGAAACCGTCGTTCTCCAGGGCGCCGTGCCAGGTGGTACCCCACACCGAACCGGCACGGCAGCCGTCCAGGAAGGGCTCGCCGCCGTCGGCCGTCACCACGCCGTGGTGGATCTCGTACGCGGAGACCGGGTGGCCGTACGCGGCACCGACCGGACGGCCCAGCGTCTTGTCCTCGGCGAACTCCACCGACGCGGGCAGCAGCCCCAGCCCTTCGACCAGCCCCGCCCCCGACTCGACGTCGTCGCGGATGGTCCTGGCGAGCATCTGGTAACCGCCGCAAATGCCCAGCACCGCCCGCCCCGGCAGGGCGGCGGCCAGGCCGGTGGCACGGAGCCACCCCAGGTCGGAGACCGTGGCCCGAGAGCCCGGCAGCACCACCAGGTCGGTGTCCTCCAACTCGCCCGGGGAGGTCACGAAGCGGACCATCACTCCTGGCTCGGAGGCCAGCGCGTCCACGTCCGTGAAGTTGGAGATCCTCGGCAGCCGCACCACCGCCACCCGCAGGGTCTGCCGGCCGTACGGGGCACGCGTCCCGGACGCGGGCCGGTTGTCCAGGGCGAGGGAGTCCTCGACGTCCATCCAGAGGCCGTCCAGCCAGGGCAGCACCCCGTACACCTCGCGGCCGGTCAGCTCCCTGATCATGTCCAGCCCCGGTTCGAGGAGCTCGGGCGCCCCGCGGAACTTGTTGATCACGAACCCGGCGATCAGCGCCTGGTCGGCGGGCTCCAGCAGCGCGACCGTCCCGTACAGGGCGGCGAAGACCCCACCCCTGTCGATGTCGCCGACCACGACGACCGGCAGGTTCGCGGCACGGGCCAGGCCCATGTTCGCGATGTCGCCCCTGCGCAGGTTGATCTCCGCCGGACTGCCCGCCCCCTCGCAGACCACCACGTCGTACGCGCCCCGCAACCGCTCGAGCGCGTCGACCGCGACCTGGCGGAGCCGCTCCTTGACGTCCCAGTACTCCATCGCGTCGACCTCGGCCATCGGCCTGCCCATCACCACGACCTGGCTGCGCCGATCGCTGCCCGGCTTGAGCAGGATCGGGTTCATGTCGGCGCTGGGTTCCAGCCCGCACGCGGCGGCCTGCATCGCCTGGGCCCTGCCGATCTCGGCGCCGTCCGCGGTGACGAAGGAGTTGAGCGACATGTTCTGCGCCTTGTACGGCGCGACCCTCACCCCCTGCCTGGCCAGCCAGCGGCAGATCCCGGCGGTGACGACGCTCTTGCCCGCGTCGGAGGTCGTCCCCGCGACCAGCAACGCCCCCTTCACCCCTTCCTCCCATACGAGCCCGTCCCGCGTGAACCTCGCCCGTACGAGCCCCGAACGGCGGCCAGGACGGCGAGCCCCGCCGCCGCCAGGCCGACCGCCCGCGCCAGCCGTACCGACCTGCGGATGTCCGCGACCGAGGGCGCGGGCCCCTCGCCCATCTCCGGCCGGTGCTCCACCCTGGTGCCGTACACGTTCACCCCTCCCAGAGTGAGGTCCAGCGCCCCCGCGAAGGCGGCCTCGCAGCGGCCCGCGTTGGGACTGGGATGGCGGTGGCCGTCCCTGCGCAGCACCGCCGCCGCCCGCCGCGCCGAACCGCCCACCAGCGGAGCGCCGAGCGCGGCGAGCAGCCCGGTGATCCGGGCGGGCACGAAGTTGGCGACGTCGTCGAGGCGGGCGGCGGCCCACCCGAAGCGCTCGTAGCGCGCGTTCCGGTGCCCCACCATCGCATCCAGCGTGTTGACCGCCCGGTACGCGAGCAGACCGGGCACTCCGGCCACCGCACCCCAGAACAGCGGCGCCACCACCGCGTCCGAGGTGTTCTCCGCGATCGACTCGACGGTCGCCCTGGCGAGCCCGGACTCCCCGAGCCCCGACGGGTCACGCCCGCACAGGTGCGGCAGCCTCCCCCGCGCCCCCGCGAGATCGCCGTCCTCCAGGAATCCGGCCATCGCCGCACCCTCGCGGCCCAGCGTCGTACCGCCGACGACCGCCCACGTCGCAGCCGCGCTCAGCCCGGCCCGCACCACCGGGTTGCGCGGCCGGGTCGCGACGTGACCGAGCAGCGCCACCGGGACCACACACAGGGCCACATGGAGCACACCTCTCGCCCGGCTGTCGCCGTACACCCGCCCCTCCACCCCGGCGGCGGCGGTGCCGAACAGCGCGACCGGATGCCCGCGCCGGGGATCGGCGAGCACGGCGTCGATCGCGACCCCGGCGAGCATCCCCACCCCTTCGGCCACTCCAGGTCTCTTCGGTCCCACTTTGACGATCAGTCGGCTAAACGAGGTGTTCATGGAGTTCATCCTGGTGGGTCTCCAGCCACACACAGGCCCGCCGGATGCGCTCCCCCGCCCCACCGGCCCACATCCGGGCCCACCCGCCGTTCCCGCCCTGCGCCTCGGCCTTGGCCCGCATCGCGTGGTAGGAGCGGTCGAAGCGGAGCCGGGCGAGATCCAGCAGGCGCCGGCGATCACGGGGCTCCAGGCCGTACGCGTCACAGAACAGGCGCAGCCGGGGACCGACGTCGAGACGACGCTGGAGCGGCTCCAGATCGAGGGGATCGGCGATCGGCGCCCAGTGCCGCAGCGTGGTCACCACGTCGAACAGCCGGGTCGTCGGCCGGGCCATGTCGAAGTCGATCAGCGCGGCGGGAAGCCCGTCACGGAAGATCACGTTGTCGAGGTTGACGTCGCAGTGCCCGACCAGCCGCGGCGCCGCGTCGTCGTTGGACCCCGCCTCCCAGACCGCCTCCCGCGGCGGGACGAACCCCTCGGCCGCGTCGTGAAAAGCGCGCAGCAGCCGCGCCAGCCCGGCCAGAGACTCCTCGGTGAGTGCGAACGAAGGCAACGGCCTGACCGCGGACTCCCCCTCGACATAGCTCAGGATCTCCCTGCCCCGCTCGTCCACCCCCAGCGCCCGGGGAGCCCCTTCGAACCCAGAACGCTCCAAATGACGCAGGAGTGCGTGCACCGAAGCCGTGGAGGCCCTGCAGGGCCGCCGGACGGTGTCCCCGACCCGCACCACCCCGTCGGTGACATCACCGCCCAGAAGGGGAATCTCCTCTTGGGCCGTCGCGACGAACATGGCATACGAGCCTAGACCGCCCCGTCTCCTCAGGAGAACGATTCGGACAGACCGATCTTCACACGCCGGGACAGCCGGAAGCCGTTCTCACCGATCGACCGTCGCCGAGCCGGTCGGCCGTTCGCGCCCCTGCCCGGTCGCCGACCGCGCTTCGCGCCTGATCTAGGCGGTCTGGCCTGGCACGCCTTCGAGGCGTGCCACCACGCGAGCGAGCAGGTCACGGATCTCGATCTGCCCGGCCTTCAACTCGGCGATGTCGTCGCGCATGACCGCGGTGTTCTTCTCAATGTTGCCGACGGATCGTTCGAGCACACCGAGACGACTTTTGATCTCGGTACTGTCGGTCTCAACGGTGTCGACGCGCTCTTCGAGGTACGGCATGCTGTCCAGCATAGATTGGTGACCGGCCGGGCAGGGGCGCGAATCGTGGAATCCCGAGCGAGGATCATCACTTCGACACGCGGGGGCATCCGCCCCAAAGCAGGTGCATAACCAGGCAAAACCTGCCCTCGGGCCTCCCCTGGGCGCACCCCTGGACCTCCCGGCCCCGCTCGCCCACACTCGGCATCCGCGACGCTCCCTACAGGATCCGGAGGATTCACGGGGTGATCCTCACGACACAGCCAGGAAACCGATACATGAGCACTCCCCGGATCATGCACAATTAAGCGGGAGCACCCTTAGCTCAGCTGGATAGAGCACCGGACTTCTAATCCGACGGTCGCAGGTTCGAATCCTGCAGGGTGCGCTGCCAAGACCAGGTCATCTAGCCGCTGACCTGGTCTTTTGCTTGTCCGCGGCCCGTGCCTCTCAGGCAGCCACAGGTAGCCGGAAGCAGCCGTATGCCACCGGTCACGGAACATACGCGGAATGGATCCGGCCCCGTTTCCCCAGGTGGGACCGGCGGTTCCGGAAGAGCCGGCCATCGGCGGCGACGCCGTGACGGTCGATGTGGTCACGCAGGATGGCCACCAGTTCCGGCGGGATCGGCACCGGCCGCATCTCCTTAAGGCCGAGAAGTCCTACGCCGGTCAGTACGACCGCCGCCTACACCGGCTGCGAGAGCGTGTCAGGCACGCCCAAGGTCGATGAATAGCCGTTGCGGGATATATGCGGGATGATCTTCAGCAGTCGCGGTGCGAAAAAAGCCGCCCCCCTGTTCAGAGGCCCTGTCTCCGCTCGGGACGCAGCCCCCCTGAGACCCGCTGTGCCTGCGGTGAGGGCACTCGGCTCCAGGGTGATCACCAGCCTGACGGCAGCTTCCCCTACTACGATCCCGGGTCTGCCTCCGCCTCAAGCACCGTCCTCGCGAAATCGACGATCTTTCCTGCCGGCTCTCGAAGCTCGTCGTCGGTCGGCGGAGCGCCG
The DNA here is from genome assembly GCF_040649155.1 of Streptosporangium sp. NPDC049046. NCBI lineage: Bacteria > Bacillati > Actinomycetota > Actinomycetes > Streptosporangiales > Streptosporangiaceae > Streptosporangium > Streptosporangium sp. NPDC049046. The sequence goes on along the minus strand of NZ_JBEZEZ010000011.1, from coordinate 147,857 downwards.
CGCAGAGCTTCCCAGTCGTCGATGAGAAAGATCAGTTCCCAGATCTCCTGGGGAGTCGACCATCTGTCTCCGAGCTCAAGGATCAGTCAGCAGTACTGAGGATATGTGGGGGAAGCGTGCAAACGGTGTGAAATTACCTGTTCAGATGTAGCTCGGCCGCTGGTCGCTCCGGAAAACTTCACGCCGTGTCGACTGCATCCAGTGAGAAGAAGCCCTTGAGCCGGCCGGCGCTCACGATGGTGTCACTCGCGTGGCTCGCGCTGGTGGCGCTGGAGTACTTCTGGATTCCGGTGTTCAGGGTGTCCGAGCTGTTCGCCGGGCTTGCAATCACGGCGGCCTGGTTGTGGGTGATCAGTCGGTCGATCACGGTGGTGATGACCTATCTGTCCTTCAGGGACTATGGCCGGTGTATCGCCGCGCTGTTGCTTGCCCTCGGTGCCGGAGCGGTGGTCAGAACCGCTGACTGGGAAGCCCTGTATGCGGAGGACCTGGTCCGGTCCCACCGGGACGCATTCGCTGAACTCGCCGCCGACCACGAACACCACCGGCCGCTCACCGTGCCCGGGTGGATGAGGTATCTGTCGATAGACGGTCAGGTACGGCCACAGGGCGACGTGCTCTACCTGCCGGTGTTCGAGGATTGGCGGGCGGAGACCGGCAGGGGCATCGCCCATGTACCGGGTTCCGATGGTCGAGGCACGACGGTCCAGACGGCGAGCGGTGATCTCGGCAACGCCACACACGATCTTGGAGACGGTTGGTGGTGGGTGGAGTAGGCGTCAGACTGATCTTCTAGTCCGTACGTTGGGTAATCAGGACACCGTCGCCGCGCCAGTGCCCTGACGCGTTGCCGTACGGCTCACCAAGCAGATGCGGGGCAGGTTTCTCGAGCGGATCACTGTACGGATCAGAAGGCGAGGCCGCACCACTCGATCCAGGAGCGCAGCCGCTGGAGGATCTCGCGCAGGTGTGCGTCATCGGCAAGGCCTGGAGGTGCCCATGCCTCCGTCCTGAGCTCGCTCTCGGCATCGAGTTCGGTCCAGGTTTCCTCGAACGAGTCCCTGATGCTCAGCTCGCGCGGATCGGCGGCCTCGAACAGGCCGCGGAGGTCTTCGACCAGCTTGGGTAAGGAAATCTCGCCCGAGTCGTACAGGTCAATCCGCGCAGCCATTTGGTTGATGAGAGCGCGTTTGTGGTCCTCCACGGCGTCACCTTCTCGATCTCCAAGCCATTGTGCCAACGGCCTACCGGTGCGGGACACATGAATGGTGATCTTCATTGCGTGAGTGCGATGGACGTAATTTCCCCCCGGTAGAAGGCACTGCCGCTCGGAACTCGGCCCTCTGGAAAACCGGTGCCACCAAGTGGCGTCTCATTCGGGACGACCACCAAGCATGGCAAGCTGACGGATCATGTTCTGTCAGTACCGTCTGAGATGGTCTGCGGCATGGTCTTTTTCATCTACCGCAGCGTCTACGAGGGCCCCTCCGGCAAGCTGGTGCGGCATTTTCCCGACGCGACGGTGCTCGACTGGTTCCGTAGGGTCTGGGACGAGGCGGGAAGCGGTGACGCTTATGAGTGGATCACGCGCGAACTCGGGGCGAGCGTCTATGGCCTGTCCACCATCTTCGAGACCGGGCTGCCCGCGCCCCGGAGCACAGCGGAGCTGCACCGCCTGCTGGAGGAACACCTCGACGTCGAGCAGGAGCTACGGGTCGACGAGCACAGCGTGCGGGTGCTCACCGATGACGACGAGGTCATGCTGGCCTATTTCTTCGTCGAGGACGCTCTCGTGGCCGCCGAACCGGAGCGCTGGGCCTACCTGCTGCACGACGGATGGAAACTCCCCGACGTCCCTCCCGGCTTCTCCGCCAGCCGGTCGTTCACCTCTCCGGTGACGACCTGGCCCGCAACGCCCGCGCCACCCGGAGGTGAAGGGGCGACCTACGCGGTCGTGCTGACCTTCTACAGCACCTTCGACAGCATGGGCTGGAACATGCCGGCGTGCTTTCCCGGCACCCGGTTACCCCGGCTCGCGGCGACCCTGCGGGAGACGGACGCCCCGATCGATGAGTGGTCCGGGGAACTGGCCGTCCTGCGCGCCCTGGTCGCACCCGGTGAGGACGAGATCGGGCCGGCCCTGGAGCGTTGCAACCGCTGGCCCGACTTCGAGCAGGACATCTCGGAAACATATGGCGCTCACCAGCAGGCACACGAGATCGGGCTACGCCTGCTGCAGGGGTTCGCGCCTGCCCGGGGTCGCGATCCGCACCGTACGATCATCCGGCAGAGCGAGCACGTGGCTCAGATGGCCATCCATATCGATGACTACTCCGGCTACCGCCAGTGGTTCGTCTTCGATGACGTCTGGGCTGCCGCCCACCCCGACCTGGCCGCTTCGCTGCTGCATTACGGTTCTCACTGGGATCCCCGTTGCCATCGCGACCACGGGATCGGGGAATGCACTCCACCGGGGCGGCAGTATCGACCTGCGAGCTTGCCGGGTGCAGGGGCGTAACCAGCCGATGCGGTCTTTCACTCACAGTCCTTGGCAGACCAAGATCCGGAACATGTACGGAATGGCGTGATCTTCTTCCGGCATTCACTGGACGGATGCGGTTGCCGGTACGCGCGGGGTTGACGCGCTCCGGCTTGGACGTATCTTTTATTTAGGAAAGTTTCCTAAGAGCTCCCTCTGTTGCACGTCCCCGGAGTAAGGCGCGAACCGGGTTGTACGGAACGTTGAACGGCCAGCTGTCATCAGTGTTTAGGAGAGGGTATGAGAAGAATCCTGCGTGTCCTCGCCGCGACCGTGCTCGCGGTGGGAGCCGTTACCGTCGGGTCGAGTGCGCTGAGCCCGGCGTCGGCAGGGGCCGACGGCTGTGACTACACCTTCGGTCAGAACTCGTTTTCCGCCCGATGCGCGACGATCGGCCCTGCCTACGAGTTCCGCGCGTGGGTCCAGTGCAGCAACGGCCGCAGGGACGGCGGATGGGTGACGACCAACAGCGGTCAGTGGAGCACGGCGAGCTGCGGACCAACGTGGATCGACCGCCTGAGCTACGGCGTGGACGTACGTCCGCTCTCCTGACGCGGGTATGGCGGCACCGCCGGGGCGTGGCCGGCGGTGCCGTCGGCGAAGAGCTCCTATCACGATGAGGTGTGACAGGAACTCTTCGCCGTCCATGGGCGCCGCCTACCCGGGTGAAGGTTCTCAGCGCACCGGCGCCGAAAGAGAACCGCCACGAGGAACAGGTTGTGCTCGAAGGCGACCATGCCGGCCGTCGGCCGGTAGGTGATCAGACGCTGACGACGGTGCGGGTCACTCCAGGGTGAAGGTGGCACCGGCGCGGAAGGTCGCCGAGCCGTCGTCGCGCTCCACCCACATCTGGAGGTCGCGATGGCGCAGGTAGTAGCCGGGGAAGTTGACGGACTCCAGCGACACCGCCGAACCGTCGGCCAGGCCGGTCCTGCGGGTGAAGGTGGCGTCGGCGCGGAAGATCGCCGAGCCGTCGTTGCGCTCCACCCACGCCTGGTGGTTACGGTGCCGCAGGTAGTAGCCGGGGAAGTTGGTGGACTCCAGCGACACCGTCGTCCCACCGTTCAGCCCGGGGACGATCCTGAACTGGGAGTCGGCCAGCGGTGCGACGTTGGCGTCGATCCGGGCCCGATACTCCCAGTGCCGAACGAAACGGTCGGGCTGGTCGTAGGACCTCAGCCGCACCGGCGAGATCCCGTCGGGCACCGGGATGCCGAAGTCGGGGGTGCCGTCGGCCTTCCAGTACACCTTCTGGAGCCTGGTACGCCGGTTGGGATCGTTGAGCGGGTCGCCGGAGATGTCCCGGTAGTTGCGGTCGTGATAGACGAGGATGTCGCTCTGCCCGTCCTCGGAGACGGTGAAGGAGTTGTGCCCCGGCCCGTACTGGCCGGTCGCGGCGTTGGTGGCGAACACCGGATTCTGGCTCTTGGTCCAGGAGGAGGCGTTGAGCAGGTCGGCCGAGGCCGAGGCGGTCAGCATGCCGAGGCAGTAGTTGGCGTCGGTGGCGCTGGCGGAGTAGGTGAGGAAGATCCGGCCGTTGCGCTGGATCACCGACGGCCCTTCGGCAACCTTGTATCCGCGCGTCTCCCAGGCCAGGGTCGGCACGGTCAACCGGGTCGTCGGCCCGGTGATGGTCCACGGGTTGGTTCCCATCCGGGCGATGTACAGGTTCGAGTTGGTGGCGATGCCGGGTTCCTGCTGCGCCCAGGTCAGATACCGGACGCCGCCCGCGACGAACGTCGAGGCGTCCAGCGCGAAGGTGTCCCAGGGGGTGACGATCCGGCCGCGTTCGGTCCAGCTGCCGGTCAGCGGGTTGGCGGCACTGCTCTCCAGGACGTACATCCGGATCCGCCAGACGTCGTCGGCACGGCCGGCGGCGAAGTAGACGTACCACCTGCCGTTGATGAAGTGGATCTCCGGTGCCCAGATGTGGGCCCCCATCTCACCACTCGTGTGCTTGCGCCAGATCACCGTCTCCGGCGCGGTGGACAGGCCCTGCAGGGTGATGGCTCGGCGCAGCACGATGCGGTCGTATTCGGGAACGGTGGCGGTGAAGTAGTAGTAGCCGTCGGTGTGCCGGAAGATGTGGGGATCGGCTCGTTGTGCGACCAGGGGGTTGGTGTACTGGACGGCCGGTGCGGCATGGGCGGCGGGGGCGGTCAGCAGGGTGGCGATCAGGCTCAGCACGACCATGACGGCCGTCACCGCCGACCGCGACGAGCGGCACAGGAGCTTTCGGCTGCCCGCTCGCCGGATCGTCACGGTCTCGACCGCCGCGCGGGGGGTGATGCGCAGCATGCTCGTATCTCCCAACAAATGTTAACGCTAACAAGAAATGGATGACGAACCGCGAAAGTCACGAGGGGATTTCGCGGAGGTTTCCGCCCAAAGCGTTAACGCAAACATTGCTGCCGTCAAGAGTGAGCGTCAATTTCCCGCCGCCTCCGGCACCTGGGCGCGCCGCGGATCGAGCAGGCACACCGGTTGTTCGGAGGCAGCGGGACGGTGGTCGCCGTCATAGACGCCGGCCGTCACGACCTCAAGGGGCGCGTTCCGCAAGGACGCTCCTACGACAAGGACGCGGCGGCCGCACCACCGACGGACCCGCACCCTCGACAGAACCGGCCACCGCCACCGCGCAGGTGAGAGGGGTCGGCGAGTCCCGCGCGCGGGTCACTCCCCAGGCCGGGCCTTCCGACCGGCGGTTTTACCGGAAGCCGCGAGGAACGCGACCAGACCGACACCGAGCAGGACGGCGGGCAGCAACATCACCGCGCCCACGACCCACAGACCGCCGTCGTCCGACATCGCGGCGTCGATCGACCAGCACAACCACATCACACCCGCGACGCCGAGCGTGCCGATCCTGGGGAGGCCGAGCCTGCCGGCCAGCACGGCGAGGATTCCCAGGCCGGCCACCAGGCCGACCACCTGCCACGCCTCATAGGGGCCGCTGAGACTCCCGTCCGACTCGACAACCCGTTCCCGGTCCCAGCCCAGCCAGAGGAGGTAGTTCAACGCAGACGCCACGGCCAGAGCCGCACCGATCCGGGCGGTGGCCACGGTGCCGGGGACAGGGGGTACGCCATCTTCTGCCACGATCTCCGCGCTTTCGTCGGCGACGGTCGCCCCAAACATATGCGCTGCCGCACCGTCGCGACCAGCCGAGCCGCTTCGCACACCTCGGGGTGATCCGACCCGGCGCCGTCCCTACCGCTTCCAACTGCCCGCGACATGTTCCCGACACGCTGTCGGTATAGTTGCCGACACTGTGTCGAGAAACTGCATGACCACCGAGAAAGGAGAGGAAAAATGTTTCTTGCCATGCGCGAACTACGGTTCGCGCGTTCCCGTTTCATCCTGATGGGAGGTGTGGTCGCGCTCATCGCCGTGCTCATGGTGCTGCTGTCGGGCCTCTCGTCCGGCCTGGTGAACGACGGTGTCTCCGGACTGAAGCGCCTCCCGGTGACCGCGTTCGCGTTCGGCGAGGGCACCAAGCTGGACGCGGCGTTCTCTCGCAGCGTGGTCGACGTCAAGCAGGTCGACACCTGGAGGACCCAGCCGGGCGTCGCCGAGGCCGAGCCCTTCGGCAACCTCCTGGTGAACACCCGCAGCGACCGTGACCTGCCGATCGACCTCGCCCTGTTCGGGGTGAACCCCGACTCGTTCCTCGCCCCCGAGGTCGCCGAGGGCACCGGGCTGGGCGCGGCGGACGGGATCGTCGTGTCGGCCAGCGCGCTGGACGACGGCCTGCGCGTCGGGGACGTCGTGACCGTCGACCGGATCGGCACCAAGCTGACCGTGATCGGCGCGACGGCCGACCAGCACACCTTCGGTCACGTCGACGTCGCCTACCTGCCGCTGGCCACCTGGCAGCGGCTGCACACCGGTGCCGGCCCCGACGACGAGGTACGCCCCGAGGCGATGACCGAGGCGACGGCCGTCGCCATCCGGGCCGAGAGCGGCGCCACCCTGAACCTCGCGGCCGGAGACGGCGCCGCGGGCACCACCAGCGTCACCCTGACCGAATCGTTCGGCGCCTCGCCCGGCTACACCGCCGAGACCTCGACACTCAGCCTCATCCAGGTGTTCCTGTACGCCATCTCGGCCCTCGTTGTCGGCGCGTTCTTCACCGTGTGGACCATCCAGCGCAAGCACGAGCTCGCCGTGCTCCGGGCCATGGGGGCCTCCAAGCCCTACCTGCTGCGCGACGGCCTGTTCCAGGCCTCCGTCGTCCTGCTGGCCTCCACCGGCGTCGGCGTGGCGGTCGGAGTGGGCCTCGGCAGCGCCATCGGCGGCGGCATCCCCTTCACTCTCGAAGCCCCCGCGGTGGGCCTCGCGAGCGTGCTGCTGGTCGTCCTCGGCCTGCTCGGCGCGGCCGCCGCCATTGTCCGCATCGCCGCCGTCGACCCGCTGGCCGCCCTGGGAGGACAACGATGACCCGTACGAAGAGCGCCAAGGACCGTCCTGCCGCCGACACCGGAAGCGGGCTCGTCCTCGCCGGGGTGACCCTGCGTCTCGGGGACGGCGACAGCACCGTCACGGCGCTCGACGCCGTCGACCTGAGCGTCGAACCGGGCGAGTTCGTCGCCGTCGTCGGCCCCTCAGGAGCGGGGAAGTCGAGCCTGCTCGCCGTCGCCGGGGCGCTGACCACCCCCGACGAGGGAACCGTCACCATCGACGGTCACGACATCGCCGCCATGAGCCCCGCGAACCGGGCCGCCTACCGCCGCGACCACATCGGGTTCGTCTTCCAGAGCGGCAACCTGCTGCCCGCGCTGATCGCGCTCGACCAGCTGCGTCTGGTGACACATCTGGCGGGGGGCGGCGAGAACCACCGTGATCCCCGGCAGCTGCTGGAGGAGGTCGGCATGGGGCACAAGGCCAACCGGCGTCCCCACCAGCTCTCCGGTGGCGAGCGCCAGCGAATCGGTATCGCCCGCGCCCTGATGGCGACCCCGTCCCTGCTGCTGGTCGATGAGCCGACGGCCGCGCTGGATCGGGCCCGCAGCCACGAGGTGGTGTCCCTGCTGGCCAAGGAGACCAAGCAGTCCGCGGTTGCTACCGTGATGGTCACCCACGACCATGACGTGCTTGAGCACTGCGACCGGATCGTGGAGATGACCGACGGGCGGCTGTCCGGCTGAAAGCGAGGAGGGTCCGTGCCACGTATCAGTGCTCCCACGGTCGCGGAGCACCGTGCCGCGCAGCTGCGGACCCTCCTCGACGCCACCCGGGCCATCCTCGCCGAGGGGGCGGAGCAGGCCCCGGCCCTGGCCGAGGTCGCGGCCCGTGCCGGGCTCGCCCGCTCGTCGGTCTACCAGTACTTCCGTTCGCGGCAGGACCTGCTCGACGCCCTGATCCAGGACGTCTTCCCCCGCTGGTCCGAGCGCGTCACCGAGGCGATGCGCGTCGCCCCCACCCCCGGCGAGCGGGTCCTGGCCTACGTGGACACGAACCTGTGCCTGGTCTCCGAGGGAGAGCACGCCATCGCCCGTGCCCTGACCGTCGTCGCCCCCGGCAGGGAACTGGACGAGAAGAGCGGCGTCATGCACCGGCAGATGCTGGACCCGCTCGTCGGGGCGCTCGCCGAGATGGGCGCGCCCGCTCCGGAGACGACCGCCGAGTTGATCAACGCCGTCGTGTACGCGGCCTCCAAGATGATCGAGTCCGGATCGGACGAGCGCGACATCCGCGCGCGGACCCGGGAACTCCTCGCCCCCTACCTGACCGCCTCCTCCGCACCGGCCGGTCCGCGGGAGAGGAGCGACCACACCTGACCGGCCGATCAGGGCAGGAGCGCGGGACCAGGGGTTCTCCGGCGCCTTCGTACCTCGGCCGGCGTTGGCCGCTAACAAGGTCATTTCTCGTCGAAGCGCTCGCGCCCCCTCTCCGTCTGTCGCCGCGGCTCCTCCTCGGTGAAGACGTTCCGCTGTCACAGGAATCGCGACGTCGCCCCGACTCACCAGCGGTGAAACGCCCACCTGAGGGTAGGGTGCCCAGTCATGAAGGCCACCTCCGGGGCGAGCCGGTGGACCAGCGGGTTCGTCGGAGCATGGACCGCGGTACGGAACCGGTGCGGTTGGTTCGACCATCTTGTCCGGGCGGCCGTCCACTACGACCGCACCGACGCGGGCCGCCTGTCCGCGGGAATGACCTACTACGCGTTCTACGCCACCTTCGCGCTCGCGCTGCTGTCCTTCGTGATCATGGGCCATGTGCTGGACACCCCCGCCGCGCTCGGTCAGGTGGAGGACTACCTGAGCGACACGTTCCCGCGACTGGACGTGCAGGCACTGCGCGACGCGCGGGACACGGCGGGGCTGATCGCCTTCTTCGGCCTTCCGCTGACCGGCGTGTTCTGGATCGACTCGATGCGCTCCTCCATCCGGGCGGTCTGGGGTCTGGAGCAGTATCCGGGCGGTTTCTTCCTGCGGTGGCTGCTCGACCTGGCCGTGATGGTCGCGCTCGGGCTGCTGCTCTCGATCTCGCTCACCCTCTCCTTCGGCACTCAGAGCGCGCTCATCTGGCTGGCCGAGCATACGATCGGGGTCGAGGCGCTACCGGCGCGCTGGGCCCTGTCCACGACCACCTTCGTGCTCGGCATCTGCGTGAACTTCCTGCTCTCGACGGCGTTGATGACGCTGCCCCCTCGGCTGCGCCTGTCGCCACGGCGGGTCGTCGGACCGGCCCTCGTCATCACCATCGGCCTGGAGTTGCTGAAGACGATCGGACAGGTCTATTTCAACATCAGTTCAGCGAATCCCGCGTACAAGGTGGTCGCGGGTGCGGTGGGCATGTTGCTCTTCCTGAAGCTGGTGAACGTGCTCATCCTGTTCGCCGCCTCGCACGCCGCGACCAGCCGCCACGGCACGGTCCTCGACCTGGCCACCCGGCGGCCCGTCGGCGAGCCTCGCACCGAGGTCGTCACCGCACCGGCGATCCCCGAGATCAGGACGGGGCCATCGGCACAGACGGGCCCGGAGGAGAAGCCGCGGACGGACGACGAGGAGACGACCCCGAAGGCACAGACGGACCCGCGAACAAAACGGGAGACGGAAGCGCAGGCGTGGGTGCGGCCACGACCCGTGCCACGCAGGTACGACTTCAGAACGCGACGGGCGCGCTCCTCGGCGAGGGGCAGCCGAGATTTTCCTGAGGACCGTCGAGCCCAGACGGCCGCCCCTCACCCGCCGACACCTCCGGTGAGACAGTGGGAAGGCTCCGGCCCCGAACCCCCTGTCGCGTCAGGAGAGCGAGGCCGGCACCGCCCGTAGCGGGGACCCGACGCGTGCGGCCGCGGTGCCGAGCCCGGAGAGGACGAGAGGACGTGTCGTCGCGGGTGGGTGGTGCAGCTCGGCCTCGTCGTAGCGGCGGGTCTTCATGTGCCACAGCAGCACACCCGCCATCCAGTCCTGCAGCTCCCGCACGTATCCGTCGAGGGTCTTCCTCGCCTCACCGTCGAGGTCGAAGTCGTCGAAGAGGGCGGGGAGTTCGGTGGCGACGATGTGCTCGAACTGCCGCATCCTCGACGTCATCAGGTCGTTGACGATGTCGGCCGCCTTCTGCGGATCGCAGTTCAGGAAGTCCTGGACGACGAGCACGCAGTTGTGCAGCTCGCCCTCGAACTGGATCTCCTTCTGGTATGAGCAGAGGTCGTTGACCAGGCAGGCGTAGTCGGCGGCCGAGTCGTCCAGCCCGCGCATCGTCCGGGTGCGGTAGATCTCGGGCGGCACCGCCTGGCCGTGGGCCAGGCGCGACAGGCTCATCGTGAGGTCGGAGCCGAAGGTCCTGCGGCGCATCTCAATGTAGTCGACCGGGTCGGGGACCCGGTTCTGGATGTGGTTGGCCAGCTCCCACAGCCAACTCTCCGTCATGTCCTGGACGGCCCGGCGAAACCTGGCGCGCGCGCTCTCCGTCATGGAGGCCGCCGTACGGAACCACAGGTCGGCGAGGCCGCGCTCGATCGGGTTGACCGGAGGCGGGGTGGCGGAGAGGTCGAGCGGCATGAACGCCGACAGCCGCTCGTTGAACGCCTTCGCGCCCGCCATGTCGCGGCGGGACCCGAACACGAGCGGGAAGTAGTCGTCGGCGTAGGTTCCCCAGGTGAGCCAGAAGGTCGAGATGTCCAGCTCGGGGCCGGGGGCGTCCGGATTGATGGCTCCCGCGCAGATGGCGAAGTCGTAGGTGTCGAGCTTGTGCTCGGTCCAGATCGCCAGGCCGGGAAAGCCGGGCAGCTGCTCGAACATCCCCATCTCGCGCGCCCATTCCACCGTGTTGCGGCGGGCACTGTCGAGGTTGGGATTCATCCGGGCCGTGTACGGCATGTAGATCTCGGGCAGCGGCAGCGGCCCCACCTTCCTGAGCGGGACGTGGGTGTGGCTTCTCGGGCCCCCCGGGCCCGTGATGCCGGGCGCCAGCCGGATGCGCGCCGCCGAGACGCCCAGGCCCGTGGGCCCGCCGAGGAGGGCCGGGGCCACCGGGTCGGCAGATGAGGCCCCGTTCATGTAGCGGCTGGAGCGCATGTGCCACTCGTGGCCGCCCGACTGCCAGTCCTGGAGTCCCTTGACGTAGGCGAGGACGTCGAGGCGGGACTTCAGGTCCAGGCCGTGCTCCTCGAAGAGCGGGGGCAGCTCGGTGAGCGCGGTGTTCTCGAACTGGTGCAGCCGGGAGGTGATCAGGTCGTTGACCGCGTCGGCGGCCCGCTGGGTGTCGTAGCCCAGGAACCGCTCGAAGACCAGGACGCCGTTGCTGAGCTCGCCCTCGTCGCCGACCTCCCGCTCGTAGGAGAAGAGGTCGTTGCGCAGGTGCACCCCGTCGGAGAAGGTGTCTCGCAGCACGCGCATCGGCCTGCTCGCGGCGATGACAGCCGGGACCTCGGCGCCCGCGGCGTGCTCGACCAGGTTCGCCGACCAGGGGGCGCCGCCGACCTTGCGTCGCATCTCGATGTATTCGATCGGGTTGGCGACGCGTCCCGCGTTGATGTTGGCGAGCTCCCACAGGGACTCGTCGAGCAGGTTCTTCGTGCTCTCGACGAAGCGTGCCCGCCAGTCGGCGGACATCGCCGGGATCGTCCGGGCCCACAGGTCGGCCAGGCCGCGCTCCACCGGGTTCTCCGGCTCGGGAGGCGGCCCCGTGGGATGCACCGGCATGAAGGCCGCCAGCCTGTCGAGGTATTCCTTCGCCCCCGTCAGGTCGCCACTGCGCTTGAAGGTCTCCAGGAAGTGGTCGTCGAAGAAGAAGACCCACACGTACCAGTCGGTGATGAGGTCGAGCTCGGCGGCGGGGGCGTCGGGGTGGGTGTAGGCGCACAGCAGGCCGTAGTCCATGGCGTCGAGCTTGCGCTCGTCCCAGATGCCGAGGTCGGGGTCGAGGATGCCCATGTCGTACGCCCAGGCCCTGGTGTGCTCTCGCGCGGTCTCCACGTGGGGGTTCAGCCTGGCCGGATACGGCAGATAGAAGTCAGGAAGCTCGAAGGGTTGCATGTTCTGTCCTTCCGTATCCGATATCGACGCGTCCGGGAGCGCCCTGGGCATCAGGGGGCATGACGAGTCGACGAGGCGGCTCCCTCACCCGGGAGCCACGACAGGCAGAACGCTACGCAACGACCACGGAGAGTGAAAGGGATTACCCCGAATAGGCCATGGCACGATCAGGACATCCGGCGCCCGCCGACCGGTGCTCCTCGCGACCCGGGCGCGACACGGCGGTCGCGAGGTCACGGAGCCGGTCGGCGAACGCGAGCGCCTGCTCCGGTGTCATGCGGGGCTCGACGCCGACGTAGAAGACCACGATGTCCCCGCTCGGGGAGGTCGTGGCGGCGAAAGGAAGGGAGGGGGTGATAACCATGATGGAGCCATCCTTCCCTGCCCCACCGACAATTCGCAGGTCCTTTTACGCTCGCCCGAGATGTGAACGCGCGTCCCGAAGGGGTGCGTCCCGGCGCACGGTGAGGCATCATCACGGTAGGCGTCGACGGGTTTGAGGCAGGTATGGAAGGAAGCCAGGCGCTACGCCGGCATCGCACCAACCTGGAGCTGGAGTGGGCACGCTGGGTCCAGGGCGGGCGTCCGCATGACCGCGAGCGGCTCAGGAAGGAGATCGTCGACTCCTGGGGCCGGTCCATCGCGACGGTGAGACCCGAGCAGGACAGCGCCCCCGAGGAGGGCGAAGCCCTGCAGCGCTGGAGAGCCTCGCCGTTGCGCGAGCCCCTGGCCACGGTCGCCGACGAGCTGCGCGGGATCGCCGAGGACGGCGGTTTCATCGCGGCGGTCACCGACGAGACGGGCACCATCATGTGGACCTGCGGCGGCCGGGTCATGCGACGGCGGGCCGAGGCGGTGAACTTCGCCCCGGGAGGGCGCTGGGACGAACAGGCCATGGGCACCAACGCCCTCTCCCTCGCGCTGCGCACCGGCCGCCCGACCCAGGTGTTCTCGGCCGAACACCTGGTGCGTGCCCTGCACGGGTGGGTCTGTTACTGCGCCCCGATCCGGTCCCCCGGCGGCCGGGTTCTCGGCGTGCTCGACCTGTCGAGCACCTGGGAGCGCTCGCATCCCCTCGCCATGCCCGCGTTGCACACCCTGGTCGGCGCCATCGAGAGCCGGCTGGCCGAACGGATGAGCCCTCCGTCCGCGAGCGGACCCTCCGTTCAGGGCTTCTTCGCCGGAAGTACCGGCAAGAAGAGCGGCCTGCGGCTGCGCGCCCTCGGCGGCGCCGAGCTGACCCGTGACGGCGTTCCCCTGAAGCTGCCCCCTCGCCAGCTGGAGATCCTCACCCTGCTCGCTCTCTCGGGACCGCAGGGGCCCGGGATGTCCCCCGAGCGGCTGATGGACGAGCTGTACGGCGAGCGGCACGTCGCCGCGACCACCCTCAAGGCGGAGGTCTCCCACCTGCGGCGGGCGCTCTCCGGCGCGCTGGCCACCCGGCGCTACGAGCTGACCGCGCCCCTGGACTGCGACGCCGCCGAGGTGCTCGCCGCGCTGGGCGCCGGGCGGGTGGAGACGGCGGCGCGGCTCTACGGCGGCCCTCTGCTGCCGTGGTCGGACGCGCCTGGGGTCAGGACCTGGCGCGAGCACATCGAGGTCGCGCTGCGTGAGGCGGTGCTGCGCTGGCCCGGTCCGGGTCCGGTGTTCCGCTTCGGCGAGCTGCACCCGTACGACCTGGAGATACACGAGCGGACCCTCGCGGTCCTCGGGGCCGATGACCCGCGCAGGGCCGTGGCGCTCGCCCGCCACCGCACGGCGCGGAGCGACTGACCTCGCCCCTCCCCCGGCATCGGCCGGACGCCAACCTTTCACCAACCTCGGCCCTCCATCGTTGGCTCTGTTACAGCCATGTGAAGGAAGGCGGAGTCATGGTCTACACACCACCCGGTTCCGAAGGAAGCATCGTCACCTACGCCGCCCGGTACGACAACTTCATCGGCGGCGAGTGGGTGCCCCCGGTGAACGGGGAGTACTTCGACAACCCGAGCCCGGTCACCGGGAAGACCTTCACCAGCGTGGCCCGCTCCACCGCGGCCGACGTCGACCTGGCGCTGGACGCCGCCCACCGCGCGGCCGACTCCTGGGGCCGGACCTCGCCCGCCGAACGGTCGAACATCCTCAACCGGATCGCCGACCGTATCGAGGAGAACCTGGAGCGGCTCGCCGTCGCCGAGACCTGGGAGAACGGCAAGCCGGTGCGCGAGACGCTCGCCGCGGACCTGCCGCTCGCCGTCGACCACTTCCGCTACTTCGCCGGGGTGATCCGCGCCCAGGAGGGCGGGATCAGCCAGCTGGACGAGGACACCGTCGCCTACCACTTCCACGAGCCGCTGGGCGTGGTGGGCCAGATCATCCCGTGGAACTTCCCCATCCTGATGGCGGTGTGGAAGCTCGCCCCCGCCCTGGCCGCGGGCAACTGCGTCGTCCTCAAGCCCGCCGAGCAGACTCCCGCCAGCATCCTGCTGGTGATGGAGCTCATCGCCGATCTGCTCCCGCCCGGTGTGATCAACGTCGTCAACGGGTTCGGCGCGGAGGCGGGCCGGCCTCTCGCCTCCAGCCCGCGCGTGGCGAAGGTGGCCTTCACCGGCGAGACCACGACCGGGCGGCTGATCATGCAGTACGCCTCGGAGAACATCATCCCGGTGACGCTGGAGCTCGGCGGTAAGAGCCCGAACATCTTCCTTCCCGACGTCACGGCCTCCGACGACGACTTCCTGGACAAGGCCGTCGAGGGTTTCGTGATGTTCGCCCTGAACCAGGGCGAGGTGTGCACCTGTCCCTCGCGGGCCCTGATCCACGCGTCCATCTACGACGAGTTCATGAGCAGGGCGCTCGACCGTACCAGGGCGATCGTCGGCGGCGACCCGCTGGACCCGGCCACCATGATCGGCGCGCAGGCGAGCAACGACCAGTACGAGAAGATCCTGTCCTACATCGACATCGGGCTGAAGGAGGGGGCCGAGCTGCTCACCGGCGGCGGCCCGCGCACGGTTCCCGGTCTGGACGGCGGCTACTACATCGAGCCGACGGTCTTCAAGGGCAGCAACGACATGCGCGTCTTCCAGGAGGAGATCTTCGGGCCGGTCGTGTCGGTGACGACCTTCGACTCGGAGGACGAGGCCCTGAAGATCGCCAACGACACCCTGTACGGCCTGGGCGCCGGGGTGTGGACCCGCGACGTGAACGCCGCCTACCGGTTCGGCCGGGCGATCAAGGCCGGGCGGGTGTGGACCAACTGCTACCACGCCTATCCCGCGCACGCCGCGTTCGGCGGTTACAAGCAGTCGGGCATCGGCCGCGAGAACCACAGGGCGATGCTGGACCACTACCAGCAGACGAAGAACATGCTGGTCAGCTACTCGCCCAAGAGACTGGGCTTCTTCTGATGCCGACCGGCCCCACCGGTGAGCCGCATCCGCTCCGAGTGGAGCGGGTGCGGCTCAGCCCCGCGGCCGAGGAACTGCTGACCGTGCTCCACCGGCGACACGGCCCGTTGATGTTCCACCAGTCGGGCGGTTGCTGCGACGGCAGCTCGCCCATGTGCTATCCCCGGGGCGAGTTCCGGGTCGGCGGCGTGGACCTGCTGCTGGGCGTGCTGGCCCTGGACACCCCGTTCTGGATCAGCGCCTCCCAGTACGCCTACTGGCAGCACACCCATCTCACGGTGGACGTGGTTCCCGGCCGTGGCAGCGGATTCTCCCTGGAGGCCCCCGAGGGGGTGCGCTTCCTCATCCGCTCCCGGCTGTTCACCGACGAGGAGGCCGAGCGGATCCTGGCGGAGCCTCACCCACCGAGCGGCGCCGACCGTGATACGGGGACATACAACATCAAATAGGGTCACAGCGGGAGTACGATGCACGGAAATGAAGTGTCGGCGGTGATCGCCTGACACCGGGCGAAGCGTGAGCGGAGGTCGCCCATGGACCGGCGGAACTCCGCACAGAGCCCGCAGGCCGTCGCCGACGCGTTCGACCAGGGGCGGCTCACCCAGGCCAGGCAGCTGGCGGGGATGACGAAGAAGGACCTCGCCGAGCGGATCGGGGTCACCCCCGCGGCGGTGGGACAGTACGAGACGGGCATGAGCCGCCCCCGGCCCGACCTCGTTCCCCGCCTGGCCGACGCACTCGGCGTGCCGCCGGCGTTCTTCCTGCTGGGCCGCCCGCACGGCAGGCTGGACGGCTCCATCGCGCACTTCGGGAGCCCGCGCTCCGCCCGCGCGTACCAGCGGGCCAAGGCCGCGGCCTTCGTCGAGCAGGTCTGGGAACTGGCCCACGCGCTGGAGAGTCAGGTCGGGCTGCCCCCCGTCGTCCTTCCCGGTCCCTCCGGCGGCGAGGTCCACTCCGGCGTGGAGCCGCCCGGCGACCCCGCCCGGGCCGCCCGCGCGCTGCGGAGGCTCTGGGGGCTGGGCACCGGCCCGCTGTCGCACCTCGTCCGGCACATGGAGGCCCACGGGATCGTCGTGGTCTTCCTCCCACCCGGCGAGGACGACGAGGACACCGTCACGGTGGACGCCTTCTCCACCTCCCGGCTGCCCCGCCCGATCGTGGTGCTGACCGCCAACCGGTGCGACGACGTTCACCGCCACCGGTTCACCGCCGCCCACGAGCTCGGCCACCTGGTGCTGCACGGCGACACGGCCTCGGGAGACGTCCGGCAGGAGCGGGAGGCCGACGTCTTCGCCGCCGAGTTCCTCACCCCGCGCGACAGCATCCTGCCGGAGCTGCCGGACCGCCTCGACCTGCGCGGGCTGGTCGAGCTCAAGCGCACCTGGGGCGTGCCGGTCGACTCCCTGCTGCATCGCTGCCGCGAGGCCGGCCTGATCTCCGATTCCGCGGCGAGCCGCGCCCACCGGCGGCTCAAGACGTTGCGCGACCAGCCGGGCTTCGCCGCCGAGCCGATCGGCGGCCACCCCGACGAGCAGCCCGTGCTGCTGCACCGGGCCTTCGAGCTCGCCGTCTCGCAGACCGGCCTGACCACGGAACTGCTCGCCGCCCAGCTGGCCTGGCCCGTCTCACGGGTGCGCGAACTGCTCGACCTGCCCGACCTGCCCGACCGTCGCCCGGCGCTGCGGCCGGTGCCCTGACCGCTCCTTCGCGGCACCGGCCGCCGGTCGCGCCGTGCGGTGACGCTCGTCGCGACCGCTTCGCGGAGCCTCCCCCCGTGACCACCCCGCGTCGCCCCGCCACCCGCTCACTCGCCCTCGACACGCTCCCTGATCCACTCCAGGCCGTCCTGCCAGGAGGCGAAGGCCTGGAGATAGCGGCCGTCGCGGGCGTGGAAGGCGTGGTATCGGAAATCTCCGTCGCTGCCCGTGCGAATCAAGTCGTAAATGTCGCCCTTTGAGCGATACCAGACACATTCACCGTCGGCGGGACGCGAGGATGATGCGTAGGCGAACTCACGCGTGATGGACATGGGACGGATGCTACGGACCGGCGAATCAGCAGGCAATGCCGCGTCTATTTCATTCAGGGATAAAGTTCGCCCTCGCCGATAATTCTGCTGGAAACGCCTACGCGGGATCACCCACCGCCGGCGGCGGGCGCGGGACGGCCACCGCCGGCGGGCGCGGTGAGCTGGTCGATCAGCATCGCCAGCCGCCGCTCGTGGTGGGCCGCCGGGAGACGTCCGCTGCGGGTGAGGGTGACGAGTCCGTGCACTGACCCCCAGGCGATCTCGGCGAGGACTCCGGTGTCGCGGTCGTCGGCGAAGGCGGCGATCGCCTCACGGAATTCGGCGAAGGCGGCCTGGAGCGGGGCCGGCGTGCCGGGACGGCCGAAGGGCAGGTCGACGGCGAGGGTGAGCATGGCGTCGTACAGCGACGGGTTCAGCCGGGCGAAGTCGGCGTAGGCGTGGATCAGGGCGGAGAGGGCCTCGCGCGGATCCTCCGCCCTCAGTCGGGCCTTTCCCAGCTCCGCGGTGAGCTCGGCGAAACCCTCCAGCGCGACGGCCGCCACGATGGCGTCCTTGCCCGCGAAGTGGCTGTAGAGGACCGGCTGGCTGTATTCGATGCGTTCGGCGAGACGGCGCGTCGTGACCGCCTCCCACCCCTCGGCCTCGGCCAGCTCGCGGGCGACCGTCACGATCAGCCGACGGCGCCGCGCCCGCTCGCGCTCACGGCGCTCCTGTGTGGACATCACGCTGATGCTAGCACCGCTATTAAGTCGCCCCTTGTTATTAATAACGCCGCTCGCACATCTAGCACCGCTATGACAAGCGGCGCCCCGGCCCGCACCGGGCGCTCACCCGGTGCGGAGCAGGGGGGCACATGTCACCCGGCGGGCGGTGTGGAGGTCGGGGTCACCCGGTGGTCGGTCAGGTGCAGCTCTCCTCCGAGCGTCACGCGCAACTCGTCCAGGACCTTCCTGGCGCCGAGTACGGTCCACAGTTCTCCGACGAGGTGGGGGTTGTACTCCGGCGCCTGGTCCATCCACTGGTCCTTGCCGGACTGGGTGACGAAGGTGCTGATGAAGAACTGACCGACGGAGGTCTTGCAGGCTCCCGTCCGGATGTCGACCGCGTCGACCTGGATCCTGGGCTTGCAGTCGACCTTCTTCGCGAGTTGCTCGACGGTCGGAGGCGGGCCCGCGGGGACTGCGGGGACGGCGTTTCCGGCCGCGGCGGGGGCGCTCGCGGGCTGGTCCGCGCTGCAGGCGAGGGAGAAGGACAGGGTGAGGATCACCGTGGCGACCACCCGGAGGTTCCTGGCGACACCGGTCCGGCGCGAATGTGTCAACATCCTTCAGATACGCTCACCGGCCCCGGCGGGTTCACCGTTCGCGGGCGTCGCCGATCGGGAGCGCGGTCACCGTGTCTCGCGCCGAGGGCGCCCGAACGGAATCGAGGGTCCCGTGAGGGACCCGGGGACCGGAAAGGACGTCGTGCCCCCGCTCCGGGTGTCCCACGGCCCCGCCAAGGTTCCGCGCTCCGGGATTTCACACTCTTCCGAGGTTCCCGTCCGCGCTCCGGGGAGGAACGCGGACGGGAGACGAGACTTCTACGGGACCCGCCCGACGGCTCCCACGGTGACGGCGCCGGCTCCCGGCGGGATGACGACGTCGCCGGCGTCGGGCCTCCAGTCGTAGACGGGCACCAGGCCGGGTTCGAGCACCTCCAGCCCGTCGAACAGGCCGCGGATCTGGGTGAGGGTGCGGGGGAAGATGCCGCCCGCCGTGGTCGTCCCGTAGACGCCGCGGCCCTGCCGGACCTGTTCCTCGGTGAGGTCGCCGGAGGTGACATGGGAGATCACCAGGTGGCTGCCGGAGACCAGCCGCTTCCCGAAGGAGGCGGCGATGTCGGCGACCTCCTTGTCCTCGGCGACGAAGTGCAGGATGGACACCATGAGGACGGCGACCGGCTGGTCGAAGTCGATGCGCTCGCGAACCTCCGGATGGTCGAGGATCGCCCCCGGTTCCCGCAGGTCACCGGGGATCACCACGGTCTGCGTGTTGTCGGCGAGAAGTGCGCGGGCGTGGACGAGCACGATGGGGTCGTTGTCGACGTAGACGACCTGGGAGTCCGGCGCCTCGCGCAGGACGACCTGGTGCACGTTCTCCTGGGTCGGCAGTCCCGTGCCGATGTCGATGAACTGGCGGATTCCCGAGGCGGCGAGATGCCGCACGGTACGCCCGAGGAAGGCGCGGTTGGAGCGCGCCACGTCCTTGACGTTGGGGACGAGTTCAACGATCTTCTCGGCGGCGATCCGGTCGGAGGCGAAGTTGTCCTTGCCTCCCAGGTAGTAGTCGTACATACGAGCCACACTCGGGACCGTAGGGTCGATTCCCGGCGGAGCCTGCTCGTGTTCAGTCATGTCCTCGCCTTCACCATCTCTTTCTCGAATGGTAGACGAGTGATCGACGCCTTCAGATCATGAACCGACATTTCGTCTGATGACCGAATGCGGTTTCCCCAGGTCAGCGGACCTCACCGGTCCCGTGAAACCACGCCGAACCGCATCAGACCGAGAGTTCCTCGCGGAGGTCGCGCAGGAACCGCTTGCTCTCGGAGACGGAGTACGCCTGGATGCACAGACGGTCCATGACCTGCATGTAGTGGTCGGTCTCTTCGAGCTTGTCCACGTAGAGGGCGCTGGTGAGCTGCTCCATGTAGACCACGTCGGGCAGGTCCCGCTCGGGGAAGCGCAGGATGGAGAACGGACCGCCGGCCGCGGCGTGGCCGCCCCGCTCGAACGGCATGATCTGCAGCCTGACATTGGGCAGTTCGACCACGTCGAGCAGGTGGTCGAGCTGGGCGCGCAGCACGTGGGGGCCGCCGATGGGCCGCCGCAGCACGGCCTCGTCCATCACGGCCCAGAGCGTCGGGGCGTCCGGCCTGGTCAGGCGCTTCTGGCGGGCCATCCGCAGCGAGACGCGGCGGTCGACCTCGTCGGTGGAGGCGGCGCCGTGCACGAGCATGATGACGGCCCGCGCGTATTCGGGACTCTGCAGGAGGCCCGGGACGAACTGCACCTCGTAGGTCCGGACGATCGAGGCGGCCTCTTCGAGCCCGACGTAGACCTCGAACCAGTTGGGCAGCAGATCTCCGTACTTGTGCCACCAGCCGGGGGCGTTGGCCTGGCGGGCCAGCGTGAGCAGCGGGGCCCTTTCCTCGGGGTCGGTCACCCCGTACATCGTCAGCAGGTCCGCGACGTCGCGTTCCTTGAAGCCGACCCTCCCGAGCTCCAGCCGACTGATCTTGGCGTGGGAGGCACGGATGGCGTAACCGGCCTGCTCGCGGGTGATGTCCTTGGCGACGCGCAGCCTCCGCAGCTGGGCGCCGAGCAGAATCCGCAGGATCGTGGGACCACCACCACCCGCGTACGCGAGAACGCCACCCTGCTCACCGCTGTCTTTCGCGGTCTGTCCGGCCATGCGGGCTCCCTGTCGCGCCTTCCTACGGTGCCACAGTTTCACACATACAGCGTGTTTCGCACAGCTCCGCCGGACACGCACTTGCGTTTGCACTTGCATCTGCGACTGCAGATAGCTACAAATCTACCTTTGTAGGCGAATGTCGGTGAATTCATCACCCCTAGGGAATCGCCGGTAAAGCCGCTCGGCCCTACAGCCCCGCGGCGAGGTCCCCCGAGTCCTCGTACGCGTCGTCGCGGAGGGTTCCCCGGTTCGCGGCGGTACGGCGCGACAGCATGCCGCGCACGATGTCGCACAACTCGCTCGTCTCCCTCGGCGACAGCACCCGGCTGAGACGGCGCTCGACCACTCCCCCGCTCAACGGCGCCGGCGCCCTGGTCACGTCGAGGTACCCGGACAGGTACGCGATCCTGAACAGCTTCTCCTGCGAGGGCGACACGGCGGTGGGGGCGGACACCTTGACCGGCCCCGTCGCGCCCTGCCCGTCGCGGGACATCTCCAGCCCGGGAAGCAGCAGGTGCGCGGCGGCCCGCTGCAGGGCGAGCCCGTACGCGCGCATGGACCCGTCGGGCGAGAAGGCGACGATCGAACGTCCGACGGCCTCCGCGGAGTCCGGTGACAGGTCGGCGATGCCGGTCTCCGCACCGAGGCAGGTGTAGACACGCACGACCCGCTCCCCCACGTACCCCGGCTGGACGTGCTGGGAGAGCGTGACGGTCACCGTGGACCCGTCGGGGTTGCGCAGCTCGGCGATGTCGGCCGTGTGGGTGACGTACGTGGTGGAATGCTCGCGCTCGCACCAGGAGGGGCACGAAGCCTCCGAGCGGAGGCGAGGAGTCCCTGCAGGGACTCCTCGCCAGGCCGTGATGTCGTCCATCCCAGTCCTTCCGGCGTGGAGATCCGCGTCATCGACGACGCGAGGGCACGACGGCGGATCGCGCCCGGACCCGAGCCGGACCAGGCGACTGGTCCCGGCTCGCGCCGTCGATTTCGAGGTCGCTTTCACCGGCAGGTACGCAGCATCGGCATGGCCGGTTCATCGGGAAAGGGCCGACGGGGGGCGAAATCCGAGGCCCGGAACCGCTCGACGGTCTTAACCTGCCTTTAGGGTTGCCGCAGCGTGCCGCTAACGACGCCCCCGGCAAGCTTTGGGACATGCGAAACACGACGAAACTCACCATCGCCGCCGCCGGACTCCTCGCCGTCGTCACCGGAGGTAGCGCAGTAGCCTTCGCCGGAACCGCGACGCCCACTCCGGCCCCCAGCGGTACGGCGACGACTCCCGCGCCGGTCAACGAGACGCCGGGGACCGGCACCGCTCCCGCGACCCCCGCGCCCGGAGAGGCGGAGGCCAAGGTCGGCCGGGACGCGGCCATCAAGATCGCCCAGGACAAGGTTCCCGGCGCCAGGCTCGTCAAGACCGAGTTCGACGGCGACGAGACTCCCACCAAGTGGGAGATCGAGTTCCATGAGGGTGACGTCGAGCACGAGTTCGACGTCGACGCCACCACCGGCGCGATCCTGGAGCACGAGCAGGAGACCGAGACCGCCGCGGAACGGGCCGCCGACGCCGCCGATGACGCCAACGACATCGACGATGACGATGACGACCAGGACGACGACTGACATAAAGACGAACAGTGACAAGGAGCCCGTGACACCTCGCGTGTCACGGGCTCCTTGTCCATGCCGGCCGAACGCGACGGCGGTCACCGGACACGGGAGGGGGTCACCGAGGCGGAACGCCGGTGATCCGGCCCCGCCGCATCCGGTGGACGAGCGCGGCGAGGACTGCGACCCCCGCGACCCCCGCGAGCGCCGTCACCGCGTACCCGGGCCGCCACCAGGTTCCCCGCTCCACGACCGCGACGGTGGTCGTCTCTCCTGGCGAGCCTCCGGCGGGTGCCGCCGGGGTGGCGACGGGCGTGGGAGTGGCGGACCTGTACGGGAGGAAGCCGGGAGTGCCGTCACCGAGGGGAATCCTCGGCGGGCGAATCGCCCCCCAGTGATCCTCCTCAGGCGGCTGCTGGCCGGTGATCGCCGGCCTGAGGTCCGGGGGAACCGGGGCGACCTCCAACCGTCCCGGCACGGCCAGGGTGCCGATCCGGTAGGACGGGAACCAGCCCTGGATCGCGGTCACCTCCCAGGTGCCCTTGGGCAGGGAGACCGCGGTGGCGTAGTGGGCGGGCTCCTTCAGCGCCACGCCGGGGAACCGGAGCGTCTTCTTCCCGTCGGTGAACTCCAGCGCGACCTCACCCAGGTCGTCACCCTCGTACGGATGGGTGCCGTGCTGGAGCAGCCAGAAGCCGAGGGTGTACGTCGTGTCCGGGCTCGTCACCGGGACCGGGTCCATCACGGTGAGTGCCCAGCCTCCCGCCCGCGCCGGGGCGCCCAGGGCCAGCAGGGGGACGATGAGCGCCAGAAGTAAAAGAATTCTTCTCATGCGGGAGATACACCGGTCGAGTCGATCAGGTTCCGCCACCGCGCGATGCGTCTCCCGGTCACCGGGCCGCTATGGCCCGGAGCGTGAGGTCAAGGCCGTGGAGTCAAGGCCGAAAGCAGGGGTATGGACAGCGAATGAGTCTTCAGGAAGAACTGCGGCAGGTCGAAGAGGACCTGGAGAGACTGCGTGCCGAGGTCGCGGAGCTGCGTGGGCAGGTGGGAGAGATCGGCCCCACCGACGCCGTCGAACGGGCAATGTTGATCAATCAGGCCGACGAGCAGGAGATCCTGGTCGGCGAGCTCGAAGCCAGGCGCGACGACCTTCTCAAACGCCTGGGCGAGGACGACGAGCGAGACCCCTCGAAAACGCGCGGCACGACGTAGCGAGACGGGCTTCACCCGCTGGAAGCAGCCCCACCTGCGGTTCGCCACATTCGGTTATCCGCCATCTCGCTGGGTAACCATAAGGACGAACCATCATCAGGGGGATGAAATGATCAATATGCTTCACAAGATGGGCGTGAAGTCCAACATGATGTACGCCGCCGGAATCGCCTCGGTCGGCGCGTCGATCGCGGCGTGGTTCACGTCGAACGCGCAGGAGAGGGCGGGGATCGAGCGGGCGGACCACTGGGGGATCTTCATCGGCGAGTGGGCACCGACCTTCTTCGCGATGGGGATCGCGCTGCGCATGGAGGAGACCCGCGAGGAGATGCGGCCCTCCCTGGAGCAGGGGTCGGTCGCCGAGTCGTACTCCGAGCGCAGGACGCCCTCCCGCGCGGGCGTGTAGCACCGTCACCGGAGGATCGAAGGCGGGACGCGTCAGGGGGACGTGCCCCGCCTTCGCCCGTCACGGGGTGACCAGGGCCGGATGTCTCGGGTCGTCGACGCGGACGACCACGTCGGCGAGCTCCGCCGGGGCGACCTCCTCCTCGTAGCGCGCGTAGGCGGGCAGCGTCCAGTGCAGCTCCTCCGGGGTGCGCCGGGAGAGCGCGCCCGGCGAGAGCCTCAGGTGCACGGTCAGCTCGAACGGCAGCCCCCGGCCCAGCAGCAGGGGGCCGGCCAGCAGCAGCACACCGCCCGGGGGGACCGTGACGTACGGCGCACGGGTGGCCCTGTCGACGGCGCTGTCCCACAGCGTGGGCAGCACCTTTCCCGACCGGCCCGGGTCGAGCGGTCCCAACACCTCTCTGACCAGCCCTCCGTAGTCGAACCAGTCGGCGTAGAAGGAGTCCGGGTCGGTCGGGCCGTACTCGAAACGCAGCGAGGCCGGGCGCAGGAAGTCGGCGGTGGAGACACGGAGCACCTCCCTGCCGCGCAGCCGGAGCGGGCCCACCAGCGCGTCGGCGAGTTGCTCCGGCCGCGTCGCGGGAGCCCCGTCGAGCGCGACGCGCACCCAGGAGTCGCGGGGCTCCGCGGCCACCCGGTCGGCGAGTTCCTCCACCAGCGAGGAAGGGGAGATAGGCCGTATGTCCACCCCACCATCCTGGCCGACGCGCGCCGCCTCCGGCGGGACCGGTCAACCATCCCGGTCGGGTCAAGGTCGAACGTAATGCCGATCAAATATCGGTCTGTCCGGGTTGTCCGGCCGCTACGGGCGGTAACGATCCATATGGATCGACGGCTCGGCCGTGACCGGGCGTCGGCCTCCAGATCGCGTCACGTCCACGTCGGCGCGATCCGGTAGTTGGCGTGATCTTCACGTCTTTCCGCAACCGAGATCACGGCACGTTACGCACGGAGACAGCGATGTCAGGAGGACTTCAGTGATCAAGCGCGGTAAGCCGACCAAGAACGGCCAGGTCAAGCTGACTTTCACCATAGTGGAGAGCCCGACCCGCGGAGGGGTCTCGCTGGTCGGTGACTTCAACGGCTGGGACCCCTACGCCCATCCCATGCGGCGCAGGGACGACGGCACCTATCAGGTGAGCCTGATGGTTCCCGCTCACCAGCCCATCCGCTTCCGCTATCTCGCGGAGGGCGGCGTGTGGTTCGACGACGCGGACGCCGACCACCACGACGAGCACGGCGGCCGGATCAACCCCGCCGACGTCCAGGAGGCTCCTGAGAGCCCAGGCGCGGCGCGCACCGCGGTCGGCAAGCCGATACGGCAGACGCTCTCGGCCGGGCAGCCGGTCACGGCCTCGGTGGCCTCCTCCTAGCACCTCGGTGACCGTTCGCAGGAGCGGGATCCCCCGGACGGAACCGTTCCACCGGCTCCGCGATCATCGTTGCGGCTCGTGCCTTCCCCGTCCCGGCCCATTTCCGGCGGGGACGCGGAGGGTGCGGGCCGTCAAGTCTCGCGCCGGGGGCCGTTCACCGCGAGGGCGAGCATCGCGCCGTACACCACGTGGCCCGCGGCCATCACCGCCTGACGTCCCGGCTGATCCTCGTCGATCGGCGGCAGGACCTCCAGTTTCGGCACCCAGCCCT
Source organism: Streptosporangium sp. NPDC049046 (assembly GCF_040649155.1). NCBI lineage: Bacteria > Bacillati > Actinomycetota > Actinomycetes > Streptosporangiales > Streptosporangiaceae > Streptosporangium > Streptosporangium sp. NPDC049046. The sequence continues at coordinate 122,085 of NZ_JBEZEZ010000011.1, read as the reverse complement.
GGTAGCTGACGAACCAGATGGCCAGCCCGTAGGCCACCCCGAGCGTCACCGGGGCACGGCGTCCCCCGCAGAGCAGGGCGAACGCGGCCCCGCCCGTGGCGCCGAAGCCGAAGTGGGCGATCGCGCCCAGTGCTCTCTCCCCCGACTTGGGCCGGTGCCTGTGGCCAGGCAGGAGGCCGCGGACGATCCTCTTGGGAGGCTGATCCCTCATGAGCCCCGCGCGTTCCCCGGCGAGCATCACGGCGCTCATCGCCGCCGTGGCCAGAACGCCGCTCCCCGCGCCCCTGACGAGATCACGAATCACGATCCTTACCCCTGCCTTTCCGGTGAAAGTCCTCGAAACGTCGGCGGGATTCCTCGAAACGAAGATCCTCGAACGGCGGCCGGTCCCCTCACGGATGCCCGCCGAGCGCGCCGAGGGTCTCTCTGGCGAGTTGCAGTTCCTCTCTCGGCCTGACCACCAGTACGGGCACGGACGCGCCGGGCGCGCTGACCGTCCCGTCGGTGTCGAGGTCACCGCGGGCGGGCGGCTCGACGCCGAGCAGGGAGAGCCTTCCGCAGACGGCCTCGCGGACCTCCGGCTGGTCCCAGCCGATCTCCCCGGTGAACACGAGCGCGTCGAGCCGGTCCAGGCTCGTCGCGGCGGCGGCGATCTCCCGGCTCACCCGATGCGCGAACACCTCCAGGGCCAGCGCGGCGGCCGGATCCCCTGAGGCGACCAGTTCCCGGGTGTCTCCCGACTTCCCGTCGGAGAGGCCGAGCAGGCCCGAGTGGTGTTCCAGTCCTTCACGCAGTTCGTCGAGCGTGAGCCGGGAGTCCGACAGCAGCCACAGCAGCATGCCGGGATCGACGCTCCCGGACCGTTTGCTCATCGGGACCCCCTCCAGCGGGGTGAATCCCATCGAGGTGTCCACGCTGCGGCCGTCGCGGACGGCGCACACCGAGGAGCCTCCGCCGAGGTGGGTCAGCACGACCTGGAGGGTGCCCGCGGGCCGGTCGAGCATCTCCGCGGCCCTTTCCAGCGTCCAGGCGTACGACAGGCCGTGAAAGCCGTAGCGGCGCAGGCCGTAGCGGCTCCTCCACTCCGCGGGCAGCGCGTAGGTGGCGGCGCTGTCGGGGAGTTCGGCGTGGAAGGCGGTGTCGGGGCAGAGCACGTGCGGGATGTCGGGCAGCCTGTTCCGGGCGGCCTCGACGAGCGCGAGCGCGGGCGGTACGTGCAGCGGGGCGAGATCGGCGTACTCCCCCACCGCTCGCAGTACGCCGTCGTCGACGACCGTCGGCTTCCGAACCGCCTCGCCTCCGTGGACGAGGCGGTGGCCGACAGCGGCGAGGTCGGTGCCGGGGGCGGCGTCGAGGAAGTCCGTGATCGCCCGCTCGGCCGTGCCGGGGTCGAGACTCTGCTCGCTGTGCTCGGTGCGCAGGACCTGACCGTCCCGGACGAGGTGGAGTTGCAGGCTCGACGATCCCGCGTTGACGGTGAGCACCGCCGGATCAGTGGTTCCCATCTTCCTCACGTGCCCGGGGGCGGATGGGACAAACGGCGCCCCGCGGCGGCCCGCCGTCCGTCACCGTGCGTGAGAATCCGTGGGTATCCCGGGGGTATCCGCGGGTATCCGGGGTGAGGACGCCGCCCCTCGTCTCACCGCGACGGCCTGGTCCTGTGAGGTCCCGCACCGAGAACGAAACCGGAGCGCGGCGATCTACCTCCGGATTCCTTGACCGCTGACGGTTCGCAATCACTTGTTGAACTGTCATGAGCGACGGGCGTACGGTGGGGGTAACGGCACCTGTCCTTCTCCTTCGTACGGCTCCCGACAGGGCGCTGTCTCCAACCGCCGTAGACAGCGGGGCGATATGACTCGACTTTCCGTAAGCATGGACGCGCACCCGCACTTCTCCGTGGTGACCTTGGTCGGCGACCTGGACAAGTCCTCGGCGCCGCTGCTCGAGGAGAAAATCGCGGAGTACATGAGGCGCGGTCACATCTGTCTCGTCGTCGACACGACGGGAGTGGGATTCTGCGACTCCACGGGCATCTGGGTGCTGCTGACGAGCCTGCGACGCGCCTACGAGCGGAAAGGCTGGCTGCGCCTCGTCGGCGTGCACGGATTCCTCGGCCGCCTGCTCGATCTGACCAGGCTGCGCGAGGCGTTCCCCATCGACTCCACCGTCGAGGAGTCACTGCGCGAGATCTCCGACAGTCACGTCCCGGTCCCGCGCTGACCCTCGCCGTCTCCGGTGAGCGCGGTCAGACCCGCGGTGGCGCCCGACGTCACCGAGGGAGAACGCCGAGAGAAGGTCGCGCGAGGTGGCACCCGTTCTTCGAGGGGGCCACCGGTTCCGGTGGCCCCCTCGAAGAACGGGGAACGGTCAGTCTCGGGAAACCAGGCGGACGAACTCCTCGAACGAGAGCCGGCCGTCGCCATCGGAGTCGCCGTTCTGGTTCAGCGATCCGATGGCCTCGGCGGGCAGGGCGGGAAAGTGCTCACCGAACTCCCGCTCCGTGATGAATCCGTCGCCATCGATGTCGATGGCCGCGAACGCCTCCCTGAGCTCCGCCAGCCGCTCCCCGTGGGGTTCTGTCGACATGGTGACCCGCCTTTCTCAACGACCCGCACTTCGATCAGCAGACAACTTACGGGAGGCGTCTCCCGTACAGCCATGCGACCCTATATAACACCTTTTATCACCGAAAATCCTTTTCTAACTCGTCCCCAACCGCGGCCCCGCCCTAGACTTCGAGCATGATTCGCCCCGCAACGCCGGACGACGTCCCGGCGATCATCGACATGATCCGTGGACTCGCGGAGTACGAGAAGGCGCTGGACAAGGTCGAGAACACCCCCGACATGCTCCACGAGACGCTCTTCTGCCCCTCCCCCAGCGTGTTCTGCCACATCGCCGTCGACGGGGAGAGGATCGCGGGGTTCGCGATCTGGTTCGTCTCCTACTCCACCTGGCTCGGCACCCACGGGATCTATCTCGAAGACCTCTTCGTCCATCCGGCCCACCGGGGCGGCGGGCACGGCAGGAGGCTGCTCGCCGAACTGGCGGGCATCTGCGTGGAGCGCGGCTACGGCCGCTTCGAATGGTCGGTGCTCGACTGGAACACCCCGGCCATCGACTTCTACCGGGCGATCGGCGCGGAACCGCTCGACGAGTGGGACAGGTACCGCCTCACGGGGCCCGCACTGGAGAAGGTCGCGGCGGGAAGAACGCGGTAGCCCCGCAGGAAAGGCGCGGCGGCCCCGCGGGGAAAGGCATCTCGCCCAGGGCCCGCCCCTTCGCCGAAGACCGGCCGGAAATCCTCCGGCCGGTCTTTCGTTTTTCCCCACCGTTTTCTCCTACACCTCGAAGATCCGCAAGTCCTTCGCTCTCCACCTGGTGCGACCCTTCCCGCGAAGACTCACCACAGGGCACCCCAACCGTGAACCTTTCATTGGGTGAAATCACCCCGTAACCCCCTGAACTGGTACAACAAGCCGCTACCTCACGGTGAAAGAAGCACTCCGTTTACACCCCCGCAACCTGCGACCTAGAGTCCGTCTCGCGTGAGCGCCTCACCGCCATTGATCAATGTCTCGTCACCCCCTCGAAAGGGATGGTAATTCTGTGAGTAAATGGCGAAGTATGGCTGTCGCCGGTGTGGTCACTTTCATGACCGCGCTGCTCGCCGTCGTTCTCGTTCCCCTGCCGGCCTCGGCGCACGGCGCGATGATGGTGCCCGGCAGCCGGACGTATTTCTGCTGGCAGGACGGCCTCTCCCCGCAGGGGAACATCGTGCCGATCAACTCGGCGTGTTCGGCGGCGGTTGCCCAGAGCGGGGCGAACTCGCTGTACAACTGGTTCAGCCTGCTGCGGTCCGACGGAGCCGGGCGAACCCGCGGGTTCATCCCCGACGGCCAGGCGTGCAGCGGCGGCAACCCGGGCTACAGCGGGTACGACCTGCCGAGTGCCAACTGGCCGGTGACGCACCTGACCGCGGGCGCGAACATCCAGTTCAAGTACAACAAGTGGGCCGCCCACCCCGGCTGGTTCTACCTCTACATCACCAAGGACGGCTGGAACCCCAACCGGGCTCTGACCTGGGATGACCTGGAGTCGGAACCCTTCCACACGGCCGACCACCCGCAGAGCGTCGGAAACCCGGGGACCAACGACGCCAACTACTACTGGAACGCCAGGCTCCCCTCCGGCAAGTCGGGCCGCCACATCATCTACTCGGTGTGGAAGCGCTCCGACAGCGCCGAGACGTTCTACAACTGCTCCGACGTCGTCTTCGACGGCGGCAACGGCCAGGTGACCGGAGTCGGCCGTTCGGGCAACAACCCGGACCCGACCCCGACCCCGACGCCGACCGTGAGCCCGACCCCGAACCCGACGCCGACCCCCGGCACCGGAGCGTGCACCGCCACCTACAAGACCGTCAGCTCCTGGTCGGGCGGTTACCAGGGCGAGGTGACCGTGCGCAACTCGGGATCGGCCACCATCAACGGCTGGACGGCGACGTGGACACTCGGCAGCGGTAGCGCCATCAACAGTCTGTGGAGTGCCACGCACACCACGTCCGGATCCACCGTCACGGCCAAGAACGTCGACTGGAACCGCACGATAGCCCCCGGCGCCTCGACCACCTTCGGGTTCACCGGATCGGGCACCAGCGGCTCTCCGAGCGTCACCTGCTCCAGCCCCTGATGTAACGCGGTCCCCGCCGGTGCCACCGGCGGGGACCGACCCGTCTCCCCCTCACCCCGTTCGTCCCCACAGACCGACAGACCGACGGATGAGCGGACCGGCAGACCGCCGGGCCGCCACAACCGCACCGGATCACCGCCCCTCCCCACGGCCGCCGCGCCCTCGTGAAAAGGGCGGAAGGGAGTCCCGTGCCGTTCAGCACGAAGATCGCGCCACTGCTGGGCCTCGTCTCGCTCGGAGCGGCGGTGGCCCTGGTCGCGGGCGCCTGCGCCGGCCGGACCCAGGAGAGCGGGCACACCGCGGCGCACCCGATCTCCCAGCACGTCACCCAGGTGTCCCCGTCCGTCCAGGGGAACCCCCCGGCGGCCCCGTCCGATGACGGCAACCCCCCGGCATCATCGTCCTCCGCGCCCCTCCACGAGGACATGGACACCCCTGCCCCGGACACCAAGAGGTGTCAGGCGACGGTCACCCTGGTGGAGTCGTGGCCCGGCGGCTACCGAGGCGCCGCGACGATCACCAACACCACCGACAAGCCGATACGCGACTGGTACATCCAGTGGATGCAACCGCGCGAGGCGACCTTCACCCAGTCGTGGAACGGCACCCACATGCAGAGTGGCCCCGTCGCGATGCTGCACGCCCCCACCGAGAAGCCGTCGCTGGCGCCGGGGGCGACCGCCACCGACATCGGCTTCGTGGGGTCCGCCACCACACCCCCGACCTTCACCGAGATCACCTGCGGCTGACGCGGCCCGGCCTGTCCACGGCCTGTGCACGGTGGCCCGCGCCCCGATGAGCGGTGCCGCGCGTCCCGGCGTGGCGGGGACGCGAGTCCCGGCCACCGGAAAACGGCACGGCCCCGGCCGAGGCCGGGGCCGGAATCGGTTCTGGGGTCAGCTCCTGCCGTAGCGCCGCTGGAAGCGCTCGACGCGCCCCGCCGTGTCGACGACCCGGCCGCGCCCGGTGTAGAAGGGATGACTCGCCGAGGAGACGTCGACGTCGACCAGCGGGTAAACGGCGCCGTCCTCCCACTCGACGGTCTTGCGGCTGCTGACGGTCGAACGGGTCAGGAAGGCGACACCCGCGCTCGGATCGCGGAAGACGACCGGGCGGTAGTCGGGGTGGATGCCCTTCTTCATGGCTATCTGTCCTCTCGGAACGGGACGTGCTGGCGGACGATCGGGTCGTACTTGACGAGAGTGAGCCGGTCGGGGTCGTTACGCCGGCTCTTGCGGGTCACGTAGGTGAAACCGGTGCCCGCCGTGGACCTCAGCCTGATCACCGGTCGCATCTCGTTCTTGGCCACGTCTGCTCCTCTCGGAGGGCGGATTACCCGACGCCGATGATAACGGTTTTCATTAGCCGGGCATTCCCGCTCCGCGTCCTTCGCCCGCCCCGCGTTCACCCGGGTTCGGGCGGACGCGAGACGTCGGCCGCGTGGGCTTCACCCCCCGATAACCTCCCGTCCATCCGCCCACTGTTCCCTGTGATCCATGCCCTGGCCGGAAAGTGAGATCGTCGGATCGGACGTCAGCCCTCCCGTCGTCGTGTACGGCAAGGTCACCAGGAATCCCGACGGGGAACTCGCCCACGAGGGCAACCGGGTTCCCGACATCGTCGCCCTGGACCACCGGCGGCTGGTGGTCGCCTGGCGGGCCGGTGTCAGGGACGCGCGGGACCCGGCGCCGACCGATCAGGGCTCCATCATGTACGCCCGTTCCGAGGACGGCGGCCTGACCTGGACGGTGGGAACGCTCGCCGCCGCCACCGCCACGACCCGCTACCACTATGTGATCTTCCTCAACGACGCGGGCACGCTGTACGCGCTGCTCGGCCTGATCTCCGTCGAACGCGACCGTGACCGGGAGGGCGACGTCGACGGCTTCCCCACCTCGCTCGTCGTCAGGAGGAGCGCCGACGGCGGCCGCACCTGGACCGCCTTCCCCGTCACCGTCGACGTGCCGGACAACGGCAGGGGTGTGGTCGTGGCGGGCAAACCGTTGCGGCACGGCGGCGTGTGGCTGGTTCCCTACTGGCGGCACTCGGACGGTACGAACAGGGCGGGCGTGCTGCGCTCGACCGACCTGAAGACCTGGACCTCCGGCGGGCTCGCGGAGAACCCGCCGGGGGTGGCGATCGAGGAGCCGCAGATCGCGCCCTCCCAGGACGACCCCGGGACGCTCGTGATGGTGACCCGCTCCCTGGATCTGAGGAGTGGCGCCTCGGCGGCGGCGCGCGACGCCCGCTACCGTTCGGGCGCGGCCCACAGCGCCACGGCGACCAGCACCGACGGCGGACTGACGTGGTCGCCGCTCAAGCTGGACGCGAACCTTCCCAACCACTACGTCAAGACGTTCTTCACCCGCGACTCCGCGGGGCGTCACCTCGCCGTCTTCAACACGCTGGCCGGGCCGTTCACCGGCCCCTCCGCGAGCAAACCCGACCAGTATCGTGAGGTGCTCTACTACAAGGTCAGGCGGCCCGGCGAACCCTGGGAGCCCGCACGGCTCTTCGCCGACGGCCCCCGGCTGACGCGAGGCGCGGCGCGGGGATGGGACGTCTACCCCAGCGCCGACGAGTACGAGCCCGGCCGGTTCTTCGTCGTCTGGGAGCACAACCAGACCAACATCAAGGTCGCCAGGCTCGACATCTCCCGCCCCCTCTCCGACGCGCCCCTCGCCTCGGGCGACTGGAGCGCGGGCGTGGGGAACGCGAGGGGGTGGACGCTGAGTGGCGGCGCGCGGACCTCCACCGGCGGGCTCCGGCTCGAAAGCACCGGCACCACGGTGTGCCGGGCGTCCTTCCCGCTCGACGCCTCCAAGGGGTGCGACTTCACCCTGGAGTTCCGCGGCCGGGTGGACGACGACAGCGCGCTCGACCCTCGTAGCGGCAACGGTGTCTGTCTCGGCGCGAAGGTGGCCAACGGCGCCAGGCGGCTCATGCTGACCGTGCAGCGCAACGGAGTCTGGACGATGCGCAAGGGGTCCGCCGTCTGGGAGAAGGTCCACTCGCTGGACGCCGCCGGCCGGACGGCGACGTGGCGGGTACGGGTGAACAGCGCGGGGACGGCCCGGCTGTTCAGGGACGGCGTCGACACCGGGGCGACCTGGGTCGTCCAGGACAGCAGGGAGACCCCTCAGCTCACGCACTGGGTGACCGGAACCCCCGGCGGAAACACGGCCGCCGCCACCGTCGAGTGGACCCGCTTGACCCCCACCTTCGAGGTTCTTCCCTGACCACCGGCCTCCCGGTACGGCCGCGCCGAAAGTGCGACTCTCCTCCCGATCTCGGGTGATTCGTCCCTCCGGCTCTCCGGACCACCAGAGGGGTGAGGCGGTAACTTGGGACTGCCATCACAGAGGAAGAGAGACCGTGACAACGTCTATTCATCAGCGGATCGCCGAAGAGCTGGGTGTGCGCGAGCGGCAGGTGAGTGCGGCGGTGGACCTGCTCGACGGCGGGGCCACCGTGCCGTTCATCGCCCGCTACCGCAAGGAAGCCACCGAGATGCTCGACGACACGCAGCTGCGCACGCTGGAGGAGAGGCTGCGTTACCTGCGGGAGCTGGAGGAGCGGCGCACCGCGATCCTGGAGTCGATCGACGCCCAGGGCAAGCTCGACGACGCCCTGCGCGCGCAGATCCTCCTCGCCGACTCCAAGGCCCGCCTGGAGGACATCTACCTCCCGTACAAGCCCAAGCGGCGGACCAAGGCGCAGATCGCGAGGGAGGCGGGGCTCGAACCGCTCGCCGACGGTCTGCTCGCGGACCCGTCGGTCGATCCGCGGGCCGCGGCCGAGGCGTTCGTCGGCGAGGGGGTGGCCGACGCCGCCGCCGCGCTGGACGGTGCCCGCGCGATCCTGGTCGAGCGGTTCGGCGAGGACGCCGACCTCGTCGGCGAGCTGCGCGAACGGATGTGGACGAAGGGCCGCCTCGTCGCGGCGGTCCGCGAAGGCAAGGAGGAGGAGGGCGCCAAGTTCTCCGACTACTTCGACTTCGCCGAGCCGTTCACCAAGCTGCCCTCGCACCGGATCCTCGCGATGTTCCGCGGCGAGAAGGAGGAGGTCCTCACCCTCACCCTGGAGCCGGAGCAGGAGCCCACCGGCACCTACGAGGGCCGCGTCGCGCACCGCTTCGGCATCTCCGACCAGGGAAGGCCGGCCGACGCGTGGCTGGCCGACACGGTCCGCTGGGCCTGGCGCACCCGCATCCTCGTCCACCTCGGCATCGACCTGCGGACGCGCATGTGGCAGGCCGCCGAGGAGGAGGCGGTACGCGTGTTCGCCGCGAACCTGCGCGACCTGCTGCTCGCCGCGCCCGCCGGGAGCCGCGCGACCATGGGACTGGACCCCGGACTGCGCACCGGCGTGAAGGTCGCGGTGGTCGACGCGACGGGCAAGGTGCTCGCCACCGACACCGTCTACCCCCACGAGCCGCGCCGCCAGTGGGACCAGTCGCTGGCCACCCTCGCCACGCTGGCGAAGAAGCACGGCGTGGAGCTCGTCTCGATCGGCAACGGCACCGCCTCGCGCGAGACCGACAAACTCGCGGGCGAGCTGGTCAAGCTGGTCCCCGGCCTGACCAAGGTCGTGGTGTCCGAGGCCGGGGCCTCGGTCTACTCCGCCTCCGCGTTCGCCTCCCAGGAGCTGCCCGGTATGGACGTGTCGCTGCGCGGCGCCGTCTCGATCGCCAGGCGGCTGCAGGACCCCCTCGCCGAGCTGGTGAAGATCGACCCCAAGTCGATCGGCGTCGGCCAGTACCAGCACGACCTCGCCGAGACCAAGCTCTCCCGCTCTCTCGACGCCGTGGTGGAAGACTGTGTGAACGCGGTCGGCGTCGACGTCAACACCGCCTCCGCGCCGCTGCTCACCCGGGTCTCCGGCATCGGCTCCGGGCTCGCGGAGAACATCGTCCAGCACCGCGACGCCAACGGCCCCTTCCGTTCCCGCAAGGCGTTGAAGGAGGTGCCGAGGCTCGGTCCGAAGGCCTTCGAGCAGTGCGCGGGCTTCCTGCGCATCCGCGACGGCGACGACCCGCTCGACACCTCCAGCGTGCACCCGGAGGCGTACCCGGTGGTGCGGCGCATCCTGAAGAGCACCGGTGGCGACCTCGCGTCCCTGATCGGCAACGGTACGGCGCTGCGTGCCCTGCGTCCGCAGGAGTTCGTGGACGACACCTTCGGCCTGCCGACCGTCACCGACATCCTCGCCGAACTGGAGAAGCCGGGTCGCGACCCGCGTCCGGCCTTCAAGACCGCGACCTTCAAGGAGGGCGTGGAGAAGCTCTCCGACCTCAAGCCCGGCATGCTGCTGGAGGGCGTGGTCACCAACGTCGCCGCCTTCGGCGCGTTCGTCGACGTCGGTGTGCACCAGGACGGCCTGGTCCACGTGTCGGCGCTGTCGCACAGCTTCGTCAAGGACCCGCGCGAGGTGGTCAAGCCCGGCGACATCGTCCGGGTGAAGGTGCTCGACGTCGACATCCCGCGCAAGCGCATCTCGCTCACCCTCCGGCTGGAGGACGAGGTCAAGCCCGCGGGGCCCCGGGGACCGCGTGACCAGCGTGACCAGCGTGACCAGCAGGGTGGCGGCGGGCAGCGCCAGGGTGACGGCGGCGGCAGGCGCGGGGGCGGCCAGGGACGCGGCGGACAGGGCGGCGGACAGGGACGCGATCAGGGACGCGGCGACCGGCAGCGCAACGCGCCGAGCGGCGCGATGGCCGACGCCCTGCGTCGCGCGGGACTCGACGGCTCAGGCGGCAAACGCTAGACGTTCGCACCCGCGCACCCGCGGGGCACATCGCCGGGGACCGGCACGCGACGCCGTGTCCCCGGCGCGAGACCGACGACCGGCGACGGCGACTCCGTTCACGGACGGCGGCCTCTCACCGGCACGGGCCCGGCTCACGGACGGCTGCCCCGCGGGGGCGCGGCCCCGGGTATCCGTGAGCGCACCGGAGGAGTACGCACGCCGCCCTGTCCCGTCCAGAGCGTCGCCGCATCGGGTCTCTCGCACCCCCTCCGGCAGCGACCCGAGATTTCCTGACAGCGAATCCTGACAACGTCGAGCTCTGGACCGTTCCTCCCAGGGCTTCTACCGTAAACAAACTTTCCATTTTTTACGGGAGCTCACATCGGTCCGCACGAACATGAGACCGGTGCTGTGATGCTTTTTTTACTGCTTGTATTGACCAAGGAACGAAGTCTGTCCTAAGGTCCGGGCAAGCGAAAGCCTGCCGTGAAGGGACTCCCATGACTCGCTTTCCTGACGCCGTGTGGCGGCGGGCGCGGTGGCCGCGCCTCGCTCCACCACCCTGACGACACCCCCTCATGAGCGGGAGGCACACCGACCGTCTCCCGCCCGTGAGGGCTCCCGTTCTCCCTGCCGTATCCGTCGCGGCAGGGCCCAGGACGCGCCGAGCAGCGCGTGCCGCCGCATGGCGATCCGTTCCGGGGACACCGTCCGGCCGCCCGCGAAAGGCACGCTCTCCGCGTCCGGCACCGCCCGCATGCCCCCCGCTCGTCCGGGTCGTGACGTCACGCGCACGTCACGTCCCCGCCCGGGCGTGACGTCACCCGCACGTCGCCTCCCAAGACGGAAGGAAATCCGCGCATGGACACAGGACAGCCGCCTCCCCGGCGCCGTCGCATGTCGCTCCCGGCCACTCTCGGCGGGATGTTCACCGTCGTCGTTCTCGCCCTCGCCGGCGTGACCACCGCGTCCCCGGCCGCCGCCGCCACCGGGCAGATCACCGGCATCGGCGGCAAGTGCGTCGACGTCGCCGCGGCCAACACCGCGAACGGCACCCCCATCCAGCTCTACGACTGCAACGGCACCGCGGCACAGCAGTGGACCCGCAACGGCGACGGCACGGTGCGCGCGCTGGGCAAGTGCCTGGACGTCACCGCCGCCGGAACCGCCGACGGCACCCCCGTCCAGCTGTACGACTGCAACGGCACCGCGGCGCAGCAGTGGGCCTACAGCGCCGCGAACGACCTGGTGAACCCGGCCGCAAACAAGTGCCTGGACGCCACCGGCCAGTCCAGCGCGAACGGCACCCGCCTGCAGATCTGGACCTGCGGCGGCACCGCCAACCAGAAGTGGAACGCCCCGAGCGACGGCGGCACCACGCCCCCGCCCGCCGGCAAGATGGCCGGAGCCCCCTACCTCTACATGGGCTGGGGCAACCCGCCGAACCCGGCGACGATCATGAGCACCACCGGGGTGAAGTCCTTCACCATGGCGTTCATCCTGTCCGGCGGCGGCTGCACCCCGCGCTGGGACGGCGCGAGGCCGCTGACCGGCGGCGCCGACCAGGCCGCGATCAACCAGATCAAGGCCGCGGGCGGCAGCGTCCAGGTCTCCTTCGGCGGATGGTCGGGCAACAAGCTCGGCCCGAACTGCTCCACCCCGGCCGCCTACGCCGGAGCGGTGCAGCAGGTGATCAACGCCGTCGGTCCCGCGGTCGTCGACTTCGACATCGAGAACACCGACGAGTTCGAGAACTACACCGTCCAGGACCGCATCCTCAACGGCCTGAAGATCGTCAAGCAGAACAACCCGAACGTCAAGATCGCCGTCACCTTCGGCACCGGGGTGAACGGTCCCACCGCGGCCGGCATCCGCCTGATCAACCAGGCCAAGGCGCTCGCCGTGCCGATCGACAACTACACGATCATGCCGTTCAACTTCGGCGCCTCGAACATCTACAACGCCACCGTCAGCTCCTCCGAGGGCCTGAAGAACGCACTCAAGGCCGCCAACGGCTGGACCGACGCGCAGGCGTACGCCCGCATGGGCATCTCCGGCATGAACGGCCTGTCGGACCAGGGTGAGCTGACCACCACCCAGGCCTGGACCCAGATCCGCGACTGGGCCAAGTCCAAGGGCCTGACCCGCTTCGCCTACTGGGCGGTCAACCGCGACCGTCCCTGCCCCGGTGGCAACGCCTCCTCCGAGTGCAGCGGCATCTCCCAGCCCAACTGGGAGTTCACCCGTATCACGGCCGGCTTCTAGACCGTGACCTCCCTCCAGCGGACACCGGTTAGAAAGGAACAGCCGATGATCGTCACCAGCCCGGCACCCCCCACCGGCCCTCGCCCCGTGCGGACGCGGTTCGCGCGGATCGGCGGCCTCCTCGCCGCGACACTCCTCGCCCTCGGCTCCGCCACACTCGTCCCCTCCCAGGCCGGGGCACAGGCCACCGCCGCCCAGACCGCCACCCGGCAGGCTCTCGCCGCCCCGGCCCCCGGCCCCCTCGTATGGTCGGACGAGTTCAACGCGGCCTCCGGCACCGGCCCCGACAACGCCAAATGGCGCCGGGACGTCGGCGGCGGAGGCTGGGGCAACAACGAGCGGCAGTACTACACGTCCGGCAACGAGAACATCGCCCACGACGGCGCGGGCAACCTGGTCATCACCGCGCGCAAGGGCAACCCCGCGGGACACGGCTGCTGGTACGGCTCGTGCGAGTACACCTCGGGCAAGCTGACCACCGCCGCGACCTTCACGCGCGCCTACGGCCGCTTCGAGGCGCGGATGAAGCTCCCCAGGGGCAAGGGCATGTGGCCCGCGTTCTGGATGCTGGGCACCGGAGGGGCCCAGTGGCCCGCCAACGGTGAGATCGACATCATGGAGAACGTCGGCAGCGTCCCCGGGCAGGTGCTCGGCAGCCTCCACGGCCCCGGCTACTCGGGGGGCAACCCGCTGAGCGGCAGCTACAACCTCCCCGCGGGCCAGGCCTTCGCCGACGCCTTCCACACCTTCACCGTCGACTGGGAGCCCGGCGCGGTGACCTGGTACGTCGACGGCGTCCAGTACTCCAGGAAGACCCCCGCCGACACGCGGGGCAACCCCTGGGTCTACGACCACCCGTTCTTCATGATCCTCAACCTCGCCGTCGGCGGGAACTGGCCGGGCTCGCCCGATGCCTCGACCACCTTCCCCCAGCAGCTCACCATCGACTACGTCCGCGTCTACGCCCCGCCCACCGGCGGTGGCCGTACGGGACAGATCACCGGCATCGGCGGCAAGTGCGTCGACGTCGCCGCGGCCAACACCGCGAACGGCACCCCCATCCAGCTCTACGACTGCAACGGCACCGGCGCACAGCAGTGGACCATGGGCACCGACGGCACCGTGCGCGCCCTGGGCAAGTGCCTGGACGTCACCGCCGCCGGAACCGCCGACGGCACGCCCATCCAGCTGTACGACTGCAACGGCACCGCGGCACAGCGGTGGACCTACAGCGGGGCCCGGGATCTCGTGAACCCGGCCGCCAACAAGTGCCTGGACGCCACCGGCCAGTCCAGCGCGAACGGCACCCGCCTGCAGATCTGGACCTGTGGCGGCACCGCCAACCAGAAGTGGAACGTCCCGTCCTGACCCGCTCCGGCGCGGGCCGGAACCGTCCCCCTCGGTTCCGGCCCGCGCCGGGCCTGTCCCGCTGTCACCGGCCGCCCGCGACAGGTCCTCCCCGTCCTCCCGATCCGCTTGAGACGCCTCGGGAGGCATGCTCGGTACCGACATTCCCGGGTGGGAAAAGCTCCCCGGATACGCCAGGGCGGCCCGGCGCCTCACGGCACCATGACAAGATCTCGTCGACGTGGTGAACGCCTGCCCGACGGGAGATCAGAGCAGGCGCCTGATGTCGCCGTACGCGCGGTAGAAACCACCCCGCTCGGAGAAGCGGACGCCCTCCACGAGGTAGCGGGCCCCTGCCTCTCTGACCTCCTTGGGGAACTGCACGTTCCGCCGCACGTCGTAGCCCTCGCTGACGACCCGCACCCGGAGCCGCTCGCCCTCGCGGAAGCACTCGAGCACCACGCCGTCGCCGGTGTCCGGAACGGCGTCGAACACCACGGTCTCCAGCACGGCGGTGGGCTCCACCACCGCCAGCCCGGCGGACGCCTTGACGTCGACCGCCTCGGGGAGGGTGCCGTCCTGGGCCGCCCTGATCGCCTCCTCGGTCGCGTCGATGCAGGCCAGGGTGCCGTCGGTGGTGACGATGTAGAGGCGGTCGTCGAGATACTGCATGGAGAAGGCGGAACCGCAGCCGGTGGCCAGCTTCCACAGGCGCTCGCCGCTCTGGTCGAAGCAGTAGATCGAGGAGTGGTTGTCTCCGGCGAAGACGTACCGGCCGCCGGGGGCGGTGGCGCAGGAGAAGACGGTGGCGTCGCAGCGGTAGACCGCCTGGGAGGCGCCGTCGGACTTGCGCAGGCGGTGCACGGTGGAGCGCGAGGTTCCCGCGTAGACCGAGTCGGCCTCCTGCCAGCCGAAGAGCACCGCGCCGGTGAGGGGCGTCTCCCAGACCGGCGCTCCGTCGGCGGCGTCGTAGCGGGCCACCCCGGTGGAGTGGCCGTGGTAGACGGCCTCGTCGTCGCAGCGGACCATCCAGGCCGAGTCGCCCCTGCCCTTGCGTGCCCACTGGAACTCGTCCTCGTGGTCGATGGTGGTGATCCGCCCTGCCCGGTCGGAGACGCCGAGCACACCGTCGTGGATGTCCAGCCAGTAGATGTCGACGTCCTCGGCGATCTCGTACGCGACCCTGGGAACCTTGCCGCCGAGGTCGTAGACCTTGCCGTCGTCGGCACCCGCGTAGATCCAGAAGTCGTCGCCGACGATGCACTTGACCCCGTCCGGCAGCTTGAAGCGGCCGGTGACGGTGCCGCCGTGGGTGACGGTGTAGACGTCGCCGCGCTGGTTGCCGACCCAGCAGCGCTCGGAGTCGACGAAGATGCCGAACGCCGCCGCGCCGCTGGCGAAGCGCCACAGCACCGGCGCCTGGGTGGCGGTGGAGCGGGTGCTCTCCACGCTGCGCCGGGTGACCGCGCGGCGCTGGCGCACCCCCCGGACCGCGGGGGCGTATCCTCTGCGGACCTTCTCGTTGATCTTCTTCGCGGCGGCCGCCTCCGCCTTCGCCTCATTGGCGAACGCCGACGCCTTGGACTGGCCGGACTCGCCGATGCGGCCGTATCTGATCGTCACCTCGGTCCCGTCGACCACGACCTCGTAGAACTTGTGCGAGCTTCCGCCGTCCTCGGACAGTTCCAGGTAAGTGCTCCGCGCGGCCATGCTCCACCTTCTCGATCGATCGACTTTCCGGGAGCGTAGGGCAGCCGTACGACAAACCGGGAACGAGGGTCAGGCTCGGGCGGCCGCCGGGAGCGGACGGCGGACGCGGCCGCGCCGGGCACCGGCCACCATCCCCAGCATGGCCAGCACCGCCACCTCGAAGCCCACCACCAGCCGCTGGGTCACCCCCGCGGGGATGTCGTCGTTGGTCAGGTCCACGCCGAACACCCGCACCGCGTACGGGAGGACCACCAGGACCAGCACCCCCATCGCGGCCAGGCTGAGCAACCGGACCGCGCGGGCGTACGGGCTGGTCGCGTACCGCCTGGCGAGGAGCAGCCCCGCGATCGGCATGGTGAGGAAGGCCACGAACGCCGCGTACCTGTGGATGCCACCCGACATCGAGAGCGGCACGCCGGGCTCGTCGGTGGGGAAGGCTCCGATCAGCAGCATGCACAGGCCCCAGACTCCGACCAGCAGCGCCACCGCACGGTCCTCCCCGCGCCGGGCCAGCACCGCCCCGATGATCGTCGCCGCGGCGGCGAAGAGCGTGAGCGACAGGGGCAGCAACCAGCCGTCCGCCTCGAACGCGTACTCGCTGATCACGGTGTGCACCGGATCGAGGCCGGTGACCACGTGCAGCCCGAGCATCGCGGCGGCCCCGGCGCCGATCGCCGCGTAACCACCGAAGACCATCGCCGATCCCGTGAACGCCTGACTTCCCATGCCTCAACGATGGCGACGAGGAGAATGACGGAACATCGGAGAGAACCCCTCGACATCCCTGAACGATCCCGTAGGGACATCCGGGCCAGGTAGTGCCAACCTTCCCTGGACGGCCCCGGTGTCACCCGTCTGACCTGCGCGAAAACCCGTAATGGTAGGGCGGTCCTCATCAGGGTTCCCCTTGGGGGAGGCCCGTCTCCCGTGAGGGCGCCGGTCGCCGGGAGGCGGTCACACGACGGCCGGTGCGCGGGACGGGTTCCACTCCTCGTCGCTCATCCGGATCATCGCCACGCCCACCGCGCCGAAGACGACCAGCAGGAGAAGCGGGCCCAAGTAGCCGAGCAGCGGATTCCACAGCCGCGCGCCGATCACCCAGACCACCAGCCCGGCGAACACACCGGCCGGGAACCACCACCCGGCCCGGCCCGCGCGGGTGTACGCCACGGCCACCAGGACCAGGCCGAGGAAGGAGCCGAGCATGCCCGGGATCTGCCAGGCGAAGATCAGCGCGGGCTGTGCGGCGTCCTGCAGGATCTTCGTCGCCGTCTCCTCGGGGAGCTGCTGGTAGAGCACGATGTCGAAGAAGTCGGAGATCATCAGCGAGGAGAAGTTGATCAGACCGATCACGGCGGCCGCTCCGGCCAGGTGGGCGAGGACGACCCCTCTGCGCCGGACGAGGTGGACCATGCCGATCACTCCGGGCACCCAGAGCACCCAGGCGTAGTGCAGGAGCGTCGCGCTCACCCCGGCGGCCCCGGGGTTCTCCGCATAGCCGAGGGTGTCCTCGACCCCGAACTCCAGCGGATCGACGATCATGCCCAGCAGCAGGCAGAGTGGGGCGAGGACGAGGCTGACGCCCGCGACCCCGCGACGGAACGCGTCAGGATTGGTGAGTGTGAACATGGCCGGAAAACTACGTACCGCACCGCTCACCGTCGTCAATGCCTGCCTTGACCCGCAATCACCCCAAAGGCGGATGTCAACCTTCTTCCCCGCCCCTTACCCTCACGCCATGCCGCACCTCCCTCCCGCCGCCTCATGAGCCGTCTCCCGCCCACCGCCGTCGACTGGCTGATCGCGGCGGTGATGGCCGCGTTCGGGCTCGCCGAGGAGCTCGGCGCGCGCGCGTCGCCCTTCGACCACGAACGGTCCCCGCTGTGGCTGGTCGCGGTGATGGCCGCGGCGGCCCTGGTGCTCGTACGGCGCCGTGCCCCGTTCACGGTCCTGACCGTCTACTCGCTGGCGAGCGCGGTGAGCTTCGCGTACTTCGGCGACCTCGCCGCCGCCTGGCAGTTCTACACCCAGCTCATCCTGCTGTTCACCCTGGTCAGTGAGGTTCCCCTCCGAGACCTCAGGACCGTGCTCGGGCTCGTGGTCACCGGGCTCTTCGTCGGGTCGATGATGCTCGCCGTCGACCACCCCTTCGGCCCCGGGGACATGGCGGTGGCCGTGGTGATGACCTCCATCGCCGGCGGAACGGGCTTCGCCGTGTGGCGGCACCGGCAGGTCGCGGTCCAGGCGCGAGAGCACGGCGAGTTGCTCGCCCGTGAGGCCGTGGCCGAGGAGCGCACCCGGATCGCCCGCGAGTTGCACGACGTGGTCGCCCACAGCGTGAGCGTGATGGTCATGCAGGCCGCCGCGGCCAGGCTGATGCTCCGCCCCGACCAGCTGGTCGAACGCGAAACGCTCACCGTGGTGGAGGAGGCCGGCCGCGAGGCGGTCGAGGAGCTGCGCCGCATGCTCGGCCTGCTGCGCACCGACTCCGGCGAGGACGGGCTCGCCCCGCAGCCCAGCCTGGCCCGGCTGGAGGATCTGCTGGAACAGGTGCGCGCCGCCGGGCTGGAGGTGCGGCTGACCGTGCGGGGCGAGCCCCGGCCGCTCTCGGCGGGACTGGAGCTGTCGGCCTACCGCATCATCCAGGAGGCGCTGACCAACACGCTCAAGCACGCGGGCCCGGCACGCGTCGCGGTCACCGTCTCCCACCTGCCGCGTACGCTCAACCTGGAGGTCGTCGACGACGGCCCCAAAGACGGCCACATCGGACTCCAGGGCGCCGGGCACGGCCTGATCGGCATGCGGGAGCGGGTCGCGCTCTTCCACGGGCGGCTCGCCACCGGGCCGCTGAAGGGCGGCGGTTACCGCGTCAGCGCCTCGTTCCCGCTGGCCGTACGGACCACCGCAGGGGACGAACTCGCCCGTTGAGCGGGAGAATCCGGGCAGGAGGCCGAATGACCATCACCGTGGTAATCGCCGACGACCAGGCCGTGATACGCCGCGGGCTCCGGCTCATCCTCGGCACCCAGCCGGACATCCAGGTGATCGGCGAGGCCGCCGACGGGCGCGAGGCCGTGGAGACGGCCGGACGCCTCGGCCCCGACCTGGTACTGCTCGACATCTCGATGCCCCGCCTGTCCGGCATCGCCGCGGCCCGCGAGCTCCTGGCCGGCCAGGACCCGCCCAAGGTCCTCATCCTGACGACGTACGACACCGACGAGAACCTCGACGGGGCCCTGCGCGCGGGGGTGAGCGGCTTCCTGCTCAAGACCTCGCCGCCCGAGCAGTTGTTCACCGCGATCCGCACGGCGGCGCGTGGCCTGGGCACCCTGGACCCCGCCGTCACCGCCCGGGTCATGGCGGGCTATGTGGGCACCCCCGCGCTCCCGCCGACCGTCACCCCTCGGGAGCGGGAGGTCCTCACCCTGATCGGCCGCGGCCTGAACAACTCGGAGATCGCCGCGACCCTCTTCGTCGCCGAGTCCACGGTCGGCACCCACGTCAACCGTCTGCTCGCCAAACTCGCCCTGCGCGACCGTGTCGAGGCGGTCAGGTACGCCTACGAGCACGGCCTCGTCCGCCCCGGCGAGCGCTGATTCCGACGGGCGCGGAGTCCGGCAGGTACTGAGTCCGGCGGGCGCAGAACGCCCTCCCGCCGTCACCCCGGAGGCGGACGTCGAACAGCCGGGACCGCTTCCCCCTCCGGCGCCGCGACGGGCCGCACCGGCGGGGACACGGAGGAGCGGCCCGCCCGTGTGACGTGGCGTGGGCTCGCGAGGGGACACAGGCTCAGGAGTCGAAGGGCAGGCCGACGTAGTTCTCCGCGAGCGTGGTCGCGGCGGCCTCCGAGGAGGTGACGTAGTCGAGGTGGGAGGTCTGCAGGCGTCCCCCGTAGGGGTCGTCGGCGTCGAAGGTGTGCAGCAGCGTCGTCATCCACCAGGAGAAGTGCTGGGCACGCCAGACGCGCCTGAGACAGTCGGCGGAGTAGGTGTCCAGCAGCCCGGTGGAGCCCTTCGTGTAGAACTCGTCCAGTGCCCTGGTCAGCAGCCGGACGTCGGCGACGGCCAGGTTGAGCCCCTTCGCCCCGGTGGGCGGCACGATGTGGGCGGCGTCCCCGGCGAGGTAGAGGTTGCCGTGGCGCATCGGCTCGGCGACGAACGAGCGCATCGCCGACAGGTCCCTGGAGATGATCGGCCCCTCGGCGAGCGTGAACCCGGGTACCGTCTCCAGGCGTGCCCGCAGTTCGGCCCAGATCCGCTCGTCCGGCCAGTCGTCGAGCGAGGCGTCCGGCGGCACCTGGAGGTAGAAGCGGCTGATCTCCTCGGAGCGCATGCTGTGCAGCGCGAAACCCCGGTCGTTACGGGAGTAGATCAGTTCCTCGGACGACGGCGGGACCCTCGCGAGGATGCCGAGCCAGGCGAACGGGTAGTCACGCCGGAAGACCGACAGGACGCCCTCGGGGATCGACGTCCGCGAGACCCCGTGGAAGCCGTCGCACCCGGCGATGACGTCGCAGTCGAGACGCTCGCCCCCGAAGGTGAGGTAGGGGTCCTTCTCCAGCGAGTGCAGCGCGACGTCGGGGACGTCGAAGAGGATCTTCCCGCCGTCGGCGAGCCGCCGGGCGATGAGGTCCTTGACGACCTCCTGCTGCCCGTAGACGGTGATGGCCCTGCCGGGGACCAGCTTCTCGAACGCGATGCGATGCCCGGCTCCGCCGTAGCGCAGCTCGATGCCGTGGTGCGGCAGCCCTTCGGCGCGCATCCGGTCGCCGACCCCCGCCTCGTTGAGCACGTCCACCGTGCCCTGCTCCAGCACCCCGGCCCGCACGCGCTGCTCGACGTACTGTCTGCTCCGCGCCTCCAGGACCACCGAGTCGATGCCCCGCAGGTGCAGCAGATGGGAGAGGAGCAGCCCGGCGGGTCCCGCGCCGACGATCCCGACCTGAGTTCGCATGCGTCGAGCATCGCGTACCGTCCGCCCGCGCATACCGCCCCCTTCCGCTCAGCGGAAAGCGACGAGGAAAGCTCCGCTCGGCGGGGGGAACGCCGCGCTCGGCGGAAGGAGGGGGAACCGGGGAGGCGTGAGGCGAGGACGGACGCTCAGCGGAGCACGGCGACGAGGTCGCGGGAGAGCGCGGCGGCCGCGGTCAGCACGGCCGGTGCCAGCCGTCGCGCATCGGCGGTGTGCCGCCAGGCCACCAGCGACAGCGCCGCCACCACCCGGCCGCCCGCGCCCCGTACCGGCACCGCGACCGAGCAGGTGCCGACCGACATCTCCTCCTGCGTGCAGGCGATCCCGGTCCTGCGGACCTCCTCCAGCTCACCGCGGAGCCGCGCCGGGTCCACCACCGTGTTCGGCGCGTGCGAGGTGAGCCCTCCGGCGAGCACCCGCTCCACCGTCTCCGGATCCGCGAAGGCGAGCAGCACCTTTCCCACTCCGGTCGCGTGCAGCGGCAACTCCCCCGCCACGCGCGAGACGACCGGCACGGAGGTGGGCCCGCGCAGTCGCTCGACGTACAGCGCCCGGTCGTCGCGGAGCACCGCGAGCTGCACGTTCTCGCGGGTGGCGGCGTAGAGGTCCGCCATGTACGGCAGAGCGAGCTCGCGCAGCTCCCTCGGCTCCGCGGCCTGGGCACCGATCTGCCACAGGAGCATCCCGATCCGGTAGGAGCCGTCGGGGAGCCGTTCCACGAACCCGCCCTCCGCCAGCTCCTTGACCAGCCGGTGGCCGGTGGCGGGAGGCAGCTCGGCGCGACGGCAGATCTCGGTGAGTGTCAGCCGCACGTCTCCCGGCAGGAACGCGCCGAGGATGGCCATGACCTTCCCGGTGACCGTGGGCGCCCTCACGTCTCCCACCCTAGATCCTCACCCGCCGCCCCCACGGCGGTGATCGTGAAGGCGAGCCTAGGAGGCGGAGGCGAGGCGGGCGGCGAGGATCCCGGCGCGGGCGAGCTGCACCTCTCGGGCCTTCTTCGCGGCGTAACCCAGCATCGGCCTCGCCCAGGCGTGCACCACGAGGATGTCCTCGACCTCGGTGCCCCCGTTCTTCTCGCTGAGGGTGAACCGGTAGTCCAGGCGCACCCCTCCGGGACTGTCGACCTCACCCTCGACGGTCCGCGGCGTGCTCCGCAGCGTCACCTTGATCATGTTGTCGTACTTGACGAGACCGAAGAACCTGAACCGCTCCACCGAGGTGTAGCGGGTCTCCGACTCCCCCTGCTCGACGTCCTTGACCGCGACCACCATCGGCGAGAGGCCCACGTAGCTCTGCGGCTGGCTCAAATGGGCACGGACCGCCGCCGCGGTGTTCTGTACGTGGAAGGTGTTGCGCAGTGTGACCTTTGGCATCTTGTGCCCCCGTTTGAAGATTTTTACTGGGAGACACTAACGGGTTCGGCCATGTACCACCGGGCATGTTGCTCACCTCGGGTGAGGGAATTCAGTCTTCGGGGAAGCTCGCGCCGGGAGAAGGGGTCGGCGGCGGCGTTGCGGATGTGGATTCCCACCGCGTAGATGTCCCTCACCTCCATGAGGGTGGAGTATCCCGGCCAGGAGCGCAGGTCGCTGCCGTACGCGTCGGCGAAGGCGTCCACGTCGGCGGCGGTCAGGCCGAAGCGCCGCTGGCCGTGGTAGGTGTGGACCAGGTCCCACTCGCGAGGCCCGACCGCGACGCCGTCCCAGTCGCAGAGCACCACGTGCCCGTCCGTGCAGCGCAGCAGGTTGTCGATCCACGCGTCGCCGTGCAGCAGCACCGGCGAGTCGTCCATGCCGAGATCCGACCAGCGCTCCGTCAGCTCCGCGATGCGGTCGCGCAGCCACGCCCGCTGGCAGGCGGTGAGCTCTTCGGAGCGGTCCACGGCGCGACGCACCTCGCACAGCGGGTCGACGAAACGCCGCAACGCCACCGGCGGCACCGGCAGCAGGTGCAGGCTGCGCAGGATCTCGCCCAGCTCCGTGGTGGTGGGACGCCCGCTCGCCGGGACGTAGTGCCAGAAGGTGACGACCCTGCCCTCGTGCACCACCGGCTGCTCGGAGATCTCGTCGGCCGGGCGCACCGCGGGGAACCCCTGCTCGGCGAGCCAGCGGGCCACCGCGAGGACGAGCGGCAGCCGGGTCAGCGCGTTGGGAGCGGTGGCGATCCTGACCACGATCTCACTGCGCAGCTTGAAGACGGCGTTGCTGCGCACCCTCAGCAGCTCCGCGTCCCTGTGGTCGATGCCGAGGTTCTCGCAGACCTCCCGCAAGACGGTGAACGCCTCCTCGGCGAGCGAGTTCATCAGCTGACCGGCGCCGCGCCGGTGACCAGGTCGTTCAGACGTCGCACCGCCGCCGCCCTGTTTCTGGTCTGCGGCACCTCCGACAGCAGCGCCTTCGCTCGGTTGAGCACGATGGAGGTACGGTGTTCCGGCGGAACCTGGAGCAGGGCCTTCTCGGCCAGGTGGCAGGCGTCCTCGACCTTGCCGTCGCGGACCAGGTGCGCGGCCTGGTCGAGCAGGAGGAGGACCGGGTCGATCGCGTACGGCACCGAGGGCCCCGCGGGTCCCGGGTTCCAGTCGACGTCCTCGCCGAGCTCGATCAGGGTGCCGATCCGGTAGAACTGCAGCCGCCGCTCGGAGAAGCGGAAGGCCAGGTGGTCGTGGCCCTCGGGAGGCATCTTGGCGAAGATGCGCTCCGCCTCGGCCAGCGCGACCCTCGCGGCCTTGTGCTCGCCCATCCGTGCCAGCGCCCGCGCCTCCGCCGCCGCGCCGAGCGCCGCCGGTGAGCTGGGGGCGCTGCCGGCGAGCATCCTGGCCTCGCGGGCGAGCCGCACGGTCTCGGCGAGGTCGCCGTAGTAGTAGGGGAGCATCGCCTGCTGTGCCCGGACGAGGGCGCGCAGCCGCACGTCGCCCATGTCGTCGGAGGCGTTGCGCGCGGTGCCGTACCAGGCGTGGGCCTGGCGGGTGTCGCCGAGCTTCATCAGCGCGTCGGCCGAGAGCAGCGCCAGCATCACGGTGGCGTTGAGCAGGCGGCGCTGGGCCATCGCGGGCTGGCGGGCCAGCGAGAGCGTCCGCACGTCCGACAGCTCCAGCATCAGCCGGTAGAGCATCGGCACCGGCGCGCTGCTGATGTATTCGCGCCGGTAGCGCAGCACCTGCTCGTCGAGCCGGTCGAGCTGCTCCTCGGAGACGGTGGAGACGGCGAGCGTACGGTCCAGGTCCTGACGGGTCCGCTCGACCTCGGCGAGCAGCCGGCCGGTCATCACCGACCGTGAGCCGAGCAGGGCGTGGTGGAACAGCGCGCGCCGCTCGATGTCGTCTTCGGACCGTTCCCGCTCCTCCGTCTGGTAGGGCGTGCGGCCCTCGCCACCGGAGACGACCACGACCTTGGCGCCCCCGCCGTCCTCGCAGTAATCTCCGGCCAGGCCTAGCCTGACGGCGTTCGCACGGTAAAGTCGAGCCAGTAGATCGATGGTCTGCGGGCGCGGCCGTGCCCGGTTGTTCTCCCAGGCGTTGAGCAGGTCGATGCTGGCCCGCGCCTCGCCCAGGTCCTGGCGCTCACAGAGCTCCTCCAGTTCCTGAACGGACTGCCTGGCCGACCAGCCCCTGGCCAGCCGATGTGCCTTGAGCAGGCTCACCCCGCAGCAGCCGTGAATGGCCTGCGCGGTCTGCCAGTGGGTCCACTGCCTGGACGCCGCCTGCTCGCGCCAGCGTCGCGCGCATGCCGGCGAATGCTCACCTCGGGCCACGGCGCCCCTCCCACTTGCTGTTTACACAACATTAACAAGCACGCACCTCAACGTAAACGCAGCTGTGCGCGGCATTCCGTTTATTCGCGGTTTCCCCACGGAACATCCATGACTTTCCGGTCTATTCCACTGTTCCCGGAGGGGGTTGCGGAGGGACCGATTGCCTCAAGTGCCACAAAACCGCACTCTGCAGAGAGGCAAGTCACCAGTGTCCGCCAGGAGTGATCCGGATGATGACAGAGCGCGGCGAAGGTATCGACCACCTGCGTCGGTTGGCCACCCAGTTGGAGGCGCACGCCTTTCAGGTGCGCCTGAGGTCGGCCGCAGGGCTTTATCCACGACTTCATGTGATCAACCCCATGGCCCCGGCCAGGACCGAGGACGTGCTCGCCGCCCACGAGGAGGACGGCGAGTGGTGGTTCTGGCTGTCCTGGGCGGGGCGCATCGGCCACGCGGAGGACGTCGCGACGGCCGCGGAACGTGTGGCCAGTGTTCTTCATGTGATACGGAGATAGGTGATTCTTGGGCCTGGCGTGGGTAACACCCGGTGATCAAGCCCAGAATGGAGCGGCACCGTGAAAAGGATCCTGCTCGTACAACGTCCGCGTCCACCCCGTGAGCCGGTGCCACTCGACCTGCGCAGCCCTTCGGGTCGCACGCTCCCCTTCTGACAGCCCTCACGATCCGCATCGGGTCGTGCCTCCCCTTGGAACGGTCGGCGAAGAGACCCTCCCGCTACCCCCAAGGGGAGGTCAAAAGGCACGATCCTCTGTCACGTGAGGGCTTGCAAGAGGCTTTCAAGTGTTCTGCAGGTGGTGTGTTCAACCCTGTGGCCATGAACAGCGCCCCTTTTCCTTTCAGTGTCAGCGTGGTCGTCCCCGCCATGAACGAGGCGGAGAACCTCCCGCACGTCTTCGCGACCCTGCCGTCCTGGATCGACGAGGTGATCCTGGTCGACGGCAACTCCACCGATGACACCGTCGCCGTCGCCAGGACCCTGCGGCCCGGGCTGCGCGTCGTCAGCCAGACGGGCAAGGGCAAGGGCAACGCTCTCACCGAGGGGTTCGCCGCCGCGACCGGTGACATCATCGTCATGATCGACGCCGACGGGTCCACCGACGGCCGGGAGATCCACTCCTTCGTGACCGCGCTGGTCGAGGGAGCCGACTTCGCCAAGGGGTCTCGCTGTGCCCCCGGCGGAGGCTCGGACGACATCAGCCCGATCCGCTCGCTCGGCAACACGATGCTGACCAAGGTGACCAACCTGCTGTACGGCACCCGCTACACCGACCTGTGCTACGGCTACAACGCCTTCTGGGCCCGCCACCTCGACGCGCTCGACCTCGACTGCGACGGCTTCGAGATCGAGACCCTCATGAACATCCGCGCCGCCCAGGCCGGTCTCGTCATCCGCGAGGTTCCCAGCCACGAGCGCAGCCGCATTCACGGCGCCAGCAACCTGCACGCCGTCCGCGACGGCCTGCGGGTGCTCCGCACCATCCTCCGCGAGCGCGAGGGACGCGTCGACGGTGTCCGGCTGCGGCAGAAGCACGCCACCCAGGCCGTCTGACCCGCCGGGGATCGGGCCGATCCTCCGGCGCTCCTCCGCGCCGGTCTTCTCGTCGCCCCGGGGCCGTTCGCGAGGGCTCAGGCCACCTCGAGCGCGTCGGCCACGGAGGGGAGCACCTCGAACACCTGGGTCAGGCCGGCGAGATTGAGACGCCGGGCCAGGTTGCCCTGAACGCCGGTGAGGATCACCCGCACCCCTCTGCTCAGGCCCTGGTGACGCACCTGGAGCAGCTCGCCGATCCCGGAGGAGTCGCAGAAGGTCAGGGCGGACAGGTCGAGAATGAGCCTCGGTGAGGGCAGGGAGCCCCAGGCCCTTCCCATCTCCTCGCGGAGCACCGACGTGTGGTAGTGATCAAGCTCTCCGCTCGCCCGTACGACGAGTGTCGTACCGTGCAGCCCGGATGTGGCGGTGAAAACCGACTCCGGCTCATCTCCCACGAACATGACCAACCTTCTGAACCGACCCTTTGCCCAAGCAACCATAACTGTCTCATACGGCGCGGATCGCTCTAGTGCGGAGAAACGTGACCACTCATGTCACCTCGGCAAATGCTTCCACCGCCTCTTCAACCGTACGACGGGTGTCGAACAGGTCGGCCACCCCGAGACGCCTCAGCCGCTGCCTCATCACGGCGGAGGGGCCGACGAGAACGAGTGAGCCCGCCAGCCGGCGAACGCGGTTGAGGGCGTACATGAGCACGCCGTACCCGGTGGAGTCGCAGAAGGTGACCTCGGTGAGATCGATCACCAGGCGCGGGGGGTCGGTCGCTCCCAGTGCGACGTCGGCCTGTTCCTTCAGCAGTGGCGAGGACCCGTAGTCCAGTGCCCCCACCGCGTGCAGGGCGATGAAATCACGGTGTTCGTCGGCTCGAACACGGAGTCTGCCGCCCTCTTCAGCCTTCGCCATCGACATCCTCTCCCGCCTACGTCCCCGGTGCCCCGACCAGGCGGGTCTAATCACGCGGAGCACGACCGGATCGCGAAGGCATGCGGAACAATGGGGACATGGTGAAAGCGCGCCCGATGGCGGTCATGGTCGTCGGTACGCTCCTGATCGCCGCGTGCGGAGGTGCCCCCACGACGCCCGAACCCACCGTCGCACCGGGCGGCACCGCCTCGCCGGCCCCCGCCTCCCCTGCTCCGAGTTCTCCGAACCCGGCGCCGGAGACCCCGGCGGCGAGTCAGGCGACCCCGGCGGCGACCGGGGCGGTCGCCGCGTCCGCCGAGTGGACAGCCGTGGGCGGCGCGAACCTGCCGGGCGCGACGGCGTTGCTCGACGTGGCGGCGACCGGGCCCCGCGACGCCTGGGCCGTCGGATACCAGGACGGCGCGGAGGACCGGGAGGGCACGCCCGCCGTCCTTCGCTGGAACGGGAGCCGCTGGAGGGAGATCTCCCTGGGCGGCGAGGCCGACGTCCACCACCTGGAGGGGGTCGGCGCGGCCGGGCCCGACGACGTCTGGGTGGTGGGCAACGGCCCGAGCGCGTTCGCCGCGCACTGGAACGGGCGGGCGTGGAGCCCGCACCGGCCCTTCGGGGTGGCCGAGGACTACCGGCTGGCCGACGTCGCGACAGGCGGCGGCACGTGGTTCGCCGCGAACGGCCCCTCGGGCGCGGTCGTCCTCGAGTGGGCGGACGGCGGTTTCCGCAACGCGCTGACCACGCAGGGCACCTTCGAGGCGATCACCTCCGGGCAGGGGCACGTCTGGGCGGTGGGAACGAGCGAGACCCGCACCCCGCTGGTCTGGCGCGGCACCGCCGGATCATGGGAGAGCCTGGAGACGCCGCCGGTCCAAGGCGGTCGTCTCAGCGCGGTCTGGCAGGTCTCGCCGTCGGAGGTGTGGGCGGTCGGACGGGTCTCGACCGGCCAGGAGACCGGGTCGGAGACGCGAGGTGCCGAGGGGGCGCAGCCGCTCGTCATGCGCTGGGACGGGACCCGCTGGACGCGGGTCGAGGTGCCGGTCTCCCGGGGAGGTCTGTACGGGGTCACCGCCTCCGGCTCCGACGTGTGGATCAGCGGCGTCGACGCCGACCACGCCGGACAGGCGCTCATCCTCCACTTCGACGGCACCGCCTGGTCACGCGAGTACGGCCCGCTGTTCCGCACCTACGCCGCCACCCAGCAGTACGAGGAGACCGACGACGTGGGCGGCGCCGTCCTGACCCGGGTGCCGGGCAGCGAAACGCTGTGGGCGGTGGGCTCGGTCGGCGTGGGCGACGACGAGAAGGCCTTCGTGCTCCGCCGCTGAGACCTCCGGGATTCCCGGGACTCCTGAGACTCCCCGAGTCCGCCGGCACCGTCGGCATCGCCGCCGCCACCGGACCGTCATCGCCCCGGAGGTCGCCGCCGAGGTCGCGGACTTGGAACAAACGGTGTCCCTGCCGGAAACATCGGCCTCCTAGTCTGCGGACATGGCGGACTATTTCTCCCAAACGCCACGACAGAGCCCTCGACGCCGCAGCCGGGACACCGAAGGTCAGACCTCCCCTTCGCTGCCCTTCCCCGCCCTCTCGTGCCCCGACATCCGCGCGATCACGCCGCCCGGCACACTCGCACCCCGTCCGGCCGGTACAGATCAACACGAGCTGGGTAAAAAATCCGTGAAAAAGTCGGTCAGTTGACGTAGTCTCTCTCAAACTCCAACAAAGAGGGAGTATCACATGAAAAAGGTTCTTATCCTCCAAAAGCCCCGGCCGCCACGGAAACCCATCGCTCTGGACCTCCGCACCCCCTCAGGACGGGCCCTGCCCTTCTGACAGGAACAACCGGTTGACGAACCAGAGGACCGCACCGATCGCGAGCAGGACCCCCGCGCGGAGATAGACGTCCGCGTCCCTGCCGGTGATCGGCAACGTCAGGACGAGACAGACCACCGCCCCGAGAACCGGCATCCAGCTCGGCGCCCGGAAGTGATCGTGATCGACACGGTCCTTGCGGAGGATCAGCACGGCCACGTTCACTATCGCGAAGACGCACAGCAACAGCAGCACCGTGGTGTCCGCCAGGTCGCTCATGTCGCCGGTGGCGACGAGCACCGCCGCGACGCCCACGGTGAAGACGATCGCCACCCACGGGGTGGACCTCGTCGAATGGACCGTCCCGAAGATCTTGGGCACGATTCCCTCACGCGCCATGCCGTAGACCAGGCGCGAGGCCATGAGCATGTTGATCAGCGCGGTGTTGCCCACCGCGAGCAGCGCGATGAGGGCGAACAACTTGGGCGGGAACGCCAGCCCGGCGACCTTGACGACCTCGAGCAACGGACCGGACGAGTCCATCAGCGTCTTGGTGTCGACCAGCATGGTCGCCGTGAACGCGACCCCCAGGTAGATGACCGCCGCGATGGTCAGGCCGCCGAAGAGCGCGCGGGGAAAGTCTCGCTGCGGCTCCTTGGCCTCCTCCGCGAGGTTGACCGAGTCCTCGAAGCCGAGCAGCGCGTAGAAGGCGAGGGCCGTGCCGCCCAGGATCCCGAGGAAGGCGCCGTTGACCGGATGGAACTCCAGTGCCCGCGCCGGTTCGCCGTCGCCGGACAGCAGGGCGAAGATCCCGATCGCGATGATCACCAGCAGGCCGAACGCCTCGATGATCGTGAGCACCACGTTGACCTTGATGGACTCGGAGATCCCGGCGAAGTTCACCAGCGTGATCAGGCCGAGGAAGATGAACGCGCCGACGACGACCGGCAGCGTGACGAACTCCCCGAGGTAGTCGCCGCCGAAGGCCCGCGCGGCGGCGCTCGCGGAGGTGATGCCGCTCATCAACACCGCGAACGCCACAATGAACGTGACAAAGGGAATGTTGAACGCTTTGTTCGCATAAAGCGCGGCACCGGCTGCCTGGGGATATTTGCCGACAAGTTCGGCGTAGGCGGTCGCCGTCAGCGCCGCCAGCACGAAGGCCACCAGGAAGGGCACCCACAACGCCCCGCCGACGTGGCCGGCGACCTTCCCCACCAGGGCGTATATCCCGGCACCGAGGATGTCGCCCACCACGAACAGAAGGAGGACCCTGCGCCCGATGACCCGCTTGAGCGAGTGCTGACCGGAACCGGGATCGACGATCGCCTCAGCCATGCCCCGCACTTACCCTCGGCGGGGGCAAAATCACGTCAGGTCACAGGAGTCACTCCTGTAAGTGTCATGAAAGTGATCCGCAAGGAACCCTGCCTACAGTTCCAACTGTCACGAAATGCAATGAAAGGCAGAAATGTTCCGCGCCCTCTCCTCCCGCCACCTCGCCGTCGCCGCAGCGGGAGTCGCTCTCATATCGATGACCGCCGCCTGCGGCGGGTCGTCCTCAAACAGCGCGGTCTGCACGGAGGCCGCGTGGTCGAAGCCCTTCGCGGACTTCACCACCGCCGCCACGTCGAGCGCCGGCGATCTCACCAAGTTCAACGACGCCACCGCCAAGCTCGCCGCCGACCTCAAGGCGCTCGCGGCCACGGCCGACGGTGAGGTGGCCACCGCCCTCACCGACCTCGCCACCTCGTTCGAGGCGGTCAAGATCGACCCGAGCGACCCGGCCGCGGCCGCGACGGCCGCGACGTCGCTGGCGACGAAGGCCCAGGAGGCGAGCACCAAGCTCGCCGAGGCCTGCGCCTAGACCTCCTGGACCTCCTGGACGATCCAGGGACCGGTGCCTCCTGGCGGCAGGAGGCACTCCGGGTACGGCCGCCGCTCCGCCTGCGGGGGGCAGTGCGGCGCGGCGGCCGTACCGACGATCTCCGGCAAGGCCCCTGCCACCGCACGGCAGGGGCCTTGCGCGTTTCCACCCGGCCGTCGCCCGGCCTCGCGACGACGTCCCGCCGGACACCGCCCCTCGCCTCGGCCTCCCGTCCACCGGCCCTCTCACCCGGGGCCCGGCTCTCAGGTCCGGCCGGCGCGCGCCTGCTCGTAGCAGCGTTCGAAGCCTTCGAGCACCGCGGGCCAGGAACTGTGGACGGGCTCGGTCTCCCGGTTGTTCGCCGCGATCGACTCGCGCAACTCGCGGTCGCGGACCAGCCTCGCCACCGACGCGACCAGATCGTCGAAAGTCCGCCCGAGGAGTCCCTCCTTGCCCGGCCGTACGAAGTCGGCCACCCCGCTCTGCGCACGCGCCACCACGGGCACCCCCGCGGCTCTCGCCTCCAGTGCCGCCAGCCCGAAGGACTCACGGGGCGCGGGGGCGACGAACACGTCCGTCGAGGCGAGCAGCTCGCGGATCTGGTCGCGGCTGTAGCGGCCGGGGAGCGAGACCCAGCCGGTCATGCCGTTCGTCCTCAGATAGCGCTCCATCTGCGACCGGGCCGGGCCGTCCCCGACGACGGTCGCCCGCATCGGCGTCTCGGCGGGCACCTGGGCGCGGGCCTCCCGCAGGAGCCGCAGCAACCGGACCGGCTGCTTGCGGGGCGCGAGCCGCCCCACCGCGACGACGTGCACCGGCTGTACCGGGCCGCCTTCCCGCTCTGACGGCACGTCTCCCGCGGGGGAGGCATGGGAAGCCGGAGGGGCCGAGAGGGGCGGGGAAGCCTGGGGAGCCGGGGGAAGGTGCGCCGAGCGCCAGCCGGAGACGTCCAGGCCGTTGGAGACCACGTGCACCGGCACGCCGGGCCCGGCCACCGCGCGGATCGGCAGGGCCGCGGCCTCGCTCACCGCGGTGCCCACCAGCCCCCAGCGGTGCCACCCGAACAGCAGCCGCAGCCCCCGGTAGAGCGCCCGCGTGACCGGGTCCCACATGCTGTGCACGGTGACGACCACGGGCAGGCCCGCGCGGGTCGCCGCCCGCACGCCCATCCAGGCGAACGGCGAGACCGCCCCCGTGTGCACGTGCACCACCTCGGGCCGCCGCGCTCCGATCAGGCGGAGCAGGTGTCCGGTACCGAACGGGTGGACCGGCAGGTCGAAGGGGAGTCTCGCGACGATCCTGTGCACCCCGGGAAGGCTCTCCCCCGGGGTGGCGGTCGCCACCTCGACGTCGTGGCCCGCCTCCCGCTGCGTCCGGATCAGATCGGCGACCTGCACCTCGATCCCGCCGAGGCGCGGCAGGTAACAGTCACTGATGTGGAGGATCCTCACCGTGCCAGCGTAGACCCGCGTGAGATCATGCCTGCGTGCCCCTGAGGGCGCATCCGCGTCGCGCGAACGGAGTGAGCCTGATCAGCAGCGTCAAGACAGCAGTGTTCTTTCATGCCCATCCCGACGACGAGGCCCTGCTGACCGCGGGCACCATGGCGATGCTCGCCGCCGAGGGCCACCGGGTGGTCCTCGTCGTGGCGACCTCGGGTGAGCGAGGCCAGGCCGACCTCGAACCCGGTGAGGCGCTGGGCGCCGCCCGCATGGCCGAGCTGTACAAGTCGGCCGCGGCACTCGGCTGCGCCCGGGTGGTGAACCTCGGCTACGGCGACTCCGGGCTCGCCCCCGGCGGCGGGATCGCCGACGACCGGCCGGACGACGCCTTCATCGACGCCGACGCCGAGGAGGCCGCCCGGCGGCTCGCCGCCATCCTCACCGAGGAGAAGGCCGACCTACTGACGACCTACGACCCCGCGGGCGGCTACGGCCACCCCGACCACGTCCAGGTGCACCGGGTCGGCGGCAGGGCGGCCGAGATCGCGAAGACCCCGATCGTGCTGGAGGCGACCGTCAACCGCGACCCCCTGCTGCGGGGGCTGCGGCTCGCGAGGAGGTTCTATCCGCAGCTCGACATCCGGGCCTTCGAGCGGGCGTACTCCCCCGGTGAGGTGATCACCCACCGGGTCCCCGTGCGGCGTTTCGCCCGCCAGAAGCGGGCGAGCATGGCCGCCCACGCCTCCCAGGCCACCGGCGCCGACACCCGCACCCTCGGGGTGATGCTCAAGATCCCTAAGCCTCTTTACCGCCTCGTCTTCGGCACCGAGTGGTATGTCCGCAGGGACGCCCCCCTGGGCTCCCGGCTGAGGCACCCCTTCGAAGTTCCTCCCAAAGGATGAGTTCGGTAGCGGCAGACTGGGTCGGGGATATCGGGTGAAGAGCGGTCGTGTCGCATGAAGAGCAGGTTGTTCCAGGTCGGGCTGTCGGTCGTGTCGCTGGCACTCGCCGCCACGCTCGTGTTCTTCATGCCCCAGGTCGTGGCGCTCCTGACGGGCAAGCACGTCTCCTGGGCGCAGATCGGCGCGCAGTTCGCCGCGCTGGGTCCGCGAGAGGTCGCGCTGATGACCGTCGTCTGGCTGCTCAGCCTCCTCGCCTACACGTTCGTGCTCACCGCCTCCCTTCCCGGGCTGACCCACCTGCAGGCCCTCACACTGAACGCGGGCGGCAGCGCGGTGAGCAACCTGCTCCCCTTCGGCGGCGCGGCCGGCGTGGCGATGACGTTCGCGATGACCAGGGGCTGGGGGTTTCCCGCGCGGGCGGTCGTGGTCTCCACGCTGACCACCGGCATCTGGAACACCCTGTTCCGCTTCCTGCTGCCCGCGGCGGGCATCGTCGCCCTGCTGTTCAGCGGGCAGTCGCTCAGCCCCACGGTGACGAGGGCGGGCTGGGTGGGTGCGCTCTCCATCCTGGGCCTGGTCGCCGTGGTGACCGCCGCCCTGTACTGGGACCGCGCCGCGAACGTCCTGGGTCGCGGTCTCGACGCCCTCACCCGTCTGCTCCCCCGCCGGATCCGTCCCGGCGAGCACTCCGCCTCCGAGGCGCTGTCCAAGCTGCGGGCCGACACCTCCGAGATCGTGAGGGACCGCTGGGCCGGGCTCACGCTGGGAATGATCTTCTTTCTGGGTTTCCAGTGGCTGATTCTCGTCGTCTGCCTGCAGGCGACCGGCGCCTATCCCGGACTGGCGCAGTCGATCGCCGCCTTCGCCCTGTCCAGGGTCCTGACCACGGCCTTGGTGACTCCCAGCGGTACCGGGATCATGGAGGCCGGAACCATCGGCGCACTGGTCTTCTTCGGCGCCCCCCTCGACTCCGCCACCGCCGCCGCCCTGCTTTTCGGGTTCTGGACCTACACTGTCGAAATCCCCTTCGGCGGGCTGGCTCTGGGAGCCTGGACCTTCCTGCGCAGGCGTGAGAACGCCGCGACGGCCGCCGAAAAGGAGTCGATCAGCCGCTAGATTGGGAAATACCTTGTATGCGATTGGAAGGCCCACATAGCGTGGCGGCTGACATGGTGGCGTTCCGAGTTCTCGGCCCGGTCGAGGCGCATTCAGGTGAAGACGAGCTCGACCTGGGCGGGCTCCGTCAACGTGCGGTCCTGGCGCGCCTGCTCGTCGCGCGCGGGCAGGTCGTTCCCGTCGACTCGCTGCTGTACGACCTGTGGGACGACGACGCGGCCAAGGGCGCCCAGTCGGGGCTCCAGGTTTACATCTCCCGGCTGCGCCGGGTGCTGGAGCCGGGACGTCCGCGCGGAGGGCCGAACCGGCTGCTGGTGACCGTGGCCTCGGGCTACGCGCTGCGTGCCGCTCCCGACCAGGTCGACGCGCTGCGTTTCGAGACGCTGGTCCGCACCGCGGGAGAGCACCTGGAGGGCGACGACCCCGCCTCCGCGCGGGCTCGCCTGGAGAAGGCCCTGAGCATGTGGCGGGGCACCCCCTACGCCGACTTCGCCGACCAGCCGTGGGCCGAGGCCGAGGTCAACCGGCTCGCCGAGCTGCGCCTGGTGGCCCGCGAGCGGCACGCCGACAGCGGCCTGCGATTGGGCCTGCCCGCCGAGTCCGTGCCCGACCTGGAGGCGCTCACCACCGAGCACCCGCTCCGTGAGGAGGGCTGGCGGCTGCTCGCCCTGGGCCTGTACCGCTGCGGACGGCAGGGCGACGCGCTGGCGGCGCTGCGCCGGGCGCGCACGATCCTCTCCGACGAGCTGGGCATCGACCCCGGCCCGGCGCTGCGCAAGCTGGAGTCCGACATCCTGTCCCAGGACCCCGGCCTGCAGCTCGCCCCCTCGGCGCCGTCCAGGCAGCGCCAGCAGGTGGCCGCGGAGACCTGGCCGCCCAGGCCGACGGTGGCCCAGGTGGAGCTTCCCCCGCTGGAGCCCGAGCCGTTCGTCGGCCGCGACGCCGAACTGGGCAGGCTCACCACCGCCGCGGCGAGAACCGGCCGCTTCACCGTCGCAGTGATCAGCGGCGACGCGGGCGCGGGCAAGACCACCCTGGTCCGCCAGCTCATGAGGCGGCTCTCCGACGACGGGTGGGGCATCTCCTCCGGCGCCTGCCCCGACAGCAGCGCCACGCCTCCCGGCTGGGCCTGGGTGGAGATCCTGCGCACCCTGGTGAACGCGGCCGGGCCCGGCGAGTACGCCTCGCTGCTGGCGCCGCTCCTCGACGACGCGGCCCCCGAGCCCGACGACGACCAGGCCTCCGGCGGGTTCCGGCTGCACCGGGCGGTGGGCGGCTATCTCGCCGCCGTCGCCAAGGAGACGCCGATCCTGCTCACCCTGGAGGACCTGCACTGGGCCGACGACCAGACGCTGGCGCTGCTCCGCGCGCTGCCGAGCCTGCTCGCCACCAGCCGGGTACTGCTCGTGGTGACCTGCCGGGACAGCGAGCTGAGCGACCAGCAGGCCGACGTGCTGGCCGCGCTGGCCAGGCTCGGTCCGGTGCGGGTCGGCCTCACCGGACTCGACACCAAGGCGGTGGCCGAGCTGGTCAGGGCGACGTGCGTGCGCGAGGTCGACGAGGACGCGGTCAGCAGCATCGTCGAGCGCACCGGCGGCAACCCCTTCTTCGTCCGCGAGACGGTGCGCCTGCTCGACGCCGAGGCGGTGAGCGACCGCGCGACGGCCGCCGAGGTGATCTCCGGCGTGCCCTCCGGCGTCCGCGACGTGCTCCGCAGGCGCGTCTCCCGGCTGCCCGCGATCGCCCAGCAGATCCTGTTGCAGGCCGCGGTGATCGGCCGAGACGTCGACGTGGACGTGCTCGTCGACGTCTCGGGCGACGAGGACGCCGTGGTCGACGCGGTGGAGGCGGCGCTGCTCGCCGGCCTGGTCACCGAACCCGGTCCCGGCAGGCTCCGCTTCGACCACGACCTGGTCCGCGACACCCTGTACTCCGACGCCTCCCGGCTGCGCCGCTCCCGGCTGCACGCCGCGGTCGCCTCGGTGATCGAGCGCAGGAATCCCGGCGACGTGGCCGCGCTCGCCCACCACTACCACTCCGCGGGCACCGGCGAGACCGCCGGCAAGACGGTCCACTACGCGGGCCTCGCCGCCGAGCAGGCCGAGCGGCGCTTCGCCCACCGCGAGGCGGCCACCCTGTGGGAGCAGGCCATCGCCGCCTTCGACAGGTCGGGCGTCGCCCACACTCCCGACAGCACCAGGGAGCGACTGCTGCTCACCCTGCGGCTGATCAAGGCCCTCGCGCTCTGCGGCGACATGGCCGCGGCCCGCAGGCGGCGGCGCGAGGCGATGGACGCGGCGCTGCCCCTGGGCAACCTGGAGCTCACCGCCCGGGTGGCCGCCTCGCTCGCGGTGCCGCACAAGGGCATGGCCCGCGACTTCACCCGTACGGCCTGGGAGATCGTCGACGTCGCCGAGCAGGCGCTCGTCGAGCTGCCCGCCGGCGAGCAGTCGCTGCGGGCGAGCCTGCTCGCCACCCTCGCCCTGGAGCTGGAGGGGTCGGCGACCCCCCGGGGCGAGCAGGCTTCGCTGGAGGCCGAGGAGCTGGCCCGCCGCTCCGGTGACCCCGCCCTGCTCGCGACCGCGCTGAGCGGGCGGCTGCGCCAGTCGTACGGCATCACCCCGGTGGGCGAGCGCGAGGTCATCGGCAGGGAACTGCTGGAGGTCGGCAAGACGACCGGGCAGATCTCGGTGCAGGCCCTCGCCCACCTGGTGCTGATGGAGTGCGCCGCCGCCTCGGGCGCGTTCGCCGAGGCCGACGCGCACGTGGCCGCCGCCGAGAAGCTCGCCAGGCAGTACGGCCTGTCCGCGCCCGCCTCCGTGGTCGCCTGGTACGCCGGGCAGCGCCTGATGATCGCCGGTGACTTCGCCGGGGCGGAGCGCGCCTACCGCGACGCCGCCCGGCTGACCGCGAAGGCCGGGATGCTGGAGGGCCGCCAGGACCTGCCGCTGATCACCACGTTCTGCCTGCGCCTGGTGAACGGGCAGGCCGCCGAGATGGTCGAGCCGCTCGCCGAGGCGCACCAGCGCGGAGCCAAGTGGACCCTGGACGCCTACGCGGTGGCTCTCGCCTCCGCCGGCCACCATCGGGACGCCAGGGCGGTCATCGCGGTGAAGACGCCCGTGCGCCCCGACTTCCTCTACGAGCTGGCGATGATCTGGCGGGCCCTCGCGGGCATGCTGCTGGACGACCGGGAGCGGATGATCGAGGCGTACGACACGCTGAAGCCGTTCGCCGACCGGATCGCGGGCGCGGGGACCGGGGTGGTCGCGCTCTGGCCCGTTGCCCTGACGCTGGGTGACCTGGCACTGCGGCTGGGCTTCGCCGACGCGGTGAAGCCGCACTACGAGAACGCCCTCGCGGTGGCCGAGCGGGTCGGTGTGGACCGGTGGGTGGAGGCGGCACGGCGCTCACTCGGCAGCTGACGCCTCACGAGGGCGGGGATCTTCACCGAGACCCGCTCTCCTACGGGAGGCCCGGGACGGATCGGCAGCCGGGAGGCCGGGGTCGGATCAGCAGCTGACGAGGAACCTCTCGCTGCGCAGCGGGGCCTCGCCGGAGACCGACAGCACGACGCGGTACCAGCCGGGGTTGTTCACGACCCTGGGCTGCCACTCGACGACCTGGCTCTCGCCGGTGAAGCCGGACCCGGTGCCCAGGTATGCCTGCCAGCGGCGGGTGCCGGGGCTCCAGCGCTCCAGGCGCCAGCCGTAGGAGACGGCGGCCCGGGGGTCGTCGTTCTCGACGAGGCTTTTGGCCTGGTAGGGCCGGTCACAGGGGCCGAGCGCGTCGATCGCGCCGACGGTGACCGTACCGGGCGTCATGACCGTGTCGGAGACCCGCTCGACGGTGACCGGGACCCGCTCCGTGGCGGGCATCGATCGCGACGACAGCTCCACCGCCCGCACCGGCGCCTGCGCCGACGCACCGGCCGTCACCTGGCCCGGAGTGCCGTACGCGGCCTCCACCCCCAGGTAGGCTCCAGCGAAGGCGAGGGTGGCGACGAGCAGCTTGAGTGCGCTCGCGACTCCACTCGCCACCACCGGTGCCACACTGCTACGCGGACTCATGACAGACACCTCTTTCGTTACCCCAAGGTGTACGCCACGGTTCTTGCCTTGGAGTTGACGTCCGCTTGCAGCCGGTGCGCCCACAGGCCGGCGGGTGCGCCCAAGGAGGGCTCCGCCATGCCGGCTCAGGTAAGCCTGCCCTAATATCAAGTAAAGGCAGCTGGAACGACCGCGGCGGTGATGTTCGGAATGCGACCTGTTGTGGCGGGCATCCCCGACCCGACCTCCGCGTCCTTCCTGGGCATGCCCCTGTGGCTCTGGGTGATCATCGGTGGCGTGGCCCTGTTCGGCGCGTTCCAGGCCTACTACTGGATCGGCCACGCCCTGGGCTCCAGGCTCTACGCCTCGCGCCTGGGCGCCAAGATCGGTCAGGAGAACATCACCCGGGTCGAGAACGTCGTCAGGAAGTGGGGCGCGCTCGCCGTCTACGGCTGCTTCTGGGTGCCCGGCCTGCGCCACACGCTGCCCTGGGTGGCCGGGGTGCTGCGGATCTCCTACCCCTGGTACGTCGTGGCGAGCGCACTGGGCTGCCTGACCTGGGTGCCGGTGACCTCCTTCGGCCTGTACTCGGTGATCTGGGGGTGGCTGGAGCTGGCCGCTCGCTCACCGCTCCTCGCGGGCCTGGCCGCGCTGGTGGCGGTCGCGCTCGTCGCCGGATTCGTGCGGTGGCGCCGTCGCCGGGCCTCCCGCCGCGAACTGGAGAAACACCCGCCACAGATGTCAACTTTTCAATAGCCAAACCGACAACTTCCGTATATCGACGGTGGCCTCTGCCAGCATGGCTCGCATGCATCACGGGGGAACAGGCCGCACGGCCCGCGCCGCGCTGGTCACCGCGCTCATCCTGGGCACCGCGTCTTCGGTGTCTGCCCCGGCCTGGGGGATCTCGACCTCCGCGCCGCCCGGCGGGGCTTCGGCGCGCGTTTCTGTCACCGGATCCACGGTGTCCGCCCCGCTCGCCACGCTTCGTACGCCCGCCCTCACCGCCACACCCGCTTTCGCGCCCGCAGGGGACCGGCGCGCGTCGGTGCCCTCGGTGCCGGGGCGGGCCGCGTACCTGTACGACGCGAGCACCGGAACGATCCATCTGAGCAAGCAGGCGGGCAGGCGGATGCCGGTGGCGAGCCTGACCAAGATCATGACGGCGTACGTCGTCCTCAGGGAGGCGCGGCTGGCCGACACCGTCACGGTCCAGGCGGAGGACGTACGGCACGCGGCGGCGAACGGCGCGACTCACGCCTCCCTGCGCGCCGGGGAGCGACTCACCGTGCGGGACCTGCTGTACGCGGTCATGCTCCCCTCGGGGGCGGACGCCTCACACGCCCTGGCCCGCGTCTACGGGCCCGGCAGCACGAGGTTCGTGGCGAAGATGAACGCCACGGCCCGCTCCATGGGGCTCGTCGACACCCGTTACGCCACTCCCGACGGCCTGCCGAAGCCGGGGCCCGGTTACTCCACCGCCCTGGACCAGGCGAAGCTGGCCGACCTCGCGCTGCGCGACCCGGTGCTGCGGATCATCGCGTCCACCAGGCGTCACCTCGTGGCGAAGTCCAAGGTGCACCGGGCGCATACCTGGACCAACTCCAACAAACTGCTCGGCAAGACACCCGGGGTGACGGGCCTGAAGACCGGCTACACCAGCGCCGCCGGATACTGCCTGTCCTTCGCCGCCGACCGCGAGGGCCACCGGTTCATCGGCGTCATCCTCGGCGAGTCCAACGGCGACCGGCGTTTCCAGACCGCGGCACGGCTCCTGGACTGGGCGGGCGAGCAGACTCCACCCGAGCTGTGAGGACGGCTGGAGCGCCCGCTCCCGACCGGCCCTCGACCGGAACACCCGACCACGCCGCCATCCCGTGGGTGGGATTCCGGCCGTTCTCTGAGAGAGTTTGTTCCACACGTCGAGAGGAGTTGGACGGGTGGAACCCGATGGGGAGCTGAAACACCCCAGCCTGGTCGAGCTTTCGATGCGACGGCTCCGTCACGAGATCCTCTCCGGTGCCCTCGCACCGGGCGAGCGGCTGATCGAGGAGCAGCTCACCCAGCGGTTCGGCATCAGCCGGGCGCCGCTGCGCGAGGCACTGCGGTCGCTCGGGCAGCAGGGGCTGGTGGAGCACCTGCCCCGGCGGGGAGCCCGCGTCACCGAGCTGACCGGGAACGACGTGGACGAGCTGTTCGGGCTGCGCGACGTGCTCGAACGCTACGCGGTCGAGACCGCGCTGCCTCTCTCCGGCACGCACGACATGACCGCGCTCGCCGAGGCGCTTGAGGGGATGGCGGCGGCGGTGCGCCTGGACGACCCGCTCAGCGAGAACGAGGCGCACCGGCGCTTCCACCTCGCGCTGGTCGCGCTCGCGGGCCACCGCCAGCTGCTGATGGCGTACGAGCCCGTCATCCTGAAACTGCAGCTCTACATGGCCGCGAACCTGCGCAGGGAGGCCGAGCAGCGCTCTCCGGCCGAGGGGGTGGAGCGGCACAGGCGGCTCTTCGAGGCGATCGCCTCCGGCGATCCCGTCACCGCGCTCGACGCCCTCTCCCGGCACGGAGCGCGCACCTACATCGGCTAGAACGGCATCGGGTTCCACCCGTCCCGTCCGGCTCCTCTCGACGTAGGGCGCGGGTGCCGGCCGACCGCCGCGCTCACGCCCGTCGGCTGTCGGCCGTCCGCGGGGGCGCGGGGGCGCAGAGCCGCGGGGGCGCGGGGGCGCTGTCACGCATCGGCCGGACGCTCGACCGCGGGAGAGGCGCGCACCGGACACGATCACGCTCTGGTACAGGCCGCTAACAGAAGCGTAACCGGACGGGAAAGCCGCCGACATAATTCTGTCGACAATCGACAAAAGGAGGATCCGAGGAACGGAGTCAACGTGTCCGATCCGCTTCTCGTCGAGGCCGAGCCGTACGCATACGGGTTCGATCCCCGACATACAGCGCTGCTGCTCATCGACATGCAACGGGACTTCGTCGAGCCCGGGGGTTTCGGGGAGACCCTGGGCAACGACGTGTCCATGCTGCGGCGGGTCATCCCGCCGCTCCAGGAGGTGCTGGCCGCCACCCGCGCGGCGGGAATGACCGTCATCCACACCCGTGAGGGGCACCTGCCCGACCTGTCCGACTGCCCGCCCGCCAAGCTCAACCGCGGCACCCCCTCGCTGCGCATCGGGGATCCGGGTCCCAAGGGACGGATCCTGATCCGCGGCGAGTACGGCCACGACATCATCGACGAGCTCGCCCCCGTCGAGGGCGAACTCGTCGTCGACAAGCCGGGCAAGGGCTCCTTCCACTCCACCGACCTGGACCGGACCCTGCGGGCGGCGGACATCCGCAGTCTGATCGTCACCGGCGTCACGACCGAGGTGTGCGTGCACACCACCGTTCGCGAGGCGAACGACCGGGGTTACGAGTGCCTGGTCCTGTCCGACTGCGTGGGCTCGTACTTCGCCGAGTTCCAGCGGTACGGGCTCGAAATGATCGCCGCCCAGGGCGGCATCTTCGGCTGGGTCGCCCCCTCCGGCGGCTATCTCAAGGCACTCGAAACACGGAGCTGACCGATGACCACGACAACCGACCCCGTCAACCTCAAGCTCCCCTGGTGGGTCAGCGGGGACACCAACGCCTTCTTCGGCCTCGGCTTCAACGTGATGGTCAACGTGCTGGTGCTGAGCGGCCTCTGCCTCGGGGTCGTCCACCTGCCGGGCTCCGACGTCTTCGGCGTCATCCTCCCCGCGATGGGCATCCAGCTCCTCATCGGCAACGTGTACTACACCTACCTCGCCCGGCGGCTCGCCCGCCGGGAGAACCGCACCGACGTGTGCGCGATGCCGTACGGTCCCAGCGTCCCGCACATGTTCATCGTCGTTTTCGTGATCATGCTGCCGACCTACCTGGCCACCAAGGACCCGCTGCGGGCCTGGGTGGCCGGGCTCGCCTGGTGCTTCATCATCGGCGTCATCGTGGTGATCGGCGCCTTCGTGGGCCCGTACATCCGCCGCTTCACCCCCAGGGCGGCGATGCTCGGCACCCTGGCGGGCATCTCGATCGCCTTCATCTCGATGCGGCCCGCCGCGCAGATGTGGGAGGCGGCCTGGATCGCGCTGCCGGTGCTGGTGATCATCATGGTCGGCTTCTTCACCGACCTGAGGCTGCCGGGCAACATCCCCGTCGGGCTCGCCGCGCTCCTCGCCGGCACCGCGATCGCCTGGATCGGCGGCTACATGGACCCCGCCGACGTGGGCGCCGCCGCCGGGAACATCGCGGTGAGCCTGCCGTCGCTGCACATCGACCTCCTCCTCGAAGGACTCGGCCAGGTCTCGCCGCTGCTCGCCACCGCCATCCCCCTGGGCATCTACAACTTCACCGAGGGCATGAGCAACGTGGAGAGCGCCGCCGCCGCGGGTGACTCG
Source organism: Streptosporangium sp. NPDC049046 (assembly GCF_040649155.1). NCBI lineage: Bacteria > Bacillati > Actinomycetota > Actinomycetes > Streptosporangiales > Streptosporangiaceae > Streptosporangium > Streptosporangium sp. NPDC049046. The sequence continues at coordinate 79,493 of NZ_JBEZEZ010000011.1, read as the reverse complement.
TACAACCTGCGCTCGGTGCTCCTGGCCGACGGCGCGGGCGCGGTGGTCGGCTCGATGCTGGGCTCGCCGTTCCCGCCCGCCGTCTACATCGGCCACCCGGGGTGGAAGTCCGCGGGCGGCCGTACGAGCTACTCGATGGCGAGCGGCGTCGTCATCGCGCTCTTCTGCTTCCTCGGCATGTTCGCGCTGCTCGGCGCGGTGCTGCCGACGCCCGCGATCGTGCCGATCCTGCTCTACATCGGCCTGCTCATCGGCGCCCAGGCCTTCCAGTCGGTGCCGAAGGCGCACGCGGTGGCCGTGGTGATCGCGATCATCCCCAACATCGCCTCCTGGGCGCAGGGCTACATGGACAACGCGCTCGCCGCGGCGGGCACCAGCGCGCGGGAGGTCGGGTACGACACGATCGCGCAGAGCGGGACGGTCTACGAGGGAACGGTCCTGCTCGGCGGCGGTGCCGTGCTCGCCGGCCTGGTGCTCGGCTCGATCACGGCCTTCATCATCGACCGGTCGTTCCTGTGGGCCGCCGGGTACGCCTTCGTCGGCGCGGCCCTGGCCTTCATCGGCCTCATCCACGGCGAACGGGTCGAGTGGAACGCCAACGGCCAGGTCTCCCTGGGCTACCTCTTCGCGGGACTGATCCTGCTCGCCTTCACCCTCCTCAAGCCCAAGCCTTCCGGCGAGACGCCGGAGGCCACCGAGGAGCCCGGCGAGCCCGAGCCGGCCCCCGCGAGGCCCGTCTCCGCCGAGGCACCCGCCACCTCCTGAACACCGTCCCGCCGAACACCGTCCCGCGAACCACGTACACAGGAAAGGCATATGCACACTCCGCCTGATCCGGACAGCATGCCCCGCCTCCCCCTGAACCCGGTCCGGCTGGACCTGGAGAGCCTCTCCGGTCTCTACCGTTCCGGTGCGGCCCTCCCCGCCGATGTCGCCGGGGAGGTGCTCGCGCGGATCGCGGCGCGAGGTGACGACCACGTGTGGATCACCCTGCGCCCGGCGGCGGACCTGCTCGGCGACGCGGCCGAGCTGGCCCGCCGCTGGCCGGACCCCGGCACCCGCCCACCGCTCTACGGGGTCCCCTTCGCGGTCAAGGACAACGTGGACGTGGCCGGGCTGCCCACCACCGCGGCCTGCCCGGCCTACTCCTACGTCCCCGAGCGCGGTGCGCCGCTGGTGGAACGACTGCTCGCGGCGGGCGCCCTCCTCGTCGGCAAGACCAACCTGGACCAGTTCGCCACCGGTCTGTCGGGCACCCGCAGCCCGTACGGCGCGTGCGAGTCACCGCTGGTACCCGGTCTCATCTCCGGCGGGTCCAGCTCGGGCTCCGCGGTGGCGGTGGCCGCGGACCTGGTCTCGTTCGCCGTCGGCACCGACACGGCCGGTTCCGGCCGGGTACCCGCCGCGCTCACCGGCACCGTCGGGGTCAAGCCGAGCCGGGGGCTCGTCAGCACGCTCGGCATGGTGCCCGCGTGCGCGTCACTGGACTGCCCGAGCGTCTTCGCCCGCTCGGCCGCCGACGGCCTGGCCGTCCTGTCGGCCATCGCCGCCTTCGAACCCGCCGACCCCTGGTCACGCGTGCTCCCCGTCCCCGGCCCCGTACCGACCCGCGCGTCCCCCCTGCGGATCGGGGTTCCGCACGAACCGGAGTTCTTCGGCGACACCGCCGCCGAGACGGCCTTCGCGCGGGCGGTGGACCGGCTCGGCGGCCTCGGCCACCGGATCGTCCCCGTGGACCTCGGCCCCTTCCTCGCCGCCGGGCGGCTGTTGTACGAGGGGCCGTGGCTCGCGGAACGGCTCGCGGCGGTCGGCGACTTCGTCACCCGCAACCCCGGCGAGATCCACCCCGTCACCCTGAAGGTGCTGTCCGGCGGCGGCGCGCTCAGTGCCGTGGACGCCTTCGAGGGGCTCTACCGCCTGCGCGCGCTGGACGCGAAGACCCGGGAGGCATGGGCGTCGATGGACGTGCTCGCCGTCCCGACCGTACCCACGACCTTCACCGTCGCGGAGATGCTCGAAAGCCCGATCGAGCGCAACGCGATCCTCGGCCACTACACGACCTTCACCAATCTCCTCGACCTCGCCGGGATCTCCGTACCCGCGGGGACGACGACCGCCGGCCGCCCGCACGGCGTCACCTTCCTGGGACCGGCGGGCTCCGACGGACTCCTCGCCGGTCTCGGTGCCACCTTCCACGCCCTGACCGGCGGTCCCGCGCTCCCCGTCCCGGACTCGGGATCGGCGGCCACCTCGGCCTCGGCGAGCACCGTCCACGCTCCGAAGGCGGGACCGGCGACGGTTCACGCCTCCAAGGCCGGGGCCGAGGCCGCAGTCGGGGTCGGGGCCGCGGTCGAAGCCGCAGCCAGGGCCGGGGCCGAGGCCGAGGCCGAGGCGCGGACGGTGCTCGCCGTGGTCGGCGCGCACCGCTCCGGCCAGCCGTTGCACGGCCGGCTCCTCTCCCTCGGCGCCACCGGTCTGGGAGTTGCCCTCACCGCCCCCCTCTACCGCCTCTACGCCCTGGAAGGCGGCGAGATGCCACTGCCGGGGCTGGTCCGCTCGACCTCCGGCGGGGTCGCGGTGGAGGTCGAACTGTACGAACTGCCCCCCTCTGCGCTCGGCGTCCTCCTGACGCAGACCGTTTCGCCCCTCGGCCTCGGCACGATCGAACTCGCCGACGGCCGCGCGGTGCACGGTTTCCTCTGCGAGCCGTACGCCACCGAGAAGGCCCCCGACATCAGTCGGCACGGCAGCTGGCCGAGCTATCTCCTCTCCCGGTCACGATCCTGACGATTCGGCTCCCTGCCCGGCCACGGCCGTGAGAGACCGGCCCCCTGCCCGGCCACGGTCCTGAGAGACCGGCCCCCTGTCACGGTCCCGACGATCCGGCGACGGTCACTCCGCGGTCGTCCGGAGCTCGCGCCCCGGTGATCGCGGGTTTCGGACGACCGTGTGCGAGCCGATCAGGGGAACCAGCGAAGATTGTTACGGTTTTCCGCATGACTGAACGGTTCGCGATCCTGAGCGGGTCCACCTTCGAGGAGCAGATCGGATACGCGCGGGCGGTGGTCGACGGTGACCGCGTGCACGTGTCCGGGACGACCGGCTACGACTACGCGACCATGACGATCTCCGACGACGTCGTCGAGCAGGCGGAGCAGTGCATGCGCAACATCGGAGAGGCACTGGCCAAGGCGGGCTGCTCGTTCGCCGACGTCGTACGGGTGCGATACATGCTGCCCGACCGCGAGGACTTCGAGCCCTGCTGGCCGACCCTGCGCCGTCACTTCGGCGAGGTCCGCCCCGCCGCGACGATGATCGTGTGCGGCCTCGCCGACTCCCGTATGAAGATCGAGATCGAGGTGGACGCGCGGCGAGGAGATCCGCTCAACCGGCGCGCATGAGTCCGTGGCAGGCGATGGCGGCGGCGGCCACCACGTTGAGGGAGTCGACGCCCATGTCCATCGCGGCCGGGCTCATCGGGATGCAGACCGCCTCGTCGGCCTCGCGCAGCCAGCGGGAGGAGAGCCCGTCCCCCTCCGAACCGAGGAGCAGTGCCACCCGGTCGGCCATGGCGACCTTGTCCATGGGGGTGGCGGACTGGTCGGGGGTGAGGGCGAGCGTCTGGAAACCCGCCTCGCGCAGTTCGGCCAGACCGGCGTACCAGTCGGTCATCCGCGCGTACGGGATCGCGAAGACCGCGCCCATGGAGACCTTCACCGAGCGCCGGTAGAGGGGGTCGGCGCAGCGCGGCGAGAGGATCACCGCCTCCACGCCCAGGGCGGCGGCGCAGCGGAAGATCGCGCCGACGTTGCCGTGGTCGACGAGGTCTTCGAGGATCAGGACGCGCCGGGGCGCCACGGGCTCGGCGGAAACCCCTCGCTGAGCCGGGAAACCCGATCCTGGTCCGCCCTCCGAGTGCGCCGCGTCCTCGGCGGAGGCCCCTCGCGGAGCCGGGGAGTCCGATCCTGGCTCGCCGTCCGACCGCGCCGTGTGCCCGGCGGGAGCCCTTCGCGCCTCGCGTCCGGACAGGAGATCCTCCACCTCGGGAAGCGGGAGGCGTTCCATCGCGGCGAGGGCGCCGCGATGGACCTGGAATCCGGTGACCTCCTCCATGACGGCGTCGTCCACGACGTGGACCCGGTCGCCGAGCGGGCCGAGGAGATCGGCGAGAGGGCCGGCCCAGCGGGAGGTGAGGAGTACGGAACGCACGGGGTAGCCCGCCGCGACGGCGCGGCGGATCACCTTCTCCCCCTCGGCGATGAAGAGGCCGTGCTCGGCCTCCATGCTCTTGCGCAGCTCGACGTCGCGCAGGTTGGCGTAGTCGGCCAGGTGGGGGTCGATGGCTTCAGGCACCCTCGAATACTGCCATGACCCGCCTGAGCTGCCATATCAGCGCGTAGACGAGCAGCATCGCGGAGCAGCCGACGACCGCCCCCGCGCCCAGCCTCGTCACGAGCTCGGCCTTGGTGTCCGGGGGGAAGGTAAGCGCCCAGGCGACCGCGCCCAGCGGGATCGAGACGGCGGTGGCCAGGAGCACGGCCGCCCGCTCACCGGCGGGCAGGAGCAGCCGTTCGGGCACCGGCCGCGGCTCCATCGCGCTCAGTCCGCGCCAGGCCCACCAGAGGACGACCGCCAGGCCGACCACGGTGGAGGTGTACTGCAGCAGGCGGAACAGGGAGATCACTCCCGCCACCCGGACGTCCAGCCAGCTCCAGCCCCACAGGGCCGAACTGTACGAGTGGGTGAAGGAGTCCCAGAGCTTGTGGGTGAAGGCGCCCACGATGCCTCCCGCGACCACGGCGGGCAGCCGCCGCAGCCCGTACATCCCCGGGGTCAGCGCGGCGGCGCGTCCGGCGAGGGAGGGGGGCAGGAGCGCGGTCAGCGGGTCGCGGAGCGTCAGGTGGAAGACGGCGAGCAGCACCAGGACGGCGAACAGGTCGATCGTGAGGACGCCCTCGGAGGAGTGCCAGAACATGTAGTCGGGCAGGAAGGGGAAGAAGATCGGCAGATCGGGCACCATCGCGCCCAGGGCGAGGGCCCAGGGGTCGAGAAACCTGCGCGTCCGCTCCGAGGAGATCAGCGGCAGCACGGCTGCGACGTGGCTGGGCGTGAACGGCACGGATTTCCCTCCCGACGATCTGCTGGACAGCTCCATCTTGCGGCATGCCCGCGCCGGGACCGCGGACTTTCACCGGCCCGCGAAACCCGCCGTCCTCCCACGCCCCGCCTGTGGCGGGACAGGCCGGTCGACCGGCCTGTCCCGCCACACAATCCACCACACCGTTCGCGCGGTTCGCCATGCGGTTCCGTCATGCGGTTCGTCACGGGGAGGCACGTGGTCCGCCACCGGGGGAGGCATGTCGCCGTCACCATGAGGAGCTTCGCCGCTTCTCCACACTCCGACACCATGTGACGCATAGATTACCGAGCGTCGTCGAACGGGTACCGGAGGCCGTCGTGACCGATCAGATCGTGCCGGTGGCACCGCCGAGCGCCGAGTGGCTGCGTGACGCCCGCAGGGCTCGCACCCTCTCCCTGGTGACCCTGGTCTGGCTGGGCGCCGAGAGCCTGCTCGGCATCGCCGCGGGTCTGGAGGCGCATTCGGTCGCCCTCATCGGCTGGGGCACGTCGGCCCTGGTGGAGGCGGCGGCCGGCCTGATCGTGGTCTGGCGGTTCACCGGGACGAGGACAGGTTCCGCGTACGCCGAGGAACGGGCCCGCAAGGCCGTGGCGATCAGCTTCTGGATCCTCGCCCCCTACCTGGTGGTGCACGTGGCGCACGACCTGGACGCCGGGCACCGGGCCGTGCCGACCCTGCTCGGGATCGTGGTGACGGCGGTCAGCGTGGTCGGCATGCCGTTCCTGGGGATGGCGAAGCGGCGACTGGGGGTCCGGCTGCACTCGGCGGCGACCGCGGGAGAGGGGACGCAGAACCTCATGTGCGCCACCCTCGCGGCGGGGGTCCTGGCCGGGCTCGCGCTGAACTCCGCCGGCTGGTGGTGGGTCGATCCCGCGATGGCGGTCCTGCTCGCCGCGGTGGCGGTACGTGAGGGGTTCAGGGCGTGGCACGGGCACTCCTGCTGCCACTGACCAGGCGATCCTCGCTGTCTCGGTCGTCGACCGCTCTTCGCGGACACAGAGTTCAATGATCAACACATACAGTAACAACCGCACCGAAATGCGTTTTTTGCCCCACTAATCATTGCAAGTACAGTTCCGTGAATATTGCGGACGACCTCCCGATAGGGTGACCCGCTAGCTCCATGACATCGACACCGAAGAGGACATCGTGGGCGGACGTCACCGGACAGATGAACTCGAGGACGGCTACACCCCGTACAGGGAACAGCAGACGAGACGCAGGCGTGGAGGACGCGGCAAGGTGCTGGTCCCGCTCGCCGGATCCGTCGCCCTCGCGGTACTGCTCGGCGTCGCCGCGTTCGTGGTCATCAACCGCGACCGTGACGGCGGGTGCGCGGGCGAGGCAGTCCCGTTGCGGATCACCGCCTCCCCTGACATCCAGCCCGCCCTGTCCCAGATCGCCCAGCGCTTCAACAAGGCGGCCCACCAGGTCGACGGCAGATGCGCAGCCGTCACGGTGGCCAAGGGCACCTCGGCGACCGTGGCCTCCTCCTTCACCGGGGGCAAGGCCGTCGCGATGGACATGTGGGTCCCCGACTCGAAGCTGTGGGTGACGAACCTGCGGACGAGGGTGGAGGAGGTGCCCGAGGCGGGCGCGTCCATCGCCCAGTCCCCCATCGTCATGGTGGCCTCGGGCTCGGTGGTGCCGAACCTGAAGAAGAGCTTCGGCGAGGCCAGCTGGGGCGGCATGATCAACGCCGCCAACGTGGCCAACGTGGACGGTCCCGGCCGCAAGGTGCGCGTGCTCGTGCTGGATCCCGCGCTCAACTCCGCCGGGCTCGGCGCGCTCCTGGCGGCGGCCGGGGTGGCCACTGCCTCGGGCGCGGGCGAGGAGCAGCTGGTCGGCGCGCTCAAGAGCCTGTCGGGATCGACGTCGACGGTTCGCGACCAGGACGCGCTGCTGTCCAGCCTGGGCGTCCAGGGCAGCAAGGCCCCGCTCGGCATCTCCTCGGAGCAGGGAGTCTGGGCGTTCAACAAGGCCAAGAAGCCCGATGTCCCGGCCGTGCCGCTCTATCCGGCCGAGGGGACCATCAACCTCGACTACCCGGTGGTGATCACCGCCAAGGACGCCGTAGTCCGCAAGGCCGCCGAGGCGTTCCAGAAGGAGCTCGGCAGCGAGGCGTCGAAGAAGGCACTGCAGGACCAGGGGTTCCGCACCCCGGACGGCAAGGGCGGCAAGGCCATCTCCGGCTCCGACGGCTTCCAGGCCAAGGCGCCGCAGGCGATCGAACCGCCCGACGCCAAGACCGTCGCGAGGATGTCCCAGACCTGGTCCCGGATCAAACTGGGCACGAGGCTCCTCACCCTGCTGGACGTCTCGGGCACCATGGCACTCCCTGTTCCCGGTACGGGCCTGACCCGGATGCAGGCGATCAGCAGGATCGCCGTCGAGGGCATGAAGCTCTTCCCCGCCAACAGCGAGCTGGGACTGTGGGAGTTCTCCACCCATCTCAACGGCCAGGGCGTCGACTACCGCGAGACGGTCCCGGTCGGCCCGCTCACCGAGGACATGAACGGTGCCCTGCGCAGGGACGTGATCAACCAGAAGCTGATCACGACCCAGGCCAAGGCGACCGGTGACACCGGGCTCAACGACACCCTCGCGGCCGCGTACAAGCAGATGACCGACGAGTACCAGAGCGACAAGATCAACACGGTGCTCATCCTCACCGACGGGGCCGGCAACGACGATCCGGACGGCGGGATCAGCAACCAGCAGATCCTGAAGCGGCTCAGGGACCAGTTCAACCCCGAGAAGCCGGTCAGCGTCCTGATCATCGCCTTCGGTCCCGACGCCCCCAAGGGCAAGCGCCAGATGGACGCCCTCGCCAAGGCGACCGGCGGTGACGCCTACATCGCCAAGGACGTCCTGGAGGTCAGAAAGTTCTTCCTGGAGGGCATGAAGCGCCGGCTCTGCGCTCCCAACTGCTGACCCTCCCGCATCACTTTCACCCCGTACGGCTGGTGTCACATTGGCACCAGCCGTAGCAGTTTTCCCAGGTCATACCGTATCGGCATGATATTGACCCCTTTGGTCAACCAGTCGCGGGGAGGTGACGTCCTACGCGTGTGGGCTGGAACGGGCGAGTGGTGAAACCCGTGAACGAGCCCGTCTCACGGGGGAGGAATATCCGTGCCCGGATGGCCGACCGTCGGCCGGACCGACGACCAACGACTCGTTGAAGCGCTGCGGCGTGCCGACACAGCCGACCCTGTGGCACCCGCGAGCCTCTACGACTCCTATGCGGAACGGCTCAACGACTACGCCCACTCGCTGCTGGGCGACCGTGAGACGGCCGCCGGCGCCGTACACGACGCCCTGGTAACGGCCCGGGGCAGCGTGGACCGCCTGCGCGAGCCCGGCCGCCTGCGCGCGTGGTTGTACGCGCTCGTACGGATCCGGTGCGCGGACGCCGGGCGCGGCGGACCTCGGGGAGCGGTGCCACCGCCCGACATCCACGACGATCCCGGCGAGCGGGAACTCGCGGTCCTGGTCCATGAGGCGATGGCGGAGCTGAGCGTTCAGGAACGCGAGGTGCTCGAACTGTCGCTCCGCCACGACCTCGGCAGCGGCGAGGTCGGCGCGGTGCTGGGGCTCACCTCCCGCCAGGTCACCGCGAGGCTCGGCCGGGCCCGCGACCACCTGGAGAACGCGGCCGGCGCCGTGGTGCTCGCCAAGGTCGGCCGGGCGCACTGTCCCGACCTGTCGGCGATGGTGGACTCGTGGGAGGGGCCCCTCACCACGATGCTGCGCAGGCGCCTATCGGCCCACATCGGCCGCTGCGAGGTCTGCCTCGAGCGCAGGGACCGGCACGTCTCGGCCGGGCGGCTGCTGGACCTCGTCCCCCTGACCTACCCGCCGCTCTCCCTGCGCCGCCGGGTGATCGAGACCTGCGTGAACCCGGAGTCGCGCGAGGAGCGCGCCGCCATCGCCGCCGAGAACGGCTTCGACAAGGCCGGTTTCCCCACGGCGGCCGAACAACGTTCAGCAGGGCGCCGGTGGGGCGGGCGGAGGAGCGCGGGCGGCAGGCGGGCACGCGACGAGAAAACCTCCGAGAGCGCGGCCACACCGCCCACGGGCACCCGCGCCCGGCACGCGGCGCCTCCCGCGGACCCCGGAACGCCCCCCACGGGCGCGAGGGCTTCGCAGGCCGGGGCAACCGGGGCAGAGGCACGGTACGAGTACGAGGAGGAGCGAGCGGGACACACAGGGGGACACACAGCGGCCAGGACGCGATCCCCCGAGGGTGGGTCGGGCACGACGTGGCGAGGGCCGGAGAACCAGGGCGGACCGCACCGCACGGGCGGCGGCCCGCACCGCGCGGAGGGCGGACCTGCACCCCGATACGTTCTGCCGTCGCCCTCGGCCGGCGAGCCAGGGCGTGCGGCCCCCTGGACGAACACGACGAACACGACGGACACGGAGGCGCGGCCGGCCTCACGGCAGGCGGACGGCGAGGCGCGGCACACACCGCCACCCGTGAACATCGAGGTCTGGCCGGCACCGCCCGTGAGCGCCAAGGCGTGGCCGACACCGACCGAGAACGCCGAGGCATGGCCCGCACCTCCGGCGGACGACGAGGCGTGGCGTACGACACCGCCCACGAACGACCAGGCCTGGCAGACGACACCATCCACCGGCAATCAGGCATGGCAGGCGACGCCCACGGAGAACCAGGCGTGGGAGGGGGCACCATCCGCGAACGAGCAGGCGTGGCACGCGTCGTGGCCGGTGGACGACGAGTCCTGGCGCACCCCGCCGAACGGTGGCGCCGAGGCCCGGCACACGCCACCGGCGGGGACTCCCGAGGCTCGGCGTACGGCGTCGCGGGAAGACCCGGAGGCCCGGCGTACGTCATCGGCGGAGTACGGCGAGGTCCGGCGTGCCGCACTCCCCGGCGGTGGGAAGCGGGGCACGGAGGCGCTCCCCGCGCAGCGGCGCAGGCGGCGCGGACGCAGGGGTCCGGTGCTGCTGGCGGCCGTGTGCGTGCTGGCCGCCACCGGGGCGGTGGTCGTGGTGGGCGGAGGCGACCTGGCCGGCGGGGAGTTGAGGGACCCCCAGACCGCGCCGGGACCGGAACCCGCGCTGATCACGCTGGAGCCCGAGCCCGCGCCGGAGCCCGACCCCCTGTCGGAGGACCCGGGGACGGCGCCGACGCCCACGCCGACGAGAAGCCGCAGGAGCGAGGCACCCGCCACCCCCGCTCCCACCGCCACCGCGGCGCGACCGGCTCCGAGCCGCGCCACCACCGCAGGACGGCCCCGCCCCACCCGCACCGCCACCACACCGCCCGTGACCGGACGGCTGAACGTCTCGTGCCCGCGCGACATCGGGGAGGGTGCCGGGCAGATCCGGCTCGCGGCTCGCGGCGCCACTGTTTCGTGGTCGGCGACCACCTCCGGCGGGCTCGCCGTGCACCCCGTCCGCGGGCAGTTGAAGGCGGGCGCGAGCGGCGTGATTTGGGTCACTGCCAAGGACCCGTCGGAGAGCGGTGCCGGGCGGGTCGCGTTCAAGTCCGCCGGGGGCAACGCCGGATGCGCGATTTCGTGGGAAAGCCCTGACCCAGATGCCTCCGCACCCCCTGAAGACCCTGCCCCGGAGCCGACTCCGACCCCCTCCGCCGGGGCGGGTTCGGAGGAGGCGACGGGCTGATTCCCACATCTCGTTTTACCTAACACCGAGACTTCCCTCAGGGATCCGGTAAACCATGGACTGGTGCCGAGCGTCGGCATTGACGTCCATGTTGAGTGATTGGTCACATGAAGAGCGCGATCAGTCACCTCATTACCAACCAGGAGCTCGGAAGATGTCGGTCAACCGCAGGGTGCTCAGATGGGCACTCACCCTCGCGTGCGTGGCGGGGGCCGTGATCGCCTTGGCCGACCTGGACACTCCGTTACGATTGATCCTTACGCCCCTGTTCCTGTTGGTCGTTCCCGGCGCCGCAGTGGTAGGACTGTTGCGTGATCGTGACCCACTTGCGGCACTATCAGTGGGTGCAGCGGCGAGCCTGGTCGTAAACGTTCTCTTGGCCGCTGCCATGCTTACCTTTGACGCATGGTCGCCCCGCGCCGGAGTCGCGACCATCGCGGTGCTCGGCGGCTTCATATACGTACTACGCGTGTTGTATCGGGGGAGCGGGAGTTTGCAGACCGAACAGGGGGCCAGGTCAAGGTGAACATCGTCATCGTTCGCCCGGGAGACCTCGGGGAGCCCGAGATCTCGCGATGGCGGGAGTTGCAGGTGGCGGACCCGTCGCTGGACAACCCCTTCCTCTCCGTGGAGTTCACCCTGGCCATGGGGCGACTGCGTGACTACGTTCGTGTCGCGATCATCCAGGACGGCGGCAAGATCGTGGGGTTCTTCCCCTACGAGCGCCACAGCTTCGGGATCGGCAAGCCTCTCGGCGGCTTCCTCACCACCTGCCACGGGCTGATCGCGGTCTCCGGCCTCAAGCTGGACGTCCGGACGCTCCTGCGCGCCTGCAAGCTCTCCGTCTTCGACTTCGACCACCTCGTCCCCGGCCAGCCGACGTTCGCGCCGTACGAGTCGGACGTGCGGCCGGCTCCGGTGATGGACCTCAGCGTGGGCTTCGAGACCTACATCGAGCGGGTGAAGGCCAACTCGCCGAAGAATCTCAAGACGGTCCGCTACAAGGAGCGCAAGCTCGGCCGCGAGCAGGGTGAGATCCGCTTCGAGTGGGCCTCGACCGACCTGGGCACGCTCCGTACGCTCACCAACTGGAAGTCCGACCAGTACCGCAGGACGGGCCGGGTCGACCGTTTCGCCCAGCCGTGGATCGTCCAGTTGCTCGACGAGATGCACGCGGAGAGGTCCGAGAGTTTCGCGGGCGTCCTGACCATGGTCTACGCCGGAGACAGGCCCGTCGCCGGTCACTTCGGCCTTCGGACGGCGACGACGCTGGTGGGCTGGTTCCCGGCCTACGACACCGAGTTCGCGCGTTACTCCCCCGGGATCATGCACCACCTGCACATGGCCGAGCACGCCGCGAACTCCGGGCTGCTGCAGGTCGACATGGGCAAGGGCGGACGCGAGTACAAGAGCTGGTTGAAAAGCGGCGATCTCTTCGTCGCGGAAGGTCGCGTGTCGCGTCCCTCCCCGGCCGCCGCCGTCCACTGGATCGGCCGCACCCCGGTCAACAAGGCACGAACGATCGTCACGGATCGCCCGAATTTATACAGGCTTGCTGACCGTGTGCTGAAAGGTTTCGGCCGTATGCGCTCCCCCGCGCAGAACCAATCAGGCACTCCGGCTGTCAAGGAACCGTGGGGAGTGGGTTAGACCGCTCCCGTTCATCACCACCCCACTCGCCAGGACCCTCGTATGCATCCCTCATCGCATTCGCCGTTTTCGCCGATCGTCCCGATCGGCCATGGCCCCGGGTCCGTCCGCCCAAGTCGCCCCTGACGACCGACCGCCCGGAAGGACATCCGTCACAATGAGTCCCGAGATCACCAAGCACTACAACAACAAGCCACCGCTGAGGGCGGTGCCTCCCATCGAGCGGTTCACTCCCATCACCCCTAACATGGCGATCTCCCCGACCGTCAGCGTCGTCGTGCCGGCGATGAACGAGGCCGAGAACCTCCCGCACGTCTTCGCGACGATCCCGCAGTGGATCGACGAGATCGTCCTGGTCGACGGCAACTCCAAGGACGACACCGTCGCCGTGGCCAAGAGACTGCGTCCCAACGTGCGCGTGGTCCACCAGACGGGCAAGGGCAAGGGCAACGCGCTGACGGACGGCTTCGCCGCCTGCACCGGCGACATCATCGTGATGATCGACGCCGACGGCTCCACCGACGGCCGCGAGATCATCCAGTTCGTGGGCGCCCTGGTCACCGGGGCCGACTTCGTCAAGGGTTCGCGTTACGCGTCAGGCGGCGGCAGCGACGACCTGACGTTCATCCGCAAGTTCGGCAACAAGTCGCTGACCGCGCTGGTCAACAGGATGTACGGCACCAGCTACACCGACCTGTGCTACGGCTACAACGCCTTCTGGGCCCGCCATCTGGACGTCCTCAACCTCGACTGCGACGGCTTCGAGATCGAGACCCTGATGAACGTCCGCGCCGCCAAGGCCGGGCTCAAGGTCCACGAGGTGCCCAGCCACGAGCGCTGCCGCATTCACGGCGAGAGCAACCTGCACGCCGTACGCGACGGCATCCGGGTGCTGAAGACCATCATCCGCGAGTGGCGGAGCAACCCGGCTCCCGCCGTTCACGAGCCGGCCGCCGCCGCTCCGGCCGCCGATCAGGGTGCCGCGTAACCATGAGAAGCAGTGTCGTCATCTGCGTTTACACCGAGGACCGCTGGGAGGACATCCGAGCAGCCGTCGAGTCGGTCCAGAACCAGACGCGCGCGCCACACGAGATCATCCTGGTCGTCGACTACAACCCGGATCTCCACCTGAGGCTCAAAAAGGAGTATCCCGGCGCGATCGTGGTGGAGAACGCTCAGGAGAAGGGGCTCTCCGGTGGCAAGAACACCGGTGCGGCGACCGCCTCCGGCGACATCGTGGCCTATCTCGACGACGACGCCGTCGCGGAGCCTGGCTGGCTGGAAGCACTGGAGGAGGGCTTCCAGGACCCGACCATCGTGGGGGTGGGCGGGCTGACCAGGCCGCTGTGGGGCATCGGGCACCGGCCCGGCTGGTATCCCCACGAGTTCGACTGGACCGTGGGGTGCAGCTATCTCGGCATGCCCACGCAACGGGCGCGGATCCGCAACGTCATGGGTGGTAACGCGGCCTTCCGCAGGGAGGTCATCGGCGGTGTCGGCGGGTTCCACACCGGCATCGGGCGCAGCGTGCAGGGGCGCAAGCCCCGCCCGCTGGGCTGTGAGGAGACCGAGTTCTGCATCCGGCTCTCGCAGCGGATGCCGGGGTCGGGAATGCTGTTCGAGCCCGCGGCGGTGATCGGTCACAAGGTCCCGCCGGTACGTTCGACGTTCGCCTACTTCCGTTCACGCTGTTTCGCCGAAGGGCTGTCCAAGGCGCTGGTCGCCCAGAGCGTGGGAGCGGGCGACGGATTGTCGAGCGAGCGGGCCCACGCGCTGAAGGCTCTGCCGATGGGCGCGCTGCGCGGAGTCGGTGAGGCGCTGCGAGGCGACCTGGCCGGCCTCGGCAGGGCCGGGGCGATCGTCGTCGGTCTGGCCTGGACGACCTGGGGTTACATCGTCGGTTCCCTTCGGCTGAAGCTGAAGCGGGTGCGTGCGGCATGATCCGCGTACCGATCCTGATGTACCACTCGGTCTCCGACCGGCCCAACGCCGAGACGAAGCCGCTCGCGGTGCGTCCCTCGGCCTTCGCCGAGCACCTCGCCTATTTGAAGGAGAACGGCTTCACGCCGCTCACGGTGGCCGACCTGGTCGCCTCGCTGCACAACAACAACGGCCGCTCCATCCCCGAGCGTCCGGTCGTGGTGACCTTCGACGACGGGTACGCCGACTTCCACAGCGAGGCGCTGCCCCTGCTCGAACGCTACGACTTCCCCGCGACGGTCTTCCTGACCAGCGGGTGGGTGAGGGACGCGGGCAAGGACGCGGCGGGCAGGCCCCTGGACACGATGCTCTCGTGGAGCCAGGCCCGCGAGGCCGCCTCCTGCGGCATCGAGATCGGCGGCCACAGCCACAGCCACCCCCAGCTCGACCAGCTGCCCGAAGACGAGCTCCGCCAGGAGCTGCGGCGCAACAAGGCCCTCCTTGAGGACAAGATCGGCTCGCTGGTCTCGACGATGGCCTACCCGTACGGCTACTCCAACGTGCGGGTGCGGCGCGAGGTGAGGAAGGCCGGATACTGGGCCGCCTGCGCGGTGAACAACGCCATCGCCGCCGACCGGCACGACGTGCTCGCACTGCCGCGCCTCACCGTCGCCGAGGGCACCTCGATGGGAATGTTCACCCGGGCGGTCGAGGGGAACCAGGTCCCGCTCATCTACATGCGGGAACGGATGCTGACGAAGGGGTACGCCGTCGTCAGGCGCACGAGATACGGTCTGCGCAAGGTGCGCGGCCAGGTGTGAACGGCCGGGTACGCCACGGAAAGAGCGCGATCCGCGAAGCGGGTCGCGCACCGGTGGCCGCCCCGGCGAGCTCGACGGTCTCCGCTGCCTGGCTTCCCCGTCCCCAGGGGAATCGGGGACGCCAGGAGAGGGCCATTTGGCCGGAGTACAGCCGCGATACCGCTTTTAACTGATCTACGCGAAGCGTCCGGACATGACGGATATCCGTAGTGACCCGTCACAGCCTGGTCCGCGTAGCCGCCATGATGTTAGACGTGAGGCAACGGGCAGGTAATGACGTGACGACGACGGGGGCGGCGGAAACCGCCGAGGTCGGGAAGATCGATCCCACTCACCCCGCGCCTTCGGACGAGCCCCAGGCCGGGGCCGACGGCGAGCCCGCCGGCACGGCGCCCTTCGGAGCGCCCGGCGACGAGGCTCCCGACGAGATCCCGGGCGGCGAGGTCCCCGACGACGAGGCTCCGGGCGATCAGACCTCCGGCGCCGGGGGTCCGCACGGCGAGACTCCCGACGACGAGACGGCCGGGACCGGAGCCCCGTACGGCAGAAGCCCGTACGGGGAGGCATCCGGCGCCGGGAGCCCTCACGGCAGGAGCCCGTACGGGGAGACTCCCGACGGGCGGACGTCCGAGGAGAAGACCCCTGCGGGCGCCCCTCGCGACGGGACGGCGGACGACGAGACGGCCGATGACGGCACGCCGCCGGATTCCGCCGAGGACGCCGATCCTGACGTTGACGTTGACGACGACGCCGCCGATGACCTGTCGCCGGCCCCCGATACCGGCACGAAAAACGCGAAAGGCGCGAAAGGCGCGAAAGACTCTCCCGGGGAGAGCGCCTACGGTGACGACCCCGAGGTGACCGCCGTCATCCGGCTGCCCCTCAGCCCATCGTCCCCGCCCTCCGCGAGCGTTACCCGCTCCGAGACGACAGAGGCCCCGCCCGCGCGCCGCGAGAACGCCTGGCAGGCCAAGGACACCGGGGATGCCGAGGACGGTAAGGACACTGAGAAGGCCGAGGACGAGGACGGGGCCGACAACACGGCGGAGTTCCGCCTGCCCGACCTGACAGCGTCCCCACCGTCCACCGCGCCCTCTACGCCCTCTGCGCCCCCGGTGCGCCCTGTGTCCTCCGGACCTTCGGGACTCGACCGGCCTGCGGGCGTGGAGTCTCGAGAGAGGTCCACCGGAGCCCCTGGGGTCCCCCTGGAAGCTTCCGAGTCCTTCTCCGATGTCACGGAGACCCCGGCGGCCCATCGGGCCTCACAGGACACGCAGAGGGGCTCGGAGACCGGCTCGGGAGCGGGAAAGAGCGCCGGGAGGCTCACGGGGAAGGCGGCACCGGCGACGAGCGCGATGCCCCCGGCCGCGGTGGACACCGTCGAACCGCCGGTCACGACGCCCGCCGGACCCACTCCCGACCTCACTCCCGACCCCACTCCCGGCCCCGCTGGCAGGCCCACGCGCCTGCAGACCCTGATGCGGTCGGCCATGGTGTGGCTGCCTCCGCTGCTCACCGTCGAGGGCCTGGTCATGTACGTGCTGGCCCTGCGCGTGTCGCCGGGCCCGCTGCGGGGCGTCGACCTGAACGACATCGACGGCGTGGGCCTGATCTCCGCCATGCCGTCCACCGCGTTCGCCGCGATCCTGCTGATGCTCGTCGCGTTCTTCGTCACGATCGCGCAGAACACCGACCGCAAGTTCCTGCTGCTCTTCCAGATCGCGGCGATCACCTTCGCCCTGCACGGGGCCGCGGCCCTGATCGAGGACGAGGCGAGGTTCCACACGGCCTACGTCCACGCGGGCTTCGTGGAGTACATCAACCGCACCGGTGAGGCCTCCGCCATCCTCGACGCCCGTCTGGCGTGGCCGGGGTTCTTCGCGCTGGTGGCGTTCGTCACCAAGGCCGCCGGGGTCACCGACCTGACGACGATCATGCGGTGGACGCCGCTGCTGTCGAACCTGCTGTATCTCCTGCCGTTCGTGCTGATCCTGCGCCAGGTCGTCGCCACGACCAGGGCCCGCTGGTTCGCCGCGCTGCTGTTCGTCATCGTGCAGTGGATCGGCCAGGACTACTTCTCGTCCCAGGGCTTCACGTACGCGATCTACCTGGCCTTCGTCGCGATCGTGCTGCGCTGGTTCGGCAAGGTGGAGCCCCGCGTCAAACCGATGCCCGCCAAGGGGCCCGTCCGGCGGTTGCTCGCCCGCCTGGACGGGCTGACGCCGGGTGAACTGCCCCATTCCACCGGCGTCTACGACCGGGCCATCATGCTGATCGTGCTGATCGGCCTGTTCTCGACGGCGACCGCCTCGCACCAGATCACGCCGTTCATGATGCTCGGCGCGCTGACGGGCCTGATCCTGCTCCGACGCTCCTCGCTCAGCTGGGGGCTGCCCTTCTTCCTGGGCCTGATGGTGCTGGCCTGGATCAGCTACCAGACGGTCACCTTCTGGAGCGGGCACATCGACCAGCTCTTCGGCGGTCTGGGCCGGATCCTGGAGAACCTGCAGAGCAACACCGGCGACCGGATCGACGGCAGCGATCCCAAGCACGCGCTCGTCCTCATGGCCCGCCTGGGCATCTGCGGCGTCATCCTGACGCTCGCCGCGGCCGGCCTGTTCCGCCGTCTGCGGCGCGGCGTCGGCGACCGCGCGGCCCTGCTGCTGCTGTGCGTCCCCGTACTCGCCCTCGGCCTGCAGAACTACGGCGGCGAGATCGGCCTGCGCATCTACCTGTTCGCGCTGCCCGGCGCCTGCATCCTGGCCGCGTACGCGTTCTTCCCGAACCTCCCCGCGGGCACCGAGGACGCGCCGGAGGAGACGGTGCCGATCCGCAGGCGCAACATCCGGTTCAACCCCGAGCTGACGCGGCGGATCTCGCTACTGCTCGCCGCCGGGTGCGCCATGATGCTGGCGATGGTCTTCCTGGTCGCGCGCTACGGCAACGAGCAGTTCGAACGGGTCTCCGCCAGCGAGGTCGCGGCGATGCACTACATCTACGACAACGACGAGCCGAGCGCCCGCGTCCTCTACCTGGTCCCGGTGCTGGGCCAGGAGGTGACGCCGAGCATCCCGTGGGGCGAGCGCGACTTCGACAAGATCTCCTACCAGCAGGTGCTGGTGGACAAGGATCCGGCCCAGCTCTCCTCGGTGATCGACAAGCTCCGGGTCTCGCCGCCCAACACCTATCTGGTGGCCACCCGTGGGCAGGCCGGATACCTGCAGCTCAACCACGGCTTCCCCCACGACTGGGCGCAGCGGTTCCGCGCCGCGCTCGACGCCAACAAGGAGCTCAAACGGGTCTTCAACGGCGAGGACGCGGCCGTCTACACACTGAGTTCCTATCCCGAGGGGGCCGAGATCCCCGAGCCGGGGGTGCAGCTGAACGGCAGTGACCCGACGTCGCCGTGGACGCCGGTCGGCCTGGCCGCGCTGGCCGTGACCTGGATCGCGCTGTTCGCCTACGAGGTGACCTGCCTGCGCGGCCGCGACCAGGCGACCCGGAGAAGAAGGCGCATCCTGTTCGTCGCGGTGCCCGCGTTCGTGCTGGCCCTGGCCGTGATCGCGGAGCGGTTCATCGTCATCGGCTACCAGCTTCAATAAGGAACAAAGTCTCATTGTGGGCGGTCGAACCGCACCATACTGAGCATCGTTCGCCGGGACGCACGTCCCGGCGCTGCTCGAAGGACGGTCAGATGCTCGCAGGGGAGCCCCGGGGCCGGGCAGGTACGTCCGCCGAGGCCACGGCGCCGAGGATCGCGGCGGTCGACGCGTTACGCGGCTTCGCGCTGCTCGGCATCGTGGTGGTCAACATCACCTACCTCGCCTCGGGGTACCGGATGGCCGGGCTGGCGACGCCGACGTTCTCCGCACCGCTCGACTGGGAGGTGCGCTGGTTCGTCTCGATCCTCTTCGAGAACAAGTTCTACATGCTGTTCGCCTTCCTGTTCGGCTACAGCTTCACCCTGCAGATCGACTCGGCCCACAGGTCGGCGACGAGGTTCGCCCCCCGGTTCCTGCGCCGCCTGGGAGGGTTGTTCCTGCTCGGACTGGCCCACGCGGTCCTTCTGTTCCCCGGTGACATCCTGACGACGTACGCGGTCGTGGGGCTGGTCCTGCTGGCGATGCGGCGGATCGCCCCGCGCACCGCGCTGATCATCGCGCTCGCGCTCACGGTGGCGCTGGCCGCGGGGATGTTGCTGCTGGCGGCGCTCGCGACACTGGGCACGGACGCCTCTCAGGCCATGTCGGAGAACGCGGCGCAGGCCGCCCTGTCCGACGAGGCGCTGCACGGCTCCGCCTCCATGATCATCAATGAGCACCTGCACAGGCTCGCCAAGATCTTCGTGCTGCGGGTCTCCTTCCAGGGGCCCACGGTGCTCGCCGCCTGCCTGGTCGGGCTGGCCGTGGGCAAGCTGCGGCTGCTGACCGACCTCTCCGGGCACACGGCCACGCTGCGGCGGATGCAGTGGGCGGGGTTCACCGTCGGGCTCGCCGGGGCGCTGGTCTACGCGCACTCGACCTGGTCGGGCGGCGGGCACGCGTACCACATGGTCGGCCAGGCGGTGAACCTGCTCACCGCGCCGCTGCTCGCCGCCGCCTACGCCGCGACCCTGCTGCGCCTGCTCCCGGCGATGCCGCGCCTGGCGGGGGCGCTCGCGGCGCCCGGCAGGCTGGCGCTCACGAACTATCTGGCGCAGTCGCTGATCAGCTCACTCATCTTCACCGGCTACGGGCTGAGCCTGGTCGACCGGCTCAGCCCGTTTCACGTCGTGTCGATCGGCGTCGGCATCTTCGCGGCGCAGTCTCTCTGGAGCCTGTGGTGGCTGCGTCGCCACCGCTACGGGCCCGTGGAGTGGGTGCTGCGCTGGTTCACCAACTGGCGCAGGCCCTCCCCCTCCGCCTCCGCGGGCGCCGCCTAGGCTCCGGTGCGGTCGCTCCATCTGACCTCGTACGGCCTGAGCTGGAACTCCTTGCCGTCCACGACGGTGGTGGCGGGCGCGTTGGTGGTGTTGACCATCACGAGCTGGCGCTCCTGGGCCAGGACCCGCACCTGCGTGTTGGAGGAGGTGACCGTCTCCAGCGTGACCCCGAGGGGGAACCACTTGGTGAAGCCGCTCATGATGCCCGCCATGGGCATCTCGACGCCGGTGGTCGGATGCCACAGGCAGCCGGGGCACGCCTGGTTCGCGTCGATGGACTTGCGCTGAGGGTTCCAGAAGAGCGAGGTGGTGACGCCGCTGGTGGCGAACTCCATCATCGCGGCCGTGTGGACGGCGATGCGGCGATCCTCCTCCCAGTCGCTGTTGTTGGGTTCGACGTACCATTCGGCCCACCAGACCGGCAGGTTTCCGCTCTTCTCCTGGAGCCACCTGGTGAGGGCGCCGAACTTGCCCAGGGCGGTGAACTCGTCGGGGAAGGCCCCGGCCTCCTTCGTGACCGAGGCTCCGTCGACGACGATGAAGTCGGCGCCGTCCTTGTTGTCGATCCAGTAGCGGACCGCCTCCAGGTCGCGCTGGACGATGCTCCCCCACGGCCCCTGGATCTCCGCGCCCCGCTCGGGGACGGTGGTGCTGCCGACGGAGACGTAGGGGCCGCCGACCTTGATGTCCTTGTCGACGGCCTTCAGCGCGGCGTAGACCTTGTTGTACAGCTCGGTGTAGCCCTCGATGTCCCAGCGGTTCTGGGGGGTGTTCCAGAATCCCTTCAGCTCGTTCCAGACCATGAAGTGCTTGACGGTGGGGTAGCGCTTGGCGACGGTCACGGCGAGCTTGGCGTAGTCGTCGAAGTGCTCGCGCCGGGGTGCGGTCTCCAGCTGCGTCCAGTCGGTCCTGCCGGAGCTGCCGCCCTTCATCCAGTCGGGCGCGCAGCACAGCGTGATGATCGGGACGGCCTCGGAGCCGGCCATGAGTCTCACCCTGCGGTCGAGGTCGCGGAAGTCGTTCTTACCCGGCGCCGGCTCGGGATTGCCCGCGCCCCAGCCCATGATGTGCTGGTTCTGCAGCATCGGGACCCGGCTCAGCATGTGGGAGGCGGCCTCGGTGACGTCGCTGCCCTCGTTGTCGGCGCTGAACTCCGTGTGGGTGATGCCCCAGCGCGGCCATTCCTCGAGGGAGGGGGGCGCCTCCAGCACGGGTGCCGGCTCCGTCGGAGCCGCGGTCATGGCCTGTCCGCGGGGAACGTCCGGCTTCGCGGCGTAGGCGATGATGCCGACCACGAGCACCACCGTCACGACCATGGCTCCCAGTGCGACCGGCCAGGCCGGGCGCCGTCGCTGGTGCCGTCCGTTAGTCGGTATCACCGAATTCCTCAATCCTCGCAGGTCAACGAATGTAGCGTTCCACAGCGGCAGCGGACCGTGACGGTGCCTCGACATGGTTCACAGGCAAGCGTTACCGGCCATGCCGCCAGCGTATCCAGGGTGGCTTGCACAACGCTTGAAACTTCTACCGTAGTTCCCGCCCGCTCTCCAGCCGCCGGGCCGTCACCGGGCCGGCGACCACGGATCCCCTGCGAGCGGGCCGGATCGGTGAGCCTCCCGGGACTCTCAGAACAAAGGAGACGGGCCCGTTGTGAGCCGCCGGTCAGTCTCCCAGGATCCGCGAAGCCCGCTCGACGAGCGTGGGGACGGCGGCGCCGATCTCCTCGAAGCCCTCGCCGACGGTCTTGCCCTGCTTGAACCTGGCGTGGATGCCCTCCACGATGACGGCGAGCTTGTAGTGGCCGAAGGCCACGTAGAAGTCCAGGTCGGACAGGTCCGCGCCGGAGACCTTCGCGTAGTGGGCGGCGAACTCGCGGGCGGTGAGGAAGCCGGGGGCCACGGTGACGCCCGCCGCGACCGGGACCGAGGCGCGCTCCTCGTCGCCGGGGTCCTGCCAGTAGGTGAGGGTGAGGCCGAGATCGGCGAGGGGATCGCCGAGCGTGGACATCTCCCAGTCGACGACGGCGAGGATGTCGGGATCCGGGGACAGCCGCACGAGCGTGTTGTCGAGCCGGTAGTCGCCGTGCACGAGCGCCGAGGCGGACCGCGCCGGCAGTCGCTCGCGCAGGCGGGCCACCAGGCGGTCGTACGCGGGCAGTTCGGCGGTCTTCGACCGCTCCCACTGCTGCCCCCAGCGCTCCAGCTGGCGGGCCATGTATCCCTCGGGACGCCCGAAGTCCCCCAGCCCCGCCCTCTCGTAGTCGACGGCGTGGATCGCGGCGAGCACCTCGGCCAGGCGCTCCGACAGCCGCCGCGTCTGCTCGGGGGTGAGTGCCCAGGCGTCCTCCTGGGTGCGCACGGCCGCGCCGTCCACGTGTCCCATGAGATAGAAGGGCGCCCCGATCACCGCCGGGTCCTCGCAGAAGGCGACCGGCTCGGGCACGGGGACGGAGGTCGGCGCGAGCGCCGAGATCACCCGCCACTCGCGCCTCATGTCGTGGGCGGTCGGCAGCACGTGCCCCAGCGGCGGGCGGCGCAGCACCAGCCGGCGCCCGGGGGTCTCCACGACGTACGTCAGGTTGGATCTGCCGCCCGCGATCAGGGAGACCCCGGTAGGCTCACCGACGCCGGGGACATTGGCCGCGATCCATCCGACAAGGTGTGACCAGTCGATGCCAGGGGTGCTCATAGCCACCAATTAGAACGTCACTCGGACCGGCGGCGCCACCCGGGGTCTTCCAAGGAGATTCCGAAACGTTGCGATGTACACAGCCTGCCCTCAGTTCCGTCCTTTATCGTTACATTACGTCCCTACCAGCATGCTTGAGCTTTACGGCATCCTTCGGGGTGACGTAGGGGACCCCGCACATCCCAGTAGGAGCTCATGCGCGTTTCAGTTGTTCAGCCCCGTGATCTCGGACCGGCCGACATCGACCGATGGAGAGTCCTTCAGAGCGCCGACCCCGCCTTCGACACCCCGTTCCTGTCGCCGGAGTTCACCGTGACCGTCGGCGCGCTCCAGGAACGTGTCCGGGTCGCGGTGCTGCACGACGGGACGGACACGGTGGGATTCTTCCCCTTCGAGCGCCACCCGATGGGCATCGGCATGCCCGTCGCCGCGGGCCTGACCGACGCGCAGGGACTGGTGCACGCCAAGGACGTGGAGATCGACGCGCAGCGGCTGATCAGAGCGTGCGGCCTCGCCGTCTACGAGTTCGACCACCTGGTCTCCGGGCAGCCGCTGCTCCAGGCGGGGCACAGCAGGCACCCCTCGCCGATCATCGACCTGCGTGACGGCCACGACGCGTACATCGAGACGATCAAGGTCACCTCCGGCAAGACCTACCGTTCGACGGCGTACAAGAGCCGCAAGCTCCAGCGCGACGTCGGGCCGCTCCGGCACGACTACGCCACCACCGACCTGGCGCCGCTGCGCACGCTGCTCGGTTGGAAGACCGAGCAGTACCGCCGCACCGGCCGCACCGACAGGTTCGCCAAGCCGTGGATCGTGGAGCTGGTCGAACGCTTCCTCGCCACCGACACCGAGCACTTCGGCGGGGTCCTCGACATGCTGTACGCGGACGGGCGGCCGGTCGCCGGGCACTTCGGGCTGCGCACCGGCACGACCCTCGCGGGCTGGTTCCCCGCCTACGACACCGCCTTCGCGAAGTACTCCCCCGGCCTGATCCACCACCTCGCCATGGCCGAGAAGGCCGCCGACGCCGGAATCCAGGTCATCGACATGGGCCGCGGCGAGAAGGAGTACAAGGAGAAGCTCAAGAACGGCGAGTACGAGGTCGCCGAGGGCAGGATCGCCAGGCTGAGCCCCGGCGCCGGGGTCCACTGGATGCTGCGGGTCCCGGTACGCAAGGCACGTGGCACGGTCCTGGCGAGCCCGCTGCTGCGCACCACCGCCGACCGCGCGCTCAAGACGTACGGCCGCCTGCGGACGTCCATACAGGCGTGATCCGTCCGCCGTGGTTTGGGAACGGTCCCATGCCACGGCGGCACCCGCCCTTCGGGTCCGGGCGGCCGGTCACGCGATCCGTCCGCCCTCCCCCGACGGCCGGTCGGCCCACCCGCTCGAAAGGCCGGTGGCCGGTCAACCGATCAGCTCGGCGACCACCGAGACACCCCGCCTGACGTCGGCCCGCGACGCGGAGCCGTAGCCGATCACCAGACCGTGCCGCAGCCGCGGCCCGTGGTAGTGGCGGGCCATCGAGTCGAGCAGCACCCCCCGGGCACGGGCGGCCTCGACCAGGGGCGCGACCGTGTGCTCGGGCAACTCCACCATGACGTGCAGGCCCGCGGTGTCGCCCGTGACCCGGGAACCGAGGATCTCGACGACCACGGCGCGGCGGCGCGCGTACTCCAGGCGCGTCCGGCGCAGGTGCCGGTCCAGATCCCCCTTCTCCAGGAGCACCGCCACCGCCTGCTGTGCCGGACCGCTCGTGCGGTCGGCGAGGGCGTCCCTGGTCACGGCGAAGGCTTCGACGAGGCTCTGACGCGCGACCAGCCAGCCGACGCCGATGTCCGGCGTCAGGATCTTGCTCAGGCTGCCCAGCAGCACCACCGACGCGGGGTCGAGACCGTAGAGGGCGGGCAGCGGGGCGACGTCGTAGCGGAACTCGGCGTCGTAGTCGTCCTCCACGACGATCGCGCCGGTGCGGCGGGCCCAGGCCAGGAGGCGCTCCCTGCGCGGGATGGGCAGGCGCCCGCCGAGGGGGTACTGGTGGGCGGGGGTGGTGTGCAGGACGCGCAGGTCGCCGGGGAGTCCGTCCACGACGACACCGTCCTCGTCGACCGGGCAGGGCACGATCTCGGCGCCCCGCCCAGCGAAGACGTTCCTGGCGACGCGGTAGCCCGGCTCCTCCACGCCCGCCCGGTCACCGGGCCGCAGAAAGGTGGCGGCGACCAGGCCGAGCCCGTTGCCGGTGCCCCGGGTGACCATCACGTTCTCCGGGCCGACGGGGATCGCCCTGGTCCTGCGGAGATGCTCGGCCAGCGCGGCGCGCAGCCTCGGCAGGCCGCGCGGGTCGGGGTCGCTCACCGGCGGCAGGTCGGCCGCTCTCCGCCAGGCCCTGCGCCAGGCCGCCCTGTCGTAGTCGTGGACCCACGGCCGCCCCGGGCGCAGGTCGATCACCCCCTGCCCGCTCTCGCTCCGGTAGCCGTTCCACCCCCCGTGGTCGCCCCCTTCGACCGGCACGGGGACGGGGGCCCGCAGCCCTCTCTCCTCCACGGCGGGAAACGTCATCTCGGCCACGTAGGTGCCCGAGCCGTGGCGTCCCTCGACCCAGCCCTCCGCGTACAGCTGCTGGTATGCCTCGGTGACGACGGTGCGGCTCACCGCGAGCTGGCGGGCGAGGGCACGGGTGGAGGGCAGGCGTTCCCCCGAGGTGAGGGCGCCACCGCGCATGGCATCCCTGAGGCTGTCGCCGAGCTGGACGGCGAGCGCCGTGCCCGCCTCACGGTCCACCGATACGGGTAGGTCGACGGAAGGGCGTGGCAAAGTGGTCTCCTGTAAGAGCATTAGAGTGGACGTGTTCTCGGTATCCACTTCTTTCTAGGTTAGGGTCATGCTCTCTACGACTCCCCGTACCACCCTCAACCGCGCGAAGGACAAGGCCAGGACCTCCCGCGAGGACCTGTACGCGGTGCTGGACGCCGGACTGGTCTGCCACCTGGGCGTCGTGAGCCGAGGCTTCCCCATGGTCGTACCCACCGGTTACGGCCGGATAGACGACACCCTCTACCTGCACGGTTCCACCGGCGCGACCTCCCTGCGCGACGCGGACGAGGTCTGCGTCACGGTGACCCACCTGGACGGCATCGTGCTCGCCCGCTCGTCCTTCAACCACTCGGTCAACTACCGCTGCGCCATGGTCTACGGCCGCGCCCGCCGGGTGGAGGACCCCGAGGAGCACCTCGCCGCGCTGCGGGCGATCACCGAGCAGCTCGCCCCCGGCCAGTGGGAGGCCGCCCGCAAGCCCACCCGCAAGGAGCTCGCCGCGACCATGGTGCTCGCCCTGTCCCTTGAGGAGGCGTCGGTGAAGGTGCGCCAGGGCCCGCCGGTCGACGAGGACGAGGACTACGAGCTGCCGATCTGGGCCGGGGTCCTGCCGCTCCACCAGTCCTGGGGAGCCCCCGAGCCCGACCCCGCGCTCACCGCGGACCTGGCCGTGCCCGAGCACATCGCGTCGAGGACCATGCCCGCCCCGTCGGAGATGCCGACCGCGAACCTCCCGCTCTAGCCGCGGGAAGCACTTCGAAAGCCTTCCTGCCCGCACCCGCACCCGCATCGCCGCCGGGCACCGGCGACCGGCTCAATCCACCGCGTCGGTGGAGGAGCCGGTCGCCGGTGCCCGGCGGGCTGTCGTGAGGCCGCCGGCGAACCGCGACGTAGCGCCGAAAACCGAGGATTGATCGGGATTTCGGTCCTGTCGCGAAAGCCGCCCGTCCGGGCCGGCCACGGTGGATAATCACTGATCAGCTCCACTCTGTGAGACTGATCCCCGGTTAATGAGCGGAATGCCGTTATCTATCGCTAAGCTGCGGTTCGTCTGTTATGGGTGGGGGCCCAGACAACTGAGGAGACCGTTATGTACGGCACGCCATCGGCCTGGCGAGTCCCCGGATACACCGAGATCCGCGAGTTGGGCGCCGGTGCGGCCGGGCGTGTGGTGATGGCTCGGCACGACGCCGACGGCATCATGGTCGCGATCAAGTATCTGTCCGACGAGCTCAGGAGCGACGTCGGGTTCGTGGCGCGCTTCCGGCACGAGGCGAGGCTGCTCAACGCCCTGAGCAGCCCGCACTCCGTCCGGCTGTACGACTACGTGGAAACCGGCGACGGCGCGGCCATCGTCATGGAGCTGATCAACGGCGTCCCCCTGCGCGCGCTGCTGCGCTCCGAGGGGCCGACCGGTCCCGAGGCGGCGCTGCTCGTGCTCAAGGGCTCGCTCCTGGGGCTCGCCTCCGCGCACTCGGCGGGCGTGGTACATCGCGACTTCAAGCCGGAGAACGTGATGGTGGAGGCCGACGGGAGGAGCAAGCTCGTCGACTTCGGCATCGCGGTCCGTTCCGGCGACGGCGACCTCCCGGCGGGCACGCCGCCCTACATGGCCCCCGAGCAGTGGGTGGGCGGTCCCGCGGGACCCGCCACCGACGTCTACGCCGCCACCGTCGTGTTCTTCGAATGCCTGACCGGCACCCGGCCCTTCCGCGCCACGAACGTCGCCGCGCTGGCCCGCCAGCACCAGATCATGCCGCCGCCGGTCGAGGAGGTGCCCTCCGCCCTGCAGGGACTGGTCGAACGCGGCCTGGCCAAGCACCCCGCCGACCGGCCGCCG
This sequence comes from Streptosporangium sp. NPDC049046, assembly GCF_040649155.1. Lineage (NCBI taxonomy): Bacteria > Bacillati > Actinomycetota > Actinomycetes > Streptosporangiales > Streptosporangiaceae > Streptosporangium > Streptosporangium sp. NPDC049046. The sequence continues at coordinate 52,038 of NZ_JBEZEZ010000011.1, read as the reverse complement.
ACCGCGAGCGCGTTCCTCACCGAACTCGAAGCGGTGGCCGCCGACGCCTACGGCCCCGACTGGCAGGACCGCGGCCGGCGTCGCCTGGCCGCGGTCGCCGGGCTGCTCGCCGGGATGTTCCCGATGGAGGTGCCCGTTCCCGGGGCCGACACCTCGCTGGCCATGACCGAGCTCGACGGCGGCGACCTCGACGGGACGAGAACCTCTTCGGTCGGCAGGCTGGGCATCAAGATCCTCGTCGGTGTCGGCTGCATCGCGGTGATCGGCGGGCTGACCGCGGTGCTGGTCGGCTCCGGCGACCCCACGGAGATCCAGTCGCAGGGTGCCGTCACCTCGCACAGTCCCTCCCCCTCCGACCCGCTGGAGACGCTCGCCCCCGAGGACGACCCGGACGAGCTCGACGAGCCGGTGGAGGAGTCTCCGTCCGCGGGCACCCCCACCCCGACGCCGACCCCGAGCACCACGACCACCTCCGGTCCTCCGCCCGTGGCACCCACCGCGACGTCGGCGGCCGCGACGCCCACAGCGTCGGCGAGGCCCACCACGAGGCCAACCACGAGGCCGACGAGGACCCCGACGCGGCGGCCGTCCACGGAGCCCACCCCGGAGGAGAGCACCACCCTGGACGGTCCCCGCGACCCCGACCGTCCCACGACCCCGCCACCGTCGGCCACCCCGACCCGGCCGACGGCCGCCCCCACCCAGCCCACGGCCCAGCCGACCCGGACGCCCCCTACGCGAACGCCGTCGGGACCGCCCCCGGAGCCCACTCCCACCCGCACGGACCCCTCCTCGCCGGGCACCGAGCCGCCTCCCACCCTCTCCAGCTCACCTTTGCCGCCGGTCGAGACGACCCCCGCGGCGTTCCTCGCACTGGGCCTGGTGACGAGCGGTCTCGTACCGTTCACACTGGCCGTCAAGCGCGGCATGACGGGACGGCACCGGAGACGCCGGTAGACCGGTAGACAGGGGAACGATCGCGATCATGAATATCACCCCATGAGCACCGATCGCGGAGACATCGCCGGGTTCCGGCTGACCGGCCGTACCCGGGCGGACGACCTGGGAGTCTGGTCGTCGGCCGTCGCGCCCGACGGACGACCGGCCGGCGCGCTCAGATTCGACCCGCGGCTGGTCGCCGATCCCGCGGCGCGCGAGCGGCTGGTCGCGGCCGTGCTCGCCGATCGCGGGCTCGCGAGAGGCGGCGTGACCGGGCTGGTCCCGGTCGCCGACCTCATCACGGCGAGGGACGAGGTCTGGCTGATCACCTCGAAACCGGTCGATCCGACGGTGGGCGACCTGCTCTCGGCCGGGCCGGCCTTCTCGCCCGGATCGTCCCGGCCCGACGCGGGCAGCGCGGCCACCGTCCTGGTGGAGACCGCACAGACGCTGCTGGCCGTGCACGCCGCCGGGCTCGCCCACGGACAGGTTCACCCGGGCACCGTGGTGATCGCCTCGGACGGGTCGGCGCTGCTCACCGGGCGAGGGCTGGCCGACGCCCTTCTCGGCCGCCCCACCGCACCGGAACGTGACGTGGCGGCCTGGGCGTCGCTCGCCCGAGGGCTCGCCGCGACCTGGGCCTCGGCCGATCGCGGTGCCGCGGCGCTGCTGGAGAGGGCGGCGGCCACGGCCTCCACCAGAGGGCTCGCCCCCGCGCGTGACGCGCTGCTCGCCGGGCGCGACGTGCTGCCGTCCGGGTTCACCACCCGTGACAGGCTCGTGGAGACCCTGCACCTGTGGCCGGCGCACGAGGCACCCGCTCCGGGCGGTGCCGCGACCCCCGTACGGCCTGCCCCGGACGAGGGGGAGGTCGCGACCCTGCTGCACGTCCCGAGGGCCGATGAGCCGCGCGCCCAGGAGACCGGCGAGTGGGCCCCCGGGGGCGACCGGCGGGGGGCCGAGGAGGTGGTCATGCGGTTCGGTCCCGGGGTGCCCTCCGAGACCACGGCAGCCCAGCTCTGGCGGGCCGGAAGGGACCAGCAGCAGACCGAACCGCCCTCCGGCAGGCTCGACGCGGGCGCGGCCCCCCGTGCGCGTCGCAGACGCGGCCGTACGATCCTCGCCTCGGTGATCCTCGCGCTGATGGTCGTGGGCGCGCTGGCACTCTGGCTGTTCCGGGGTTCGGCGATGCCTTTGGAGGTGACGAAGGTGGACGTCAGCGCCCCGAAGAAGACGCAGGGATGCGACACCACGGTAAAGATCACCGGCGTGCTGTCCACCAACGGCGCGGGCGGCGAGGTGCGCTACCAGTGGAAGCGGAGCGATCGTAAGAAACCGATCGCGCAGACCGACCAGATCCCGTCCGGGACGACCTCTCACGAGGTGAGCCTGGAGTGGACGGTCAAGGGTGAGGGAAGTTTCAAGGGAACCGCCACCCTGGTGCTGCTCTCCCCGGTACCCGAGGGGAAGAAGATCCAGGACAAGGCTACCTTCGCCTACAAATGTTCATGATTGATCACCAAGGTCCACAATGCGACACAAAGCCGTTCTTACTACTCTGGCGGCCATGACCACGCAGACCCCCTCCGGCTGGTACCCCGATCCCTACGGCTCACCGTTGTTGCGGTGGTGGGACGGCAACCAGTGGACCGACGCCACCCACCAGGCGGACGCTCCCGCCGGACAGGGCACGGCGGAAGGGCCGCGGACCGGCCCCTCCCTCCAGCAGCACCCGGCGGGGCCCGACTCCCGGCAGGCGGGCCCGCCTCCCGCCCGGGAAGGGGCACACGGGGGTGGTCCCACCGGCCAGTGGACCCAGCAGGCCGGCCCCGGGGCAGCGGGCACGGGACAGCCACTGTGGGGCGGCGGGCCGCCGAACGGCGACACGGCGCAGATGCCCATGCCGCCGCACGGCGGCTACCCGTCCGGGCCTCCGCCGCGCAAGAGCAGCCCTCTCCCGTGGATCCTGGGAGGCGGAGGCGCGCTGATCCTCGTGATCGTGATCGTGGTCGCCGCGATGTCCCTGGTGAACCCCGACGGCACGAACACCGCGGGCAGGTCTCCCGTGCCCCGGACACCACCCCCCACGGCGAGCCTGGAGCCCACCGAGCCGACTCCCGAGGCGACGCCCGCGCCCTCGGGAAGCGCGCCGCCCCAGGCTGTGGACGGGCGCGTCACGGACCCGGTGACCGGCCTGTCGTTCGAAATGCCCGAGGGGCCCTGGGAGGTGCCTCCCACCGTCGGCGGCGGGCTCGGGTTCGTCTGGAACAGCGCGGCCATCGCCGTCGCCCAGGAGAACTTCGACGGCAGGGGCGGCGACTGGCTCGGCAACGTGCTCACCGGCGAGCTTCCCGACCAGTACGGCTACCAGGGCGTCGGCAGCCTGCGTTCGGCCGCCGCGACCCTGCTGCAGGTCGTGGAGCCCGCCTTCTACAGCCCTCCGCACAAGCGGAACATCGTCGAGGACAAGGCCGTCAAGGTGAGCGGCAAGGACGCCTGGCTGCTCGTCTTCGACCTGGACTTCTCCGAGCAGTCCGAGGTCAACGGCTGGAAGTGGAAGCGGGAGCGGGCCGCGTTCTTGATCGTCGATCGTGGCGAGAACACCCGTCCGGCGCTGGCCTACGTCTCCATACCGGACAATCTAGACATATCTGCAGTAGACAAGGTGATCAAGTCATTCAAGCTGCCCTGAAGTGAGTACTACCCTGAGGGCTATGAGTGACCTGCTGGTCTGGATCGACTGTGAGATGACCGGGCTCGACCTTGGCCGTGACGCGCTTGTCGAGGTGGCCTGCGTGGTCACCGACGGCGAGCTGAACCAGCTTGACGAGGGGGTGGACGTGGTCATCAAGCCCCCGCCCGAGTCCCTTGAGCAGATGTCGGAGGTGGTGCGGGAGATGCACACCGCCTCCGGCCTGCTGGAGGCACTGGAGGGCGGCGTCACGCTGGCCGAGGCCGAGTCCATGGTGCTCGAATACATCAGGGGCCACATCCGGGAGCCGAAGAAGGCCCCGCTGTGCGGCAACTCCATCTCCACGGACCGTTCCTTCCTCGCCCGCGACATGCCCGCCGTGGACGGGTTCCTGCACTACCGGATGATCGACGTCTCCTCGGTGAAGGAGCTAGCCCGCCGCTGGTACCCCCGTGTCTACTTCGCCTCGCCGGAGAAGCAGGGCGGCCACCGGGCGCTCGCCGACATCGTCGAGAGCATCCGGGAGCTGCGTTACTACCGCGCGGCGGTCTTCGTGTCCCAGCCTGGCCCCGATTCCGCCACCGCGAGGGAACTGGCCGAGAGCGTGTCCACGCGCAGGCCTTGAACGTTTCACGAGAAACCCCGTACGAAACGACTCCCAAAGACCGCTACACTTTTCATGTGCTGCTGCGGCGGCGATGGTGGGCGTAGCTCAGTTGGCAGAGCGCTAGGTTGTGGTCCTAGATGTCGGGGGTTCAAGTCCCCTCGCTCACCCCACTGGAACGGCCGGTCCTTAAGGACCGGCCGTTCCGCATTTCCGGCACTATTACCCACCAAAAGTGGATATTGCAGGTTATGCTCGCTGCTATCGCAACGCCGTTAGGACCGGGGGTTTCGGCGACCTGACCGTGTTTCAGCCACGGAGGCCGGATGAGAGTCGACGATGCCCCGTTCGACGCGGAGCCCAGAGCCGTTACGGATCTGAGCAGGCGTGAGACCGAGGTCATGGAATTGATCGCGATGGGGCGCTCCAACGGGCAGATCGCCCAGCACCTGTTCCTGAGCGAGAAGACCGTGAAGAACCACGTGAACCGGATATACGCCAAGCTCGGCGTCGACTCGCGGGTCACCGCGATCGACCTGTGGCTGGAACGGGCCGCGCGCGAGGAGCCACAGCGCCACTAGCGCCCGCCGGCCCGGGACCGTCAGGTCCGTGCTAGGCGGTGAGCCGCAGGCAGCGGGACGCCTCCAGGGCCCGGGCGATGGCGGACGTGCCCTCCCCCAGCTCCGCCGAGGTGATCGAGAGCGCCGGACGCAACCGTACCGACCGCTCTCCGCAGGGCAGGACGAGCACGCCCTCCTCCTCCCGCAGGCGGGCCACCAGGAGATCGCGCTCCACGGCGTCCGGCAGGTCGAAGGCGCACATCAGGCCGCGTCCACGCGCGTTCTCCGCCAGGTCGGGAAAGCGCTCCTGGATCTCCAGCAACCCCGCGAGGAGCTCGGCGCCGAGCCTTCCCGCACGCGGGATCAGGCCGTCACGCTCCACGATCTCCAGCATCCGGCGGGAGCGGACCATGTCGACCAGCCCACCGCCCCAGGTGGAGTTGATCCTGCCGCTGACCTGGAACACGTTGCCCGGCACCGTGTCGACCCTGCGGCCCGCCATGATCCCGCCCACCTGGACCTTCTTGGCGAAGGCCACGACGTCGGGACGCAGGCCCAGCTGCTGGTACGCCCAGGGGGTTCCGGTGGTCCCCGCGCCGGTCTGCACCTCGTCCAGGACGAAGAGGGCGTCGTGCTCGTGGCAGAGCCGTTCCATGGCGAGCAGGAACTCCGCCCGCATGTGGTTGTCGCCGCCCTCTCCCTGGATGGGCTCGGCGATGAAGCAGGCGATGTCGTGGAGGTGGCGTTCGAAGGCCGCCCGCGCCGCGGCCAGGGACCGCTCCTCGGCCGCCTCGACGTCGCCGAGGTGGATCGCGGGCACCTCGATCCTGGGCCAGTCGAACTTCGGGAAGCGGTCGGTCTTGATCGGGTCGGTGTTCGTCAGCGAGAGGGTGTAGCCGCTGCGCCCGTGGAAGGCCCGGGTGAGGTGGAGGACCTTGGTGCCGAGTTCCGGCGAGTGTCCCCGCGAACTGTTGAGGCGGCTCTTCCAGTCGAAGGCGCACTTGAGCGCGTTCTCCACGGCGAGGGCGCCGCCTTCCACGAAGAACAGGTGCGGCAGTTCGGGATCACCGAGCACCCGGGCGAACGTCTCGGCGAAGTCGGCGAGGTGGGCGGTGTAGAGGTCGGAGTTGGCGGGCTTGTTCGCGGCGACCCTGCCGAGCAGAGCCAGAAACTCCGGATCGTCGTCGAACGGGTTCACCCCGAGCGGGGCCGAGGCGAAGAAGGAGTAGAAGTCGAGGTAGCTCCGGCCGGTGCGGGCGTCGACGAGCCGGGACCCCCGGCTCCGTTCCAGGTCCAGTACGAGCCGATAGCCGTCGACGAGCAGGTGACGGGCGAGACGGCCATGAACGTCCATGTCCCCTCCACGGTGATCCGAGAAGATGATCCCCCGCTGTTCGCACATCTACACGGAGACATTACGTGTCAAGGCCGGTTCTTGTGAAGATTTTCTTGCATACGCGCGACCCGGGCGTGAATATCGGACCGCGCGGCCCGGCCTTCCCGCATGACCGTTCTCCTTCCCCGAGCCCGCCCCCGCCGAGACCATCAGCCGGTCAAATCGGCCTGTCGTGCGACAAGGCGGCGGGGAGGATCACGTCGCCGCGTAGACCACCAGCGAGACCGCCACGTACTGCGCCAGGTAGGCGGCGACGGTGAAGGCGTGGAAGACCTCGTGGAAGCCGAACCAGCCGGGCGAGGGGTCGGGCCTGCGCATGCCGTACACGATCCCGCCCGCCGTGTAGAGCACCCCGCCCAGAAAGAGCAGGGCCACCGCGACCATCCCCGCACCCTCCACGAGCTGGGGCAGCACGAAAACGGCCGTCCAGCCGAGGCCGATGTAGAGCGCGGTCGAGAGCCACCGGGGAGCGCCGGTCCACAGCACCCGGAAGAGGACCCCGGCGATCGCGCCGGTCCAGATCACGCCGAGCACCACCGCGCCCGCCACACCGTCCAGGGCGAGCAGCGCGAACGGGGTGTAGGTGCCCGCGATGATCAGGTAGATGTTGGCGTGGTCGAGGCGCCGCAGCACCTCCTCCAGGCCCGGGGAGAGCTTCCCCCGGTGATAGGTGGCCGAGATGCCGAAGAGCAGGCCGGAGGTGATCGCGTAGACGACGGCGGCGAGCCTCGCCTCCAGGGTGGGACCCAGCGCGACGAGGACGAAGCCCGCGACGAGCGCCACGGGCAGCGTCCCCGCATGCAACCAGCCGCGCAGGCGCGGCTTGACGGACTCTGTGAGCGTTTCCGTGAGGGACGTGGCCATAAACCTACGGTAGCGTAAGTTACGCGTTCGTAGGTTGTGATCCGTCCTACACGGCGTCGAGTCGGCGAGAACCTCGGCGAGAACAAGGCGCCGCACGCCGGACCGTACGAGATGGTGATCCGCCCCACCCGGACGCCGACCGGTCGCCACTGCGCATATGGTTTCCCCTCGGGTTCGCATCAGGAACCCACGGATTCGCATCAGGGAAAAGAGGACCGCACCGATGGGCAGGCGGGAAGCGCGGGAGCCGATGCCGGGACGGTATCCGGTGACCTTCGGCGAGGTCGACCTCCTGCAGGACCTCGACCGGCCCTCCGGCTGGGTGGTCTCCAAGGACGGTGTGCCGCAGTCGTACGTCGACCTCGACGACGCCACCTACCTCGACTTCGAGTACGTCCGGCTGATGGCCGACGTCGTCGACCTCCTCCGCGAGGGTCCGCTGGACGCCGTGCACGTGGGCGGCTGCGCCTGCACCCTGCCCCGCTACGTCGCGGCGACCCGCCCGGGGTCCCGGCAGATCGTCGCCGAGCCGGACGAAGGGCTCGTCCAGCTCGTCAGGGACCAGCTCCGGCTGAAGTCGGTGCCCCGGCTCAAGGTCAGGATCCTCGACGGCCGCACCGCCACCGCCGGACTCGGCGACGCCTCCGCCGACCTGCTCGTGCTGGACGCCTTCAGCGGCGCCACGATGCCGATCGAGCTCGCCACCTCCGAGTACATGGGCGACGTCGCCCGCGTCCTGCGCACGGACGGCACCGTGCTGATCAACGTCGCGGACGGCAAAGGACTAGCCTTCGTCCGCCGGGTGCTCGCCACCGTCCGCGGCACCTTCCCCCAGGTCGTACTGCTCGCCGAACCCGGCGTCATGCGGGGACGGCGCTTCGGCAACCTCATCGTCGCCGCCTCCCGCCTGCCCCTGCCCGTCTCCGGTCTCACCCGCAGGGCCGCGGGCGGCCTCACGCAGGCCCGCTGCGTGTACGGCGACGACATCGTCAACTTCATCGCCGGAGCCCGGCCCCTGCACGACGGCGACGCCGTGGTCATCCCTGTCCCCCCGCCCGCGGTCTTCGGCTGACCCGGTCTCCCGGCCTGTTCTGCCCCCTCTCCCTCCGGCCCATCGGTCGGCCTGCCACCCCAGCCCGTCACTCCAGCCCGTCAGCCCGACGCACGGGCCGAACGCGTCGCCCCTGCCCCCGTTCCGCGCCTCAGTCCGGGACGGGAACCCAGGCGCTGACCAGGGTGCCCTCGCCGGGCGTCGAGGAGACGTCGAGGCCGCCGCCGAGCGCGGCCATCCGGTCGGCGAGCGCGCCCAGGCCCCCATGGCCTGACCCGTCCCGCTCGAAGCCCCTGCCGTCGTCGGAGACCGCCGCCCGCAGGCGCCCGCCCGACCAGGCCAGCCGCGCCTCGATCCTGGAGGCGTCGGCGTGCTTGAGCGCGTTGGCGATGGCCTCGCTGACCGTGAAGTACACGGCTCCCTCGACCTCGTCGGGAAAGCGCCGCGAGCGAAGCGCGGGATCGACCGTCACGGTCGTGGCCACCGGCAGCCGCGAACAGCGTTCCTCGACCGCCTCGGCCAGACCGCCCTGGCTGAGCACGGACGGGTGGATGCCCGCCGCCAGTTCCCGCAGGTCGGCGAGGGTCTGGCGAGCCTGCTCGCGCAGAAGCGTCAAGCTGTCGGGGCCGCCGCCGGTGGCGCGGGCCAGCTCCAACCCCGCGATCAGCGCGACGAGTTGCTGCTGCGCCCCGTCGTGGATGTTGCGCTCGATCCGCCGCCGCTCGGCCTCCTGGGCGTTGACCAGGCGTGCCGCCAGGCCCGCGCTCTGGATCGCCAGCCCGATCGGCACCGCGAGCGAGCCGAGCAGCCTGCGATCCTCGGCGTTGAGGCGCCCCACGACCTTGGGCCCGCAGGCGATGTGCCCCAGCCCTGCCGGGACGGTGAGCACGGCCTCGCCGTCCTCCCTGCCCGCCACCACCCGTGTGCCGTCCGCGAGCGCCACGGCGGCCCACCGCGTCTCCAGGCCCGCCCGTACGGCCTCCGCCAGCCTTCCCAGCTGCTTCACGGGCTCCACCTCCTCCAGGCCAGGCCCGAGCTCCGTCAGGAGTTCGTCCACCGTGGGCCTGAGATCGAAGATCAGGAAGAGTCTGGAGCCCCTGATGCCCACCCGGATGTCGAGCAGGTTGTGGCGGAACACAGCCGTGGTGATCACCACGGGCAGGGCCGCCATCGCCGTCATGACGCCGAGCCAGCTCAGCGCGTGGCCTCCCTGCCCGATCTGCCCGACCTGCTCGAGGATCACCGTCAGCACGGAACCACTCAAGCCGGCCGCCACCCCCAGGGCCATCCAGCGGAGAAGGCGGCGCTCGGTGCGGGGTCCGCGCCGAGCGCGCAAGACGAGGGAGACCAGCACCGACAGTGACACGAGGAAGGCCGCGAGCTGCCCGAACCCGCCCACCAGCGCGGCGAGCAGCCCCGCCATGCCTTCGAGCCCCAGCGGGTTGCCGTACGGGAGAAACGCGTATACCTCGTCCGGGCTCAGCAGGATGCCCAGCCAGTGCAGGAAGATCGCCACTACGGCGATCCAGGCGACCGGGCGCCAGCGCGGCGAGGGCAACCTGCCGTCGGGGAAGATCAGCGGGACGAAGACCCAGTTCAGGCCGTAGAAGACGGGAAGCGCCGAGGTCAGCAGCACGGCGGCCACGGCGAGAGGGCCGCTCCCGTCTCCGTACGTCGTCAGGATGCCCACCCCGAGAAGGCCGAGGCCGAGGCAGCAGGCGGCGGCGAGCAGCAGCCAGCCGTAGGGGTTGTCGGAGCGCCTCAGCGCGATGAGCAGGCCGACCGACGGCAGGACCGCGCAGGCCGCGAGGAACAACCACTCACTGAACGGCACGGACATGCCCGCCGTCAGCAGGACGCCCGCGACGATCCCGGCCACCGACACCGCGGCCATCGACGTGGCGAGGACGCGGGTCGAGGTGGTGGACGCCGACGGACCCGGCGACGACGCGGGTGCCGGGACGGGGTGGGAGGCCGTGGACGTCATGGCACGTAGGGTGACCTGCCACCGGCTCCGCCGTCCAGGGGGTTGTCCGCACATCCGGTGCGGTTCGCCGCACCCGCGAGACGGAGGGCCGCCGGGTGTCGTGAGCCGGGAGCTCTTTCTAGTTTCGGATGAGGGCCATCGGGGAGATGGCCGCAACGCCGGAGACCATCCGAAGGAGAACCTCATGCGGTTGCCGTTCCGATCGAAGCGCCTGCTCGCCGTCGCCGTCGCCGTCGCGGCCGTTCCAGCGACGGCCCTGCCACTGGCCGTCCCCGCCTCAGCGGTCACGGAGGTGGTCACCACGGGAGCGGCCACCTCCGTGGTCACCGCGGGGACGGTCGCGTCAGAAGCGGCCACGGCCGAGACGACCACGTCGGGAGCGATCACGACCGGAGGCGTTCTCGCCGAGCCGGAGATCCCCGACAGCCCCGCCGGCCGGCAGTTGCGCTGGTTCCTCGGCGCGCCTGACCGGGCACCGCTCTCGGAGAGCGAGCTCGGGGAGCATCTCAACTCCGGCTACCTGTCGTCGCTCACGGTCAACGGTGTCAACGCCTTCCTGCAGGCGTCGAAGGGATTCCGCCTGGAGAAGCTGACCAAGGAGACGCCGTCCGCGCTGGCCGGGACCGGGGCGATCGGCGAGCAGGCGTTCGTCCTGCAGCTCGGTGTGGACGGCGACGGGAAGATCAACCTGCTCGGGCTGACGCCTCCGGAGCCCTCCGTACCCGCCGCTCCCAAAAACTGGAAGCAGCTCGACGCCCGGCTCCGCGAGGTCGCACCGCGCGTGGGCTTCCTCTCCGCCGAGATCGACTCGCGGGGCAGGTGCGACGTCGCGCACGCCGTGGCGCCGGACACGGCCCGGCCGTTGGGCTCGATCTTCAAGCTGTACGTGCTGGGCGCCGTGGCCGAGAAGGTCCGCGACGGCAAGCTGAGCTGGAACACCAAGCTCACGATCAAGCCCGAGTGGAAGAGCCTGGGCGAGGACGGGCTGACGGGCCGTCCGGACGGCAGCACCACCACGGTGAAGGAGGCCGCCAAGCTGATGATCTCGATCAGCGACAACACCGCCACCGACATCCTGATCCACACGGTCGGCCGCAAGGCGGTGGAGGCGAAGGTACGGCAGTGGTCGAGCCACGCCACCCGGAACATCCCGTTCCTCACCACGCGCGAGGTCTTCCTGCTCAAGGGCGTGAACCACCCGGCGCAGGCCCGTGCCTACCTGGCACTCGACACCGCGGGCAAGCGCGCCTACCTCAAGGACACGGTCGCCGGACAGTCGCTGTCGGACATCGTGCTCTGGCAGAAGCCCAGGGAGATCGACACTCTGGAGTGGTTCGGCTCACCCCGTGACGTCTGCCGCGCCTACGCCGGGCTCCTCAAGCTGGGGGGCAAGCAGGTGAGCGCGGTGATGTCGGCCAACGACCTCGGGATCAAGCTCGACAAGAAGAAGTGGCCGACGGTCTGGGCCAAGGGCGGTTCGGAGCTGGGGGTCCTCGACCTGTCGTACCTGGCACGCTCGGCCACCGGGAGGACCTACGTCGTGACCGCGCTGACCAGCGACCCCGCCGGCGCGCTGGACGAGCGGGTCGCGACCCCCGAACTGATCTCGCTGAGCCGAGGCGGCTTCGCGTTGGCCGACCCGGCAAGGAATAGTTGAAACATCAACCGAGTTGTCACCGGCGAACATCGCAGGAAGGAATCCAAGATGCCCGCCGTGACCGTTGAGAACCCGTTGACCCTGCCCCGCCTGCCGCAGCCGCTGAACGCGACCCGCGAGCGCCAGGTGCTGGCCGTCACCACCGCGCCGAGCGGATTCGAGGGAGAGGGATTCCCGGTCCGCAAGGCACTCGCGACGATCAAGTCCCAGTATCTCGACCCGTTCATCATGATGGACCAGATGGGCGAGGTCGACTACGCGCCGGGCGAGCCCAAGGGCACCCCCTGGCACCCGCACCGGGGCTTCGAGACCGTCACCTACATGATCGACGGCGTGATGGACCACGCCGACTCGCACGGCGGCGGCGGCACGATCTCCGACGGCGACACGCAGTGGATGACGGCCGGCGGTGGCATCCTGCACAAGGAGGCTCCCCCGGAGTGGCTGGTCGCCAAGGGCGGCCTGTTCCACGGGATCCAGCTCTGGGTCAACCTGCCGGGCAAGGAGAAGATGGTCGCACCGAAGTATCAGGACATCGGCAGGACCAATGTCGTCCTTCTCAGCAGCCACGACGGTGGAGCACTGGTCCGCCTCATCGCGGGCGAGGTCGGCGAGTTCACCGGCCCCGGCTCCACCCGGACGCCGATCACCCTGCTGCACGCCTCCCTCAGCCCCGGTTCCCAGCTGACGCTCCCCTGGCGCAAGGATTTCAACGCGCTCGCGTACGTCCTGTCGGGACGCGGCACCGTCGGCGGCGACCGGCAGCCGATCGAGTCGGGTCAGCTGGCCGTCTTCGACGGCTTCGGCAACCTGCCCGGGCTGGGCACCGACGGCGAGTCCATCACGCTCTCGGCCGCCGGTACGCAGGAGAGCCGTAGCCCCAACCTGGAGGTCATCGTGCTCGGCGGCCGTCCGATCGGCGAGCCGGTGGCGCACTACGGGCCGTTCGTGATGAACACCCAGGCGGAGCTGGCCAAGGCGTTCGAGGACTACCAGGCGGGCCGCCTCGGCACCATCCCCGCCGGCCACGCCTGAGCGCGGTCCGGCACCGGCCATCCGGTGCCGGGCTCAGCGCTCGACGAGGGTGACGCAGGCGATGCGAAGACCGGCCGCGCCGGCCTCGGGACCCGTGCTGCGGGTGGGCTCGGCGTGGATCACGAGCGACCTGGGGAGCCGCCCGGGGACGAGCGCCCAGTCCTGGGTGGCGGTGCCGGTGGCGGCGCCCTGGGCGTCGGTGGTGAAGTCGAGCCAGACCTCGTTCTCGGCGCTCGCGTGGGTGTGGGAGTGCTGGTAGTGCGGCCCGGCGTCCTCCGGTTTGAAGCCGCACGGGTTGACGTGCAGGTGCGCCCCGTACGTGCGCCCGGGGAGCATGCCCTTCACGGTGACCGTGGCGGTGGCGAGCACCGCCCCGGACTCCACGTTGACCTGTGCCCAGGCTCCCGGCGGCACCAGCCGGGTGTCGTAGACGATGGCGGAGGCGCGCGGCGCCGGATCGGTGAACGTGCCGCCCCCGACGAGACGCATCTCGCGGGCGCCCGGGGTGGCCGACGCCACGGCCGGGCCGCGCCCGGCCGGATCGGCGGCCTGATCACCGCAGCCCGCGCAGAGCAGAGCCACGGCGGCGAGAACTCCCATGATGCGCATCCACGATCTCCTTGAGCGGCCGGAGAAGAGCAGAGCTCACCATATCCAGTAATCATATGATCACTCTGAGCATTGACCACTCTCGGCCATGCCGCCGGGAAGCGCGAGACGTGATCGGCGCGGGAGCGGTTCAGGCGTTGGCCGAGGCGATCTCGTCGATGCGGGCGGCCAGGGTGAAGTCGAGTTCCGTCAGGCCGCCCGCGCTGTGTGTGCTGAGCGCCAGGTGAAGGGTGCGCCAGCGGATGTCGATGTCGGGGTGGTGGTCGAGCTTCTCGGCCTCCACCGCGATCTCGTCCACGATGCGGATCGCGGTCGGGAAATCGGTGGCGTTGATCGTGCGGCGGATCTCGTCGCCCTCGCGCCGCCACTCGGGCAGGCCGGTCAGCCGAGCGTCCACCGTGGAGTCGTCAAGCAGGTTCATCCCCCCAGGAGATCATGTCTCCGGCGAGGACACCAAGCCTGGGCAGGCTTCCGGCGCGCCTGGCCATGGCCATGATGCCCTGGGCCATGGAGGTGGCGTGGCTGGCCTGGTCGAGGAGGGGCTCCAGCTCGGACAGCAGTTCGGGCAGCCTGGCGAGGCTCCACTCGTGCCAGCCCGACAGGCGGGTGCCCCCGCTGTCGGGGTCCTCGGCGCGGTAGGCGGCCAGGATCGGGCACTCGCGGCTGATGCGGAGCAGCCATCGCTCGATGTCGGCGTTGAACGCGGCGATCCGGGAGGGTGCGGCGTACAGCCAGCCGTCGTCGCCGATGCGGTCGGACTCGCCGTCGGCGACCGGGTAGGTGCGGACCACCGTGCCGTGCAGGAGCAGGCCGCTCGCCACCATGAGCTGGCGCCCCTCGCACCAGTCGATCGCCCCGCGCAGGGGCGCCGGGACGGTGTCGACGATGACCGCACGCTGGGAGCTGCTGGGCTGACGGGCGAAGCGTACGTGCACCTCGGCCCACATGTAGTAACTCGCCTCCCCCGCGCCGAAGAAGGGGAAGGGGAAATCCTGGTCGGGGTGGGCCATGTGTCGGGTTCTCCACGGGAGAAGGGGACAGGAGTCGTTCCGAATATGAACGACTCCCGACGACGCCTCCGGGATTACTCGCCGAGACCGTTTATTTGACCGGATCCGGTCATTTGACGGCGCCCGAGGTCAGACCCGACTGGATCTGGCGCTGGAAGATGATGTAAATGATCATGACGGGGATGATGGCCATGCTCAGCGCGGCGAACAGCCCCGGCCAGTCGGCCTCGTACCCGGCGCTGGTGGAGATGTTGGCGACGCCCTGGGTGATCAGCCACTTGTCCTCGACGTTGCCCGACAGCAGCACGATCGGCAGAAGATACTGGTTCCACTGGCCCAGGATGTTGAAGATCGTGATGCTGATCAGCCCCGGCCTCGCCATCGGCACCATGATCTGGAAGAACGTCCGGGTGTGCGAGCAGCCGTCCATCATCGCCGCCTCGGCCACCGAGGTGGGCAGCGTCTTGAAGAACGCCGACAGGAAGAAGACGGTGAACGGCAGCGAGTAGGCGATGTAGACGAGGATCAGCCCGAAGTGGGTGTCGATCAGGCCGAGGTTTCTCACCACGAAGAAGAGCGGGACCAGCGCGAGGAAGACCGGGAAGGTCATCCCCGAGACGAACAGGAAGTAGATGAACCTGTTGCCGGGGAAGGTGTAGCGCGCCAGCACGTACGCGGCCATCGAGCCGAGCAGCATGGTGCCCGCCGTGCTGCACGCCACCACGAAGACGGTGTTCAGCATGTACTGGCCGATGTGGGCCTTCTCCCAGGCCCGGCCCCAGGCGTCCCAGCCGAACGAGGCGGGGAGTGTGATCGCGTCCCCGAAGATCTCGGTGTTGGTCTTGAAGGAGGACAGGAACGTCCAGAGGATCGGGCCGACGATCAGGATCGCCCAGACCAGCAGTGCGACGTGGGAGAGCGCACCGAAGATCCCGAGCGGGTTTCTCACCCGGCGCCCGGCGCGCGCGGGGGCGGCGGGGCGGGTGGCGTCGGGCTTGCGAGCCGTGTCCGTGGGAGGCGCAGCCATCAGAACTCGATCCTCTCGCGCCGGGTCACGCGCAGGGTGAGGGCGGCGAACGTGATGGTCATGAAGAACAGCGCCACGCCCATCGCCGAGGCGTAGCCGAACTTGGAGAAGTTGAACGCCGTACGCCAGATCTCCAGCGGGAGCACCGTGGTGGAGTTGTCGGGCCCGCCGCGGTCGACCGAGAGGACCTGGACCAGGGCGAAGGCGTCGAACGCGGCGATGCCGAGATAGACCCAGGCGACCTGCATGGTGTCCCACAGCAGCGGGATCGTGATCCTGAAGAACAGGGTGAACCGGCCGGCGCCGTCGAGCGCGGCGGCCTCGAAGACGTCCTTGGGGATGGAGGACATGCCGGCCGAGAACAGGACCACGTAGAAGCCGACGGCCTGCCAGACCATCACCGCGATGATCGACAGCAGCGCGATGTCCGGGTCGATGAGCCAGCCGACCGGCTCGATGCCGACCTTGCCGAGCAGGCCGTTGATCACGCCGGTCCCGTCCGGGCGGTAGATCGCCTGGAAGAGCACGCCGACGATGGCGACGGCCAGGACCTGGGGCA
Source organism: Streptosporangium sp. NPDC049046 (assembly GCF_040649155.1). Taxonomy (NCBI): domain Bacteria; kingdom Bacillati; phylum Actinomycetota; class Actinomycetes; order Streptosporangiales; family Streptosporangiaceae; genus Streptosporangium; species Streptosporangium sp. NPDC049046. The sequence goes on along the minus strand of NZ_JBEZEZ010000011.1, from coordinate 36,048 downwards.
GGAAGAAGATCACACGATAGACCTTCGAACCCCAGATCCCGGTCATCCGCCCGTCCCGCTGCCCGCCGCTCAGGTTGAGCAGGAAGGCGAAGAACAGGGCGATCACGATCGTGACCAGCGGCATGACAAGCAGCAGAACACCGTGGTGCCGCACCGCGGCCCAGAAGACCTCGTCCTCGAAGAGCCTGGTGAAGTTCTCCAGGCCGATGAACTGAGGGTTCGCCGAGATGCCCTTCCAGTTGGTCATCGAGATCTGGAAAGCCTGGATGTACGGGCTGATCACGAAGACCACGTAGAGGAGGACCGGCGCGGCGAGAAAGCCGACGATGAACGGATACTTGCCCTGCCGCATCGGAAGCTACACCTTCCGTTCCTGCTTGGTGATGGACGAGTCGGCCTTGGTCTTGTCGGCGGCCTTCTGCACCTTCTCGCAGAACTCGTCGGCGGAGATGCGGCCGAACATCAGCGCGTTGGTCTGCTTGCGCAGCTCGGTCTCGAACTCCTTGTACCAGTTCTCGAAGCTGCTGAAGGTGACGATGTTCTGGCCGGCGGCGGTCTGCGCGGCGCTGAGGCTCGCGTTGCCCGGTGACAGTTCCAGGCCGTCGGCGGCCCCGGTCACGACGGTGATGTTGCCCGACTTCTCGGTGAAGCCGCGCGCGCCCTCCTTGGAGAGCATGATGCGCAGATACTCCAGGCCGCCCTTGGGGTTCTTCGCCTTGGCGGGGACGATGTAGGCCTCGCCGGCCGCGGCGCGGATGGCCTCGAACGGCATCTTGTCGGCGGCGGTGACGCTGGGGGTGGGCGTCAGCGCGTACTTGAAGGTCTCGGGGGTCTGTTCCTTCTGCTCGTTCTCCAGCCAGGAGCCCGACGGGTACAGCGCGATCTTGCCCTGGTTCTGGCGGAGCTGCACCTCGGTGTGGATGAGGCCCTCGAAGGACTTGTCCATGTATTTGGCGATCTCGGCCCAGGCTGCGGCGGACTGCTTCATCGCGTCGCGCTGCCAGACGCCGTCGGCGAGGTTGTCGACGTCGATGAGGATCTGGTTGCCCTCGATCTTCGCGGCGGAGATGAGGATCATCCAGTACATGTAGTAGGAGGCGTTCTTGCCCGCGTACGCGAAGGGGGTGATCCCCGCCGCCTTCGCCGTCTCGGCGAAGGTCTTGAACTCGTCGAAGGTCTTGGGCGGGGTCCAGCCGTTCTTCTCGAACAGCGCGGAGTCGTACCAGAGGCCGTACGCGGAGAAGACGTAGTTCATCAGGTAGGGCTTGCCGTCGATGAGGCCGGACTCGACGGTGCCCGGCGCGACCATGTCGCGCACCTTCTTGCTCGGGTCGTCGATGGAGGGGGCGTCCCACAGCTCGGTGAGCTCCAGGAGCTGGCCCTCCTGCTGCAGGGCGCCGTTGTCCATCAGGTCGGTGCCGGAGTTGGCGATCATGTCGGGGACGTCGCCGCCGGCGAACCTCGGCTGCAGGGTCTGGGCGATCTGCTGGGTGGCGACGTGCTTGATCTGGGCCTGCGGGAACGCCTTCTTGTACAGCGGCTCGTGGACCTCGGTGGCGTAGCTGTCGCCCAGGCCGCCCTTGAAGATGACGACCTCGAGCGGCGCGTCGGCGGCGACGCCGAACGGGTTCGCCGCGGAGACCGCGCCGCTCGCGGAGGGTGCCGCGGAGGCGGCGGGGGCCGGGCCGCCGCCGGTGGCGCAGGCGGTGAGCATCCCTGCGCCGGGGCCGGCGATCAGAGCGGTCATGCCGATCCGGCGGAGCATCTGCCGCCGGGTGATATCTCCGGGCGTACTGGCCGATGTGGACATGTAACCCTCCTGCACGGGGGATCAATTAGGAAAGTTTCCTAAACGTTTGCCCGAAGGTACGTATCCCTGGAGCCCACCGTCAAGGGCCCGCATCCGGTCTAGACCGAGCCGTGATGTCCTCGCGACATATCCGGTAGCAACCAAACGCCAGGGAAGTGCTATCCGGCAACGAAACAGCACATAGCGGTCTAAATTCCTCTACCAACCGTTGACGCACGACCGCCGGAGAGGTAGAGGAACCCTGCTCGCCGACCACCGACAGGCGGCAACCGGTCTAGACCAGATAATGAAGGTTTGCCGCCCGGTACCGCAACCCCCTACTTTTGACGACATGTTGCTGGCCGAGCAGCGCCGCCTGCTGTGTGAGTACGGCCATCGGGCCGCCACGACCGGACTGGTCGTCGGGACCGCGGGAAATCTCAGCGTCCGCGTGGGCGACCTGGTCGCCGTGACACCCAGCGGCGTCTCCCTCGACCGGCTGGAGCCCGATGCCTGCCCGGTCGTCGACATCGAGGGACACCTCGTCGAGGGCGATCTGCGGCCGTCGTCGGAGACCCCCATGCACCTCGCGGTCTACGCGACCACCGGCGCCGGCGCCGTCGTGCACACCCACTCCGTCTTCGGCACCGTGGTCGCCACGACCATGAGCGAGCTGCCGCCGATCCACTACAACGTCCTGCTGCTCGGCGGGACCGTGCGGGTCGCCGAATACGCCACCTACGGCACCCCCGAGCTCGCCGCCTCCGTCAGGGCCGCGCTCAAGGACAGGCGTGCCGCGTTGATGGCCAACCACGGCGGGGTCACGATCGGCGACGACCTGGACGGTGCCTTCGAGGCGACCAGGTTGCTGGAGTGGCTCTGCGAGGTCTACGTGCGGGCCAGGAGCGTCGGCGAGCCCCGCGTGCTCACCGAGGAGCAGCTCGCCTCGGTGGTCCGGCGCGCCCTCGACCCGCCCACCTTTCCCCGCCGCGAGGACTGAGCGCGGCGCGACCACCTGCCCGTCCTGCACACCGCCGGACCACCCATCGCGAGGACTGACCCCATGCCCCTGCAGCTCACCGGCGCGCCGAGCGATCCGGACCTCATCCGCCTGCCCTGGGACGTCCCGCTGGAGCAGTGGCCCGAGCACCGCCTGGTCTCCCTGCCCCGGGGCATCTCCCGGCACGTGGTGCGCTTCGCCCGCCTGTCGGGCAAGGTGTACGCGATCAAGGAGATCAGCGAGTACTACGCCAAGCGCGAGTATCGCCTGCTGTGGGACCTGAGCCGGATGGACACCCCGTCCGTCGAGCCGGTCGCCGTGGTCACCGGGCGGACCGGCGCGGACGGCGAGCCGCTCGACTCCGCGCTCATCACCCAGCACCTGCAGTTCTCGCTGCCCTACCGCGCGGTCATGTCGGGGACGGTCCGCCCGGAGACGCTCAACCGGCTGCTCGACGCCCTCGCCGTGCTGCTCGTACGACTGCACCTCAGCGGCTTCTACTGGGGCGACTGCTCGCTGTCGAACGTCCTGTTCCGCCGGGACGCGGGCTCCTTCGCCGCCTATCTGGTCGACGCCGAGACGGGCGAGCTGCACCCCATGATCAGCGAGGGGCAGCGGCTGTACGACATCGAGGTGGCGCACACCAACATCTTCGGCGAGATGCTCGACCTGGAGGCGGGCGGGCTGCTGCACTCCTCCATCGACCCCGAGCAGGTCGCCGACTCGGTCTGCCGCCGCTACCACCGTCTGTGGGGCGAACTCACCTCCGACGAGATCATCGAGGAGGTCGACTGGCACATGATCGACCAGCGGATCCGCCGGCTGAACTCCCTGGGGTTCGACGTCGCGGAGATGATGGTCCGCCGCAAGGCGGGCACCGGGCGGCTCATCGTCCGGCCCAAGGTCGTGGACGCCGGGCACCACCAGCGCAGGCTGCTGCGGCTCACCGGCCTGGACGTGGAGGAGAACCAGGCCAGACGCCTCCTCAACGACCTCGACTCCTTCCGCGTGTCACACGGCCTTCGCCACGAGGACGAGGCGATCGTGGCCCACCGCTGGCTCGCCGAGGTCTTCCAGCCCACGGTGCTGGCCGTCCCCCTCCAGATGCGGGGCAAGCTGGAGCCCGCGCAGTTCTTCCACGAGGTGCTCGACCACCGCTGGTACATGTCGGAGGAGGCCGGGACCGATGTCGGCCTGCCCGCCGCGGTGAATTCCTATGTGAAGAACATTCTCATTTTCAAGCCGGACGAAAAGGCACTCATCGCCGAGGACTAAAGGGTTGATTTCCATCCGGGGTGCATAACTTCCCCTCGGGGTGGTGAATCCTCCCCCTTCTCCCATCAAACCCCTAGCCGGAGAGAGTGGTTTCCGAGGCTTTTCCCTACGCTGACCGGGCGACGTTCGAAGTCGTCGGCAAGGGAGAGCACGTGCTCGGAATCGAAGACTGCCTCACCGAGGTAATGGCCATCCCCGGGGCCCTGGACGCGATCCTCATCGATCAGACCAGCGGAACCGCGGTGGCCGCCGGCGGTGCGAGCCGCCATGCCGACGTGGAGAGGTCGGCCGCGGGGCTGAGCGAGACCCTGCGCGCGACGCTCGACGGGCTCGCCGTCACCGTGCCCGGCGGCACGGTCCGGATCAACGACATGATCGTGACCACGGACGGCGGACACCATTTACTGAAGCCGCTGGAAACGCCGTTCGACGGCCCGCTCGTCATTTACGTCAGGCTCGATCCGGAACGCTCGAACCTGGCACTGGCCCGCCACCGCCTCCAGGCCCTTTCCGGCCGTCTGATATCCACGTGAGCCCATGCCCAGCGTCGAGAACATCCTCAGCGGGCTCGCCGGCGACCACGCCACCGGATCCCTGCGACTCGGCAAGGCGGGGGTCGTCTACCTCACCGACGGCCGGGTGACCTACGCCGAGAGCGCGTCCGCCCCTCGGCTGGAGGACCTGCTGGGTGCCCGCTGCGGCATATCCGCCCACGCCGTACGGCAGATCAGGCAGGCCACCACCCGCCGGCGACCGGACCCCGCGCTCCCTCCCGGGCCGCAGGAGTCGCGGGAGCCCCAGCCGACGGGGGGCGAGCGGCTGATCGCCCAGGGCCTGCTCACCAGGGGTGAGCTGGAGTTCTGCGTGCTCAGCACGGTGCTCGACGCCGCGTACTTCCTGCTGCGGGCCACCGGGCACCGGCCCAGGTTCCGGCGGGGGGAGCTGCACTGGCTCGGACCGCAGTGGTACTTCGACGCGACCGGCCTGCTCCGGGAGTGCGAGCGGAGGAAGGCGCAGTTGGAACAGATCTGGCCGTCCGCGGAGCTGGACACGCTCCCGGTCGTCCCGGTGGAGCGCATCGGCGCCCACCGGGTGGTGCTGAGCGCGCTCCAGTGGGAGGTGCTCGTCGGCGCCGACTCCGTCGCGACCCCGGCCGAGCTGGCGCGCAAACTGGGCCGTCCCGCGTACTCGGTGCTGCTCGCCGTACGACAGCTCGCCTCCTCCGGGCTGCTCCGCGTCCCGGAGCCCGGTCCGGCCGAGGCCCCCGCCGTGCCGGACCCGCTGCCCAGGCGGACGAAGGGCGCCACGGAGATCCCGGCGGCCGGGACGGGCTCCGTGGAGACGTCGGAGTGGATCCCCAGGGCGAACGGGGACCCGGCCGACGTCAACCTGCTCATCCGGCTCAGGAACGCATTGGAGGCAATGACTTGAGCCCGGTCACATGCCGATAAGGCTACGGACGCTGAAGTTGATCGGAAGGAGGATGCCGGTGGAACTGCGCGAGGAGATACGCCGTGAGATGGCGATGCTGCGAGAACGCGTACCCGATGTGGACGGGAGCATCGCGTGCAGTGTCGACGGCCTGACGATAGCCAGCGACCTGAGAAACGACATCGAGCAGACGGGCGCGCTCTCCTCCGCGGTGCTCGCCCTGAGCCGCCGGATGACGGGCATCGCCGGCAAGGGCGCCTTCGAGGAGACGCTCATCTCCGGAACCAACGGCTACGCGGCGTTCTACGCCGCCGGACCCAAGATCGTTCTCACAGTCCTGGCACGCCCGGGGACCAATCTCGGACTGCTCAGGCTGGAGGGCCGCAGAACGGCGGATCGACTCGCCGCCGTCAGCTCACGCACATCGATATCCCAGTGATCGGAGACAGTAATGGGCAACATGGACATCTCGCTCAAGGAGATGATGGCGATCGACGGTGCCATCGGCGCGGTCGTCGTCGACTACAACAGCGGGATGGCGCTCGGCGCGCTCGGCGGGTCCAAGGACCTCGACCTCCAGGTCGCGGCCGCGGGTAACACCGAGGTCGTCAGGGCGAAGATGCGGACCATGGAGTCGCTCGGCATCAAGGACGGCATCGAGGACATCCTCATCACGCTCGGCACGCAGTATCACGTGATCCGCCCTATCGCGGGCCGGAGCGGTAAAGGGCTGTTCCTCTACCTGGCCCTCGACCGGAACCGGGCCAACCTCGCGCTCGCCCGGCACAACCTGCGTGGCATCGAGGAGAAGCTCGAAGTCTGATCCTTTGGTGCGGCCCGCGTCCCGGCAGGCGCGGGCCGCACCGGAACCCTCCACGCCTCTCGGGGGCGGTTCTTCCCGGCGTCCGTGCCGCCGGGGACGGTGACGAGGTCGGCTCTTCCCTGCCGCTACCCCCTCGGGGACGGTGACGGGGGCCGGTTCTTCCCGGCCGCCACACCGTAGGGGTCAGTTCTTCTCTGCGGCCACGCCGTCGGGAACGTACTCGGAGACGTGCTCGACCATGACCTTGGGCTTGCCGAGCCAGGGTCGCGCCTCGGCGCTCACCAGCTGGGTCTGCAGGCCGATGCCCAGCTTCCTCGCCATCGCGAAGACGGTCGTCGGCGGCTGGGCCGGGCTGGTGTCCCTGCGGTTCCACGCGCCGGTGGAGAACGCGACCGGGTGGTTCTTGATCCCCGTGCCGCCGCCCCACTTGGTGACGACGTACTGGATGTCGATGTGGCCCATGCCACCGTTGCCGTCCACGCCGAGCGTGCCGGCGTTGAACGTGCCGCCGGTCAGGTCGGCGAAGGTCTTGGCGTCGATGTCGATCATGATGCCCTGGTTGGAGGGGTTACCCGGGCCGCGGTCGCCGACGAAGAACTTCGCCTTCTTGCCCTTGTAGAGGATGTATCCCTCGGTGAACAGGGGCCAGCTCGGGCTGGCGATCATGCCCTTCTGCATCGGCTTGCCGCTGGCGGGAAGTCCGGTGTCACCGGCCCGGCCAGAGGAGTCGTCCCAGAAGTAGGAGGCCGTGGTCGCGCCCTGGAGCAGAACGGCCTCGGTACCGGCGGGCGCGCCGGCCGCCGGGTCGTTCGCGAGGCGGGTGGCGGCGGGGGCCGCGGAGGCGGGGAGCGCCAGGGCGACACCGCCGGAGACGAGGAGGCTCGCGGCGGTGAGGGCCGCGGCGAGGCCGCGCCCGAAGGAGGTGTTCCTGTACGGGGATCGCTCGCCCGGACAGAGCGTGTTCAGGTCGTTCTTGTGCATACCAAAGGAGGGGTGCATGGAGAAATGGCTCTTTCGCGAGGGAACGGGGCGGCCAGGTGCGAACACCGAAGGGGTGCACTGGCGGGGACGCGCTCATCGGAAAAGGTGGCGTAGCCGGATCAGCCGATCGCTACGCGGAGCACGGTCCTGAAGGTGCCACGGTCAGGCGCGGCGGCGAGGTCGAGGGGACGGGGGGCGGCGTTGAAGTTCAGGTGGTCGGTGCCGACAGGGGGTCCACCGACGTGGTGACGCGGTGATCCATGAGGGGATCTCCTCTCCATCTCGTCTACCGGGTTAGCTGACGGGTTCGGGCGGTGGAGTTGCCCTACCGCCGCGCGTTCGCGGCGGATTCACCCCGGAAAATTGGTTCCCCGGCTCCGGAGCCCTGCGGGCCCTCGGGATTCGACGTCGGCCGGCCGCCTCCTCTTGTGAAGGGCAGGTCGCCAACCGATAACAGTGGACACTACCCACCAAACCGGACAAAGCAAAGCAAACACCATGAAAAACCCAGAAGATCTACCTACAAGCTTCAAGGAAGCCCCATCGATTGCCCCGCCAGGTCGACACCCGCCCTACCAGCGAGAACGCCTCTCCCATCCCGGCAACCGCCGCGAGAACCCCCACCCCGGACGGGGTCTCCCCACCGGCGGCCGACAGTCCGTCTCGTGGGACAGAGGTCCTTCCCCAAGACCCACACAGGGCCTCCTCACCGGGGGGCAGCCCATCGCGGACCCCTCACCGAGACCCGCACGGGATCTCCCCCACCCCGCGGGTCATCCCCGTCCGGTCAGTCCCACCAGAACGACCAGGCGTTCCTGCCCTTGATCTGCTCGGCGTAGTCGATGAGGGTCCCCGCCCCCTGGATGATGCTGTCGGGGCAGAACGTCCAGTGTTCCGCCGCGACGTGCAGGGCGTGCTCGGAGGTCGTCGGAGGCGCGGCGACGCTGAGGTCGAGAGTGTTGAAACCCATCCCGACCACCCGCACCCCGAACCTCTCCTCCCAGCTCCGTACGACGGCCGCGAGCGGGACCATCCACTCGTTGTGGTTCAGGGCGCCCTGCCAGCCCATCACGGCCAGGGCGTCGGCCCCGCGCTCCACCGCGACGAGCCCGAGCGGGGTCCTGCGCTCGGCCACCAGCCCGGCGTACCAGTCGGCGACCACACCGGGATCGGCGGCGAGCCTTCCCGCCGGCGCCGGGCCCGGACACTCGGGACCGTAGGGATCGAGGATTTCGAGCTGGTCCAGGGTCGCCCTCTCGATCCAGTCGGACCACACCTCGGCCATGAACGCGGCGGCGTTGTAGTTGTCGATCTGCGCGGCGGTGTCGGGGGCGATCTGACCCGCCGACCAGGGCTGGACGGAGTCCTCCAGCAGGACCGGCCACAGGCCCGACTGCTCGTGCTGAGCCCTCAACCGGGCCCAGTACTCGCCGGAGACCGTCACCTCACTCAGCCAGAACGCCGGACGGCGACGGACCGCGAGCTGAGCGTAACCGGGGTCGGGCCACACCACGTCCCCCGGCGGCAACTCCACCGAGAGCCTCCTGCCCCTGCCTCCCCCGTCCCCCTCGCCTTCGTGGGCTCCTTCTCCCCCATCGGCGAACAACTGGCCCAGAACTGGCGGGAGTCTCTCACGCTCGCAATCGCTCATCTCTACCGATCCGATCCTGACCACGGATCAATTTTGGCCTGTCAACCACCCCGAGGGACAGTTCTGCCCTGGTCCAGGCAAAAATTATCGGTACAGAGGGGAACGAAGCCGAGCGGGTGCCACCCCTCCACGCCCGACGAATGCTCAACGAGGCCGTTCGGGGCCGCACGTCACGTCCGCGAGGGCGCCGTGAGTCTCGGGGGTAATGGACAGGCCCGCGAAGCCGGAGAGCTAGGGCTCGAAGAGCACCAGAGGGTGGCGCCGCGTCATCTCCAGGACCACGCGGCACACCTCCCCCGCCCGTGGGAAGACCGCGTTCATCAGCACGAAGTCCTCCCCCACGGTGAGCGGCTCGGACCACGGTGAGGCGCCGTAGTTCTCGACGGTCAGGTCGGGGAAGAGCGCCGTCAACTCCTCGTAGAAGGCCGCCACCTCCGGGCGCGGCTCACCGGGCGCGGCTCCGCTCTCGTCCCAGGCGAGATATCGAAGAAGGGCCTCCCGCGCGGTGATCGGTCCGGCCGCGAACCAGACTCCGAGATCAAAGCTCACACCATGTCCTCGTCGTCCTCGTCGTCCTCGTCGTCGCCTGCCCAGCCGTCGAATCCTACGTGCCCGGCGGACACCTGATATGCGCGAACCGTACGGAAAGATCGACGCCCGAGACGCGCGACCGGCGCGGAAGGATCGACGTCTGGAATGCGCGACCGGCGCGGAAGACGGACACCTTTATATACGCGGCTGACGAGGAGGGGGCGCGGTGGGCCAGGACAACGCGAAAAGGGGGCACGCGTGTCCATGAGCGAGGCTAAATGTCGGTGGCGGGCCGTACCCTGCCATCGTGATCATTATCTCCGGCTGGATCCGTGTCGACCCCGATGCCCGTGACGACTACCTCAAGGGATGCGTAAGCGTGATCGAGCAGGCCCGCGCCGCGTCCGGCTGCCTCGACTTCACGCTCGGCGCCGACCTCCTCGACACCGGCCGGATCAACGTCTACGAGCGCTGGGAGTCGGAGGAGACCCTCGACGCCTTCCGGGGTTCCGGGCCGAGCGACGGCCAGGAGACGATGATCCGCGACGCCGAGGTGTCTCGCTACCAGATCTCCGGCGTCGGCCCCGCCTGAGCGGGAGGCGACAGATCTCCCATCCACCGGGGAGGGGGACGGCGACGCGGTTCAGGGTCCGGGGTCCGGCAGACTGGATATGACAGAAAGGGGTTCTCGTCATGACTGACAAGCCCATCCTGGAGCCCAGCCCCAGTCACCCGATCACGATCACGCCGAACCCGGCCCGGATCGTCGTCTCGGTGGCCGGCCGGGTGGTCGCCGACTCGCGGAGCGCGTTGACACTGCGGGAGGCGGCGTACCCGCCGGTGCAGTACATCCCGATCACCGACGTCGACCGCTCGCTGCTGGAGCGGACCGACACCGCCTCCTACTGTCCTTTCAAGGGCGACGCGAGTTACTACACCGTCACGGTGGACGGGAAGCAGGCGGTGGACGCGGTGTGGTTCTACGAGTCGCCGTATCCGGCCGTCGCCGAGATCAAGGACCACGTCGCCTTCTATCCCGACCGGGTCGACTCCATCGTCGAGGAACCGGCCGCCTGAGCGTCTTTCGGCCCGAGTCCACCGGGAGACGCCCGGCTCTCGTGCCCGCCCCTCCGATCATCACTCGGGACGGGCACTTCGACTCGTAGGGCCGACGGTGGGCGGCACCCCGCGACCGCCCACCGTCGCGTCACAGGTGATCGACTACCAGGCGCCGAGGACGAGGCGGCCCGCGACCGGACCCAGCTGGAACGGGCCGGAGGTGTACCACTTACCGGCGTAACTCAGCCCCTTCTTCCAGGCGTGGAAACTGAACGTGCCGTCGGAATTCTGGTACGCCGCCACGATGTCCTCGGAACCGTCACCGTCCACATCACCAGCTGCGACCCGGTCACCGACCTGCGACATCGTCCACCCACCGGACTCGTAATCCGCCGCACGCGCGAACGACGACCCGTTCGACGACCACCGCCAGATCGTCATCGACCCATCGCCATCGTCACGCATCATCGCCGGCTCCGCCTTACCGTCACCGGTGAAATCACCCACCACCAAACGACCATCAACCGGACCCAACTCGAACGGACCGGAGGTGTACCACTTACCGGCGTAACTCACGCCCTTCTTCCACACGTGGAAACTGAACGTGCCATCGGAATTCTGATACGCCGCCACCACATCATCGGCACCGTCACCGTCCACATCACCAGCTGCGACCCGCTCACCCACCTGCGACATCGTCCACCCACCGGACTCGTAATCCGCCGCACGCGCGAACGACGACCCGTTCGACGACCACCGCCAGATCGTCATCGACCCATCACCATCGTCACGCATCATCGCCGGCTCCGCCTTACCGTCACCGGTGAAATCACCCACCACCAAACGACCATCAACCGGACCCAACTCGAACGGCCCCGACGTGTACCACTTACCGGCGTAACTCACGCCCTTCTTCCACACGTGGAAACTGAACGTGCCATCGGAATTCTGATACGCCGCCACCACATCATCGGCACCGTCACCATCCACATCACCAGCGGCGACCCGCTCACCCACCTGCGACATCGTCCACCCACCGGACTCGTAATCCGCCGCACGCGCGAACGACGACCCATTGGACGACCAGCGCCAGATCGTCATCGACCCGTCCCCGTCATCGCGCATCATCGCCGGAGCGGATCGAGTGGTCGGCGCCCACAGCGCATTGACGATGATCTGGGCGTCCCCGGCCTGAAGCTGATACTTGTCCGGGTACGCCGATACCTGCACCGCCTGGCAGACCTCACCGATCGGGGCCGTCGCCCAGGAGTTGTTCGGATACACCCGGAGCATCTTGTCGAGGAAGGCGTTGGTGGCCCAGGTCGGGTTCAACCGCTGCGCCCGACTGCCCCACGATGCCCGCTGCTGGAACAGGCCCAGACTGTCGTGGTCGACCTCGACGCTGATGTTCTGCAGGTGGGTCTCCACGATCACCGTGGCGATGGCGATCACCGCTGCTCGAGAGGACAGCCCTCGGGCTTTGACCGCGTTGACCACCATTCGGGCGCAGGAGGTGCGGTACGCGGACATGTAGCCGCGCATGTCGGACTTCAACTGGCTGTTCAGCCGAGTGGCCAGAGCGGCATCGCCGCTGGTCGTACCGTTCGGATCGCAGGGCACGGTCTCGTACGCCACCGCTGCCGACGCCTCGGACGGAGGAATCGTCGGTGCCGGGCTCGGAATCCGGGCGGCCGAGGCCACGGATGGTGCGGCCGCCAGGAGGGCTGCGCTGACGATGACGGTCATGCCGCGACGGAGAATTAACGACACTGATCTTCGCAAGGCTCTTCTCTTTCTCTGCTTGCGACAGCGAGGGGGTTGTCGAACTCATTCGGTTCCGGGAGCGGGACGGCCCGGAAGGCCGCCCCGTGTCCCCGAACCGGGGACATACCGAAAGAGCTACCAATCGCCGAGAACGAGACGGCCCGCGACCGGACCCAGCTGGAACGGGCCGGAGGTGTACCACTTACCGGCGTAACTCAGCCCCTTCTTCCAGGCGTGGAAACTGAACGTGCCGTCGGAGTTCTGATACGCGGCCACGATGTCCTCGGAACCGTCACCATCCACATCACCGGCGGCCACCCGGTCACCGACCTGCGACATCGTCCACCCGCCGGACTCGTAATCGCTGCCGCGCTCGAACGCGGATCCGCTGGAGGACCACCGCCAGATCGTCATCGACCCATCGCCATCGTCACGCATCATCGCCGGCTCCGCCTTACCGTCACCGGTGAAATCACCCACCACCAAACGACCGTCAACCGGACCCAACTGGAACGGACCGGAGGTGTACCACTTACCGGCGTAGCTCAGCCCCTTCTTCCACACGTGATAGCTGAATGTGCCGTCGGAGTTCTGATACGCGGCCACGATGTCCTCGGAACCGTCACCGTCCACATCACCGGCGGCGACCCGCTCACCCACCTGCGACATCGTCCACCCACCGGACTCGTAATCCGCCGCACGCGCGAACGACGACCCATTGGACGACCAGCGCCAGATCGTCATCGACCCATCACCGTCATCACGCATCATCGCCGGCTCGGCCTTACCGTCACCGGTGAAATCACCCACCACCAAACGACCGTCAACCGGACCCAACTCGAACGGCCCCGACGTGTACCACTTACCGGCGTAACTCACGCCCTTCTTCCACACGTGGAAACTGAACGTGCCATCGGAATTCTGATACGCCGCCACCACATCATCGGCACCGTCACCATCCACATCACCAGCGGCGACCCGCTCACCCACCTGCGACATCGTCCACCCACCGGACTCATAGTCGCTACCGCGCTCGAACACGGACCCGTTCGACGACCACCGCCAGATCGTCATCGACCCGTCCCCGTCATCGCGCATCATCGCCGGAGCCTCGCGCGAGGGAGTGGGAGAGGTGGAGCAGTTGCGGCTGGTGACGTTACGCGAGGTCTGGTTGTTCGCTCCGCCGTAGGTGACGCCGTTGAAGGTCGGCCTGACCCGTTCGGAGCCCGCGAATCCCCAGGATGCCTCCCCGTTGCCGTTGGAGTCGTATCCGAGCTCGAAGTGCAGGTGCGGATGCCCGTTGGAGGTCGGGCCGGTCTTGCCGACCTTGCCGATCGTCGTGCCCATGTTCACCCTCGCCCCGACCGAGACGGCGCGGGACTCCAGGTGCAGGTAGGTGGTGTAGTAGCCGCCGCCGTGATTGATCTGGATCACGTTGCCGGCGTTGCTGTGGTAGAAGGACTGGTTCACCGTCCCGGCGGCGGGGGCGATCAGTGTGGCGCCGTCGGTGCCGTGCTGGTCGGGTTCCTTGACCATGTCGAGCGCGGGGGCGTGCGCCCAGGTGTCCAGCCGCCACTTCTGGTCACAGGGGAAGGGCAACTGCAGATTCGGGGCAGCCGCCGCGGCGGCAGGGCTCGCTGTGGCGAGCACGCCGAAGGCCGCGACGAGCACGGCGGAAATGCCTGCTCGTAAGAAAGCGGATATGGACATGAGGCTCCTAGCTGGGGATCGACCGCACCGGCCGATCTCTCGTCGAAGAGAGGCTCGGCATTCGTCTGTGCGTGGGATTCCGGCGATCGGCCGGAGGGGGACGACGTCCACGAAGCGTCACGGTGATCTGATGCCGCAGGTCGTAGCGTCGCGCGAGTCGCGGTGACCAGGCAGAAGTGCCGAGTCACCATGTGTGGGACAGCGGGTTCGGAAAGCGTTGGTTGCTCTGTGTGAACGTTGCCTTCATGAAACCCGGCGTCCGATCAACGCGCCATGACGTTCAGCCGGACATTGAACCGGACGTTGATCGCGACATATGGTGTGGAATCACATCCGGTCAGGGGGAGGCGTCAGACGTGGGGGACGCGTCCGAAAACTGACCACTACATATCGCATGGGCATTCACATCTGATCACGGGAGGCATCAGACGTGGAGGACGTGTTTGGCGTGCTGCTTCGACGCCATCGGCTCCGTGGGGGCCTCACTCAGGAAGCACTTGCCGAACGTGCGGGCATCAGTTCCCGCTCGGTCGCCGAACTGGAACGGGGGCGCGGCCGAAGTCCGCGGCCCCGTTCACTGGAGCAGCTGGTAACGGCGCTGGATCTGGCCGGCCAGGAACGGGAGGAGTTCGTCGCCATCGGCCACTCGCTGTTCTGGGCCAGCCGGACCGGCCGACCGGACCGCAGCCCTCCGACAGAGAGCACCCCCGCCGCCAACCTGATGTGGAGGCAACTCCCCGCAGACCTTCCCGACTTCGTCGGCCGCGACGAGGAACTCGCCCAGCTGGCCGAGATCCTCGACCCCGGCAACCGCAACCCAAGGCTGGCGGTGCTCTCCGGACCACCGGGCATCGGTAAGACCGCCCTCGCCGTACACGCCGGTCACCGGTTCTCGTCGTGGTTCCCCGGCGGGCATCTGTACGCGGCACTGCGCGGCGCCACCGCCGACCCCGTCGACCCCGTCGAGGTGCTCGCCCAATGGCTGCGGACACTCGGCGTGCACGGATCGGCCCTGCCCACCGGTGTGGACGCGCACGCCGCGCTGTTTCGGGACAGGCTGGCGGTGCAACAGGTGCTCCTCGTCGTCGACGACGTGGGTGGATACCGCCAGATGGAGCAACTGCTGCCGACCAAGGACGTCGCGGTGGTGGTGACCAGCCGGTTGCCGCTGACCGGCCTTCCCGGTGTCTCCTCCATCGACCTGCGACCGATGCCCGGGCCGACGGCCGTCGAGCTGCTGTGCCGGGTGGCGGGCGAGGATCGGGTACGGGCCGAGCCAGAGGCCGCGCTCGACCTGGTCTCGGCGTGCGGCGGACTGCCGCTCGCCGTCCGGATCTCCGGGGCGCGACTGGCCGCACGCCCCTACTGGATGGTCGAGACCCTCAACGAGCGGCTCGCCGACGAACGCAAACGACTCGACGAGCTGCGCCACGGAGACCTGGCCGTACGTCCGGGACTGCACCTCGCCCATCAGGGGCTCACCCCCACCGCCGCCCGGGTGTTCGCGCTGCTCGGCGAGCTGGGGGTGCCGTCGTTTCCCGGGTGGTCGGTGGCCGCCCTGCTGGGCGTCGATCCGGCCGTGGGAGCCGCCGTCCTCGAAGAGCTGCTCGACGCGCGGCTGCTGGAGGCGCTCGGCCCCGACCAGGCGGGCCAGCTGCGATATCGGTTTCATGACATCACCCGGTTGTACGCGCGAGAGCGGCGGGAGTCCGAGATCGACCAGGCCGAATGGACGGCCGCACTCGACCGTGCCGCCACCGGCTGGCTCGCCCTGGCCAGGAAGGCTCAAGAACAGCTGGACTCCCCGCGCTTCCACCTCGACGACAAGGACCACCCGGCGACCATCGTCGACCAGCGGGCGGCGACCGTCGCCGCCGACCAGCCCGTTGAGTGGTTCGAAGCCGAACGGGAGGCGTTGGCCGCGCTGATGTCGGCCTGCGCACAGGCGGGCCTGGCCGCGACGACGCGCTGCCTCGCCGGTTCCAGCGCCGATTTCTACGAGCTGCGCGGATACCACGACGACTGGCAGCGGGCCCTGAGCATGGCGCGGGCCGCCTACCGACGGGCCAACGATCGTTCGGGTGAGGCGACGATGCTGTGCGGGCTCGGCCACTACTTACGGTACCGACGGGATCTGCCAGGACTCCGTAGCGGGTGACCATCACTCCCATTCGCAGGGGGCGCCCCCTCCTGATCGGGGTGTTGGCTTCCCCTCCCCTGGTTTTAGACCTGGAGGGGAAGTCGGCAGCCTACAGAGACGGAACGGTCGGCTTCTTCACCATGGTTCCCATCCGGAGGCCGCAGACCAGCGCATCTCGGACTCAGCGCATCGCGCCGGGGCATGCTTCTCTGTCAGAGCATTTCCAAACATCGGTCACCCAGAACGACTGGACCTCCTCCTGCTTTAACCGTTGGCGTAGGGCATGCGGAGACACATCAACGACGACGCCGTAAATGAGCCCGTCCTCTGCTGCGCGCCGCAGATCCGGCATGGCCAACCCGAACGCGGAAAGGGTGGCCGCATCCGTGGGCTGTAACTGTGAAACCCACCTACGAAACTGATGTATCGATCTGCTCCGCCCGTCCGACGGGGTCAGCCGCTGATCGAGAACGACGCCGTCCGGCCGTCACTGCGCGGAGAGCAGGTCGCGCAGGGCGCGGCACTCGCGGATGACCTGGGTGGAACCCTTGCGCCCGGCGACCGCCGTGACCTCGGGGATCTCGCCGGTCGCCTTCGCCCGCCGGGCCACCTGCCGGGCGAAGGCCAGGAAACCGACCAGCTCCTTGGGGGGCCGCCCGCCCGAGACGGCCAGCAGGCCGGGCAGGGCGGCGGCGATCATGGCCCACGCCTCGCGGTGGGTGCCCACGCAGACCGCGTCATCCATGATCGTCCAGAGCCTGGAAATCGAGAGCCAGGACCGGCGTATCCGCTCCCCGAACTCCGTGCCCATCCGGGTGGCGGGCAGGTCCCCGGTGGCCAGGAGGTACTGCACGGCCCGGCGCCGATACACCGACATGCTCAGGGCGAGCCGTTCCACCAGCAGCAGGGCGGTCGCCTGCCCGACCGGTCCCCGCGCGCACGCGAGGTCGGTGAGCCTCGGCCCGTCGACGAGGCCACCGGTCCAGTCGCTGTGGAACCGGAGCGGGACCATGTGCGCGGCGATCACCTCGCGGTGGGACGGCATGACCCCCGGCCACCAGCCGATCAACCTGCCGTGATGGCCGCGTCCCTCTTCCAGGAACCGGGGCGGCGAGACCAGGAGGCCGGCGATCAGCGACGCCGAGGCACGGACCGCCCGCTCACCGGCCGACGTTCCCGCCTCCTCGTCCGCGCAGTCGCTCGGAGTGATGTCACTCGGCGCACTGTCGGTCACCGTGCTGTCGATCACCATGCTGTCGCTCGGCGTGATGGAGGCCACCGCCAGGGTCTGCCATGCTTCGAGAGCCCCCTGCGGCTCGCGCTCGTCGAGCCAGTGCCCGGCCGGATCCTCCGCGAGCCTCCAGTCCGGCTTCGCGCCGGGAGAGCAGAACCGGCGGACGGTCACCACCGGATCGGGCAGCCCGTTCCCCGCCAGCCAGCGGGCGGCCTCGCGCCCGGCCGCCGAGGTCAGCGCGGCGGCCCGCGTCACCGCGACGGGATCGGCACCCCTGGGCAACCGAAGCAGCGCCTGCGCCAGATCGGCCGGAAGCGGCTCCACACCCGCCCGCTCCAGTTCCTCGATCCTGGCGACCAGCTCCACCGGGTCGAGGTGGCCGGTGGAGAGGGTGGGCGTGGCCAGCAGTAGCGGCGGCAGGACGCCCTCCTTGAGAGCGACGAGGATCTCCGCGTGGCGGCGCAGCACGAGCCACTCCGGCGCGCAGACCTCATCCCGGCCGGGAAGCCTCGTCCACGGTGACTCCGACGGCGACTCCGGACGCAGGTCGATGGGGAGGCCGACCCCGGACCCGGTCTCCGGGAGCTCCGCGCCGGGATCGACGAACTCCGCCACGATCGCGGCGCCCCAGCACTGGGGACTCGTCCAGTCGCCTTGCGTCGGCGGCCTCTCGGAACGTGCCGCCAGCGCGTCCCGGAGCCCAGTGGGATCTCCGGCGGCGAGGCGGACGAACCCTCCGAGGAAGCCCTCTGCCTCGGCCCAGTCCTTCTTCCCGAACAGGGCGGCCACCTGCCGGGGCGTCCGCGGCACCGGGAACACCGTGGCGGGCGGCGGTTCGGGGATCTCGGCGGGGACGAAGGGCTCCTCCGGCTCCGGCTCGGGCTCGGGTTCCTCCTGGAGATCTCCGCCGAAGACCGCGACCAACCTGTTGGACAGGCCGGCCGGAAGCTGCCCGGAGGCGTCCCGTACGGTCTCGGCACCGAGCGGGCCGAAGGCCGCCGCGTGCCCGACCAGCAGGCGCACGGCCCGCTCCTGGACGGCGGGCGCCTCGTGGCCGAGCGCCAACGCCAGAGCCGGCGACAGTTCGTCGGCCCGTTCCGGCTCCCGCTGGAGGAGCCGGTCCAGCCAGGCCAACCCGGCCTTGGCCAGCCCGCTCTCCGCGCGGAACAGCAGGCCGGACAGAGCCTCGCTCACGTCGTCGGGGTCGAGGCCGGCCGCGTTGTCCCCGGAGAGGGAGTCCAGGTGACGCAGGTGCCTGAACGACAGTTCGGCCACCGGCCCAGGCGCCGTCGGCAACAGCCGCAGGTAGTCACCGGCGCGGGAGGCCACCTCGGCGGGAGACGGTTCGAGCAGCTCGTGCAGGCGGGCGAAGAACCGCAGGTCGGTCGCGCCGCCCCCGCGCAGGAACCGGCCCACGCAGCCCTTCAGCAACGCCTCCCGGCTCACCCTTCCCTCGTCGGCCAGGGTGCGCAGCGCGCCCAACCACGACTCGGCCGCGAGCGGGTCGACCCGCTCCTCGCGCAGCGCGCGGCCCACCCCCTGCGCCTGGAAGAGCCTGGGCAGCAGTACGTCGAGCAGCGGGTCCTCGCGCAGCCGCTCCGCGGTCGGCGGTGTGCCGACCCAGGCGAGCACGAGCGGGTCGTGCTCGGGCGGCGTGGCGCCGGTGCGGCCCAGCAGTGCCAGGGTAAGCGGCAGGTTCCGGTCGCGGGGATCGCCCTCCCAGCCTCCGCGCCGGACACGCACCCGAAGCGCAAGCCGTACGGCGAGATCGGCCTGCCACTCGGCAGGGCGGGTGGCGACCGCCTGGAGCACCGGTTCGACGAGGTCGGCGGAGCGATGGCGGCGTTCGAAGTCGCGCCGGTTGAGCCAGGCGACCACGGCCGCCGCACCGGGGAGCGTGCCCGCCCCCGCGACCCGCATCGGGTCGATCCAGGCATCGCCATCGAACGAGGGCGGAAACGCTCTGTAGTACTCCCGATTGTTCTTGGGCCCCTCCCAGGTGCCCTCCATGTCGCCGCCCCAGCCGAGGGTCTCCGCCCACCGCCGGTGGATCTCATGCTCGGGCACCCCGCGTTCGCGGGCGAACCGCTTGTACGCCTCCCCCCGGGCCAGGCGGATCCGGTCGTACTCCTCCCCGCGCTCACTCAGCCGCCGTTCCACCTCCCTGCGGGCCTCCTGGATGTGACCCGGCAGTTCCCGGGCCACCTCCCTCCGCCCGGCGTCGTCGAGGTCGGCGACCCTGGCCGCGACCTTGAAGGCATCACCGGTGCCGATGAGGTCGCGGACTTCTTCCCACACGGTCATGACGGCATCTCCCGAGAACCGGTCCGGATCGCCCGGACGCAAACGTGCGGCGCCTTCGCCATGAGGGACACTAGGCAGCGGCCCGGACAGTAACGGGCCGCTGGAGCCCTGGCGAGCAGAAAATCAACCGCTGGGCGGACACCGTCTCCCCCCGGAGGCGGATACGCCCTGGGCGGAGGGAGTGCCCCGGTCACCCGTCCCGACGCGAGTCGACCGAGAGCACGACCCTCCGGATTCCATCGTGGTCGGCGTCGTCCACGGCACGGAGGCTAGAGACGCCCGCGGTGGATGAGAAGGCGGTGCGACTCCTGCATCTCCTCCGGCAGCTCGTCCGGCGCGAACCATCTCGCCTCCAGGATCTCGAAGTCGTCGATTTCGAGCGTTCCCCCGACAAGCTCGGCCTCGTACGCCACCTCCAGGCGGAGCTTGTAGCCGCTCTTCAGGTGGACGAGCTCTCCGACGTCGACCTCCAGGCCGGTCTCCTCGCGCACCTCGCGGCGGACCGTGTCCTCGAAGGTCTCCGACCTGTTCGCGCACCCGGTGGGCAGCCCCCACTGCCTGCCCACTGGCCAGAAACGATGCTTCAGCAGGAGCACGTTGCCCTCCGCGTCACGGACGATCCCGGTCACCCCGACCGTGAACTTGGCGTGCCGGAGCCAGAGGATGCGCCACTGAAGTGAGCCGTTGACGAGCCTCCAGAGCCGGACGATCAGCTTCTTCACGGTAGTCCCATCTGCGGGTCGGCGCCTGTCTGAGGGCTGGACGCTATCGGGAAAAGACGATGCGGCGCCGTCGGTTGGCCCCGTCTCGTACGAGACCGACGACGGTTCGATCGGGTTCGCCCCGCTGAACATCCGGCACCTGACCGGGAGGTCTCCGTCGTGGGCCGGCAGTCCCCCCGCCACGGACCGGGATCGCCGCTCGGCGAAACCGATCGACTCCCCAAGTTTGATCACGTTAGCGTGGCCGCATGCTCGAACCGCGCACCGACCGTCTCCTGCTCCGCCAGTGGCGAGACTCCGACCTGGCCCCCTGGGCCGCGATGAACGCCGACCCCGAGGTCAGGGAACACTTCCCGGACCTGCTGACACATGAGCAGAGTGCCGCCTTCCTCACCCGCATCCAGGAAGAAATCGGCAGGCGGGGCTACGGGTGGTGGGCGGTGGAGGTCGTGGCGACCGGTGAGTTCATCGGCTTCACCGGCCTGAATCCGGTCGAGGGCATGCCGTTCACCGGCGTGGAGATCGGCTGGCGGCTGGCACGCTCGGCATGGGGCCACGGCTACGCCACCGAGGCCGCCCTGGCCTGCCTGACCTTCGGTTTCGAGACCCTCGAACTGCCGGAGATCGTCGCGATGGCGACCACCACCAACCTGCGATCCCACGCGGTGATGCGCCGGATCGGCATGACCCGTGACCTCGACGCCGACTTCGACCACCCGAACGTGCCCGACGGGCCGCTACGCCGGCATGTGCTGTACCGGATTCGCCGATGAGGCGCTGGAGATCGGCCATCTGGCGAGGTTAACGCCGCTCACCGCGCGAAGTATCGTGTTCGGCGTGCTCACCACCACGTCGGTGTGGGCCGGCCCCGACGCCTCACATGATTACTCGGACTTCTTCTCCCGCCTCGTCCCGAGACCGTTACTGGACGCACAGAACCCCCGACCGGTGACCGATCGGGGGTTGCGATGGCGACTCCTCGCCATTAAGGGATAGCCAAGAACAGTTCAATCCCGGCTCAGATCAGACGGTCGAAGTCTCCCGCCTTGATGCCGTGTACGAAGGACCGCCACCCGGTGGAGGTGAAGAGCAGGTGGGGGCCGTACGGGTCCTTGCTGTCGCGGACCGCGACCGCACCGGGCAGGTTGGCGGCGACCTCAATGCATTGGCCACCATTCGATCCAGAACTGGACGACTTCCGCCATACGGCGGCACTCAGGTCCATTTCTCCTCGATTCGTGTAGGCCAGCACCTGAGTTCCCGAAGAGATCAGACCAGACGGTCGAACTTCCCCGACTTGATACCGCCGACGAAGGACCGCCACTCACCGGGAGCGAAGAGCAGCTTGGCGCCGTCGGGGTCCTTACTATCGCGGACTGCGACCACACCAGGAAGGTTCGAGGCGACTTCGACGCACTGGCCACCATCGTCTGCGGAGAACGACGACTTCCGCCATACCGCGACACTCAGGTCCATTCCTGCCTCGCTTCCTCGATCATTTTGAGGGACATGTGGTCAGGATAAGCCCATCCACGTATCGCTTCATAGCGATTCCATATCGAGGTTACGACGCTAGGGTCGGCCGAAACCTGTCCTTCCATTGCAGAGCCTGCATGAGCCGCGTCCGGCTGATTGTCCGGAAGTTTCGCGATCATGAAAGGGCCCACCATTCCGGAGAGGCAGAGCCGATCGACGAGTTGGACGGAGACAGAGGGCTGCTGGGCGACCTCCAGCAAGTAGGTGAGCTGTTCCCGCATTACCTCTGGACCGCCGACATTACGGCGCAGCACACTTTCATCGATGAGCACGAGGAAAAGTGGCGGATTGTCCCCTTCGAGGATTTTCTTACGCCACATGCGTGCCTTGACCCGCTCCTCCAACTCCTCCGGGGTGATCCGAGGGGCATTCTTGAAGATCGCTCGGGCGTACGCCTCGGTCTGCAGAAGACCGGGGATGAGCAGCGGATCCCACGAGCGCAGGACGAGGGCGAACGGCTCGACCTCCTGTGCCCAGCTCATGAACCAGACAGGGCCGCCGTGGCGGGCGACGATGTGTTCGCGCAGGTCCGTGAAGTAGGTGCTGCCATCTGAGCCGAAGAGGACGTCCAGGCGCTCGGCGTCGGACTTGGACGGGGTGCGGGCGGCGCTCTCCAGGCGGCTCACTTGAGTCTGGGTGCAGCCGAGGCGTCTGCCCACGGCGGCCTGGGAGAGCTGGGCAGCCTCGCGCAGGCGGCGCATCTCGGCGCCGAAGCGCGCACGAGGGGAGCCAGGGTCCGGGGGGATCTCGTCGCTCATCGCATTCCTCCTGAAATAGAGAAAAACGGATTTTTGGTTATAGCGGCGATTCCAGGCACTGGTATGTGGAAACCCTCGCCCGACATTCCAGAGCATCCACCGGGGTGTCAATCCCGCCATGAATCCACCTGCCACGCGGGCAATCTAATCACACGTCCTCTCGATCCGACAGGACGAAAAAGAAAGCATCCTCATACTTTTAAATCAGGGGCGAGAACGAGTGATGAATGATCAGAACGGCGACCTTTCGCGGCTCGGTCGTGTTCGCCGTACGCATCCGGAGGACAGGAGCGTCACGGCGGTCGAGCGGCGTGCGCGATTCATTCATCTGACCCGGCTCAGCTGGGATCTGCACGGCCTCGGGGTGTGCACCTCTCTGGTTCTTCCGGTGGCCGGGCAGCCGATTCTGGAGATCCGGACGGGCACGGCACTGGTCAGGGTCACCGTCGTCCGGCGCCACTGCGGCTGGGCGTTCGTCTGGCGGCCTTGGTGGGCTCGGCTGTGGCAGCGCGGTGAATGGGGCTGGGCGGAGGCCGACAACGCGGCCGACATGATCATGTCGGCGGTGACCGCATGAGGTCCGAGCCGGAGGCGTCGGGGGAAGAGAGCGACCGTTCCGGGCATCGCGGTGAGGGGACTTCAACGATGTCATGCCGGGAAACCGGACGTCACGACGCGATGCCGTGGGCGGGTGGGCCGTACAGTGCGTGGCGGCAGGTCTTTCCCGGCCGGGTGGCATCCGTGCCGGAGGTGCGGGCCTGGGCACGGGACCTGCTCGCCGGACGCGTCGCGGCCCCGGTGCTCGACGACGTGCTGCTCCTGCTGAGCGAGCTGGCCACGAACGCGGTGGCCCACTCCGACTCCGGGCGCACCACGGCCGGCCGCCTCACCGTCTACCTGGCCCGCACGACCACGCTGGTCCACGTGGAGGTCACCGACGACGGCTCCGCCACGAGCGCGCCCGCCGTACGCGTACCGGAGGCCGACGACGACGGCGGGCGGGGGCTGTGGCTCGTCGACCTGCTCGCCACCGAGTGGGGATCCCACCACGACGGCGCGGGCAGGTCGGTGTGGTTCCAGGTCACGGGGTAGTGCCCAGGGCAGCGGAACTCAGATCAGCACGTCGAACGGGTTGACGACGGACACTCCCGTGCCGGCGAAGTCCTTGATGTTCCGGCTGACCAGGGTCCATCCGTTCACCCGGGCCGTCGCGGCGATCAGGCCGTCCGTCGTGGGAAGTGGGCGGATGGCGTTCAGGCGTCCCCACTCCTCGGCGGCCTCCAGGGTGACGGGGACGATGCGATCACCGAACTGCCGCTGAAGGCCGTGTAGCCAGCGTTCCAGCACCGTCGCCTGGCCGGGGTCCCGGCGTCTGCGGAGCTCGACTCCGCAGCGGATCTCCCCGACCGTCAGGCTGCTGATGTAGAGGGTGGGTCCATGCGCCGCAGCGATCCAGTTCTTGACCTGAGGGCTGCCGTTCCGCTTGCGCGCTTCGAAGACCACGTTCGTGTCGAGCAGGTAACCGATGCCCATCAGTCGAGATCGACTTCCCGGGGAAGGTCCCGATTCCGCGGGAACTCCACGTCGTCATCCCAGTCGGGGTCGGCGAGCAGGAACCGCCCGAAGTCCGGAGCGTCGCCTTTGAGGCGGCGGTATTCGGCGATGTCGATGACGACGGCCACCTCCTCGCCGTGCCGGGTGACCACCTGAGGACCCTCACTCACCGCACGCCGAACGACCTCACTGAAGCGTTGTTTCGCCTCCTGGACCTGCCACCCGCTCACGGCGTCTCCCTGTCTAGTCTGTCTAGATTCAGAGTAGCCCCAGTAGAAGACGATGTGGTGAGCATCGGCCCAGGGACCCTGCTGGTCGGCCTCCTCCTTGCCGGGTGGCCCCGGCGCATCGATGCACCGGGGCCATCCGGCGAGGAGACCCTCGGAAGGGCGCCGCCGTTACTCGGGGAAGGCGGCTTCTGCGATCTGTCGCCGAAAGGCGTAGGTCAGTCGTGGAGGCCGTAGTAGTCGACCAGGTAGTCGATGACCTCGGCGGCGTGGGGCAGCAGTTCGGGCAGGTGCTTGGCGAGCGCGGCCCGGGTGGCGGTGGCGAGTATCGCCTTGCTCGCCGTGGCGGTGCGGGTGTAGGGGGCCAGACGCTGGATCAGTTCGTAGTTGCTGGCGATGTTCTCGGCCCGCATCGCCCGTTCCACCGGCGGAGCGCCCGGCGGCGGGACGGGCGGAAGCACCCGGCTGACGAAGGTGACCCGGTGCATCACCCGCCAGCAGGGCGGCTTGGTGGCGGTCTGGCGGGCCTGGCGCAGCGCGGCGGCGTCGGGGGCGCCGCTGTTGGCCAGCCAGATCGGATCGACGACCTTGTGGAAGAAGTCCTCGAAGTTGGCGCTGCTCTCACCCAGGTAGAAGGTGAGGAAGCGGTAGGCGTCCACCTTCCCCGGCACGAGGACGGGCTTGCCCTGCGCGGTGAAGACGGGTTTGCCGTTGTCGTACCGCTGTAGGTCCCCGGAGGGCGCGCAGTCGACGGTGAGGCCGAAGGTGCGGCTGACGTCCTTGGCCCGGGAGCGGGTCACCGAGGTGCTGCCGCCGATGGAGGCGTCGATGTTGCCGGCCAGTCCGACGCCGAGGACCTTGACGGTGAGGTCGACGGTGAGCGATTCGTTCGTCTTGAAGGTGTAGGAGCCGCTGTGGGTCTGCGTGACGGCGTCGGTGGCCTGGGTGGTCTCGGCGAAGAAGCCGCCCTGGGCCGTCCAGACGTAGGTGTTGATCAGGTCGCGGTGAGAGAACTTGTCAGGGGTGGAACTGTTGGTGTTGCGGTCGCCGCCCGAGGGGGGATCGGCGGTCACGCCCATGCCGCGCAGGATCTTCTGGGCCTGCGCCTGCGTCGGATCGGGGACATGGGTCTGGACGGAGACGGCCTCGTAGTAGGCGCGCAGCCGCTGCTGGTCGCGGATGATGCGGCGTTTGAGCGCGTACGCCTCCTGGGGTTTGAAGAAGCTGTGCTGGCCGTAGTCGGCGGCGGCGGGATAGTCGGGATCGAGGACCTTGCCGCGGTCGTCGAAACCGACCGCGCCGTCCAGGGTGCCCTGCTTGGTGTAGCGGGGGTTGACCGGGAAGGTGATGATGTTCCAGTCCTTGGGGATGTCGGGGTTGGGCGACATCCGGTAGGCGACCAGCGCGCCGGTGTGGGCCAGGCGGAGCGCGAAGATGTCGGCCGTCTCCGACTGCACCAGCGCGAAGCCCGTGTTGGCGGGCACGTAGCGGCGGCCGATGACGGAGTTGAGCAGCCGGGTGGGGTCCTCCAGATTGCCGGTGAGCCGGAGCTTGGCGGCCCGCGTGCTGTTCTGGCCCTGGGAGAGCTTGGTCTCGCTCGACCAGGCGTTGGAGAACTCCAGGTTCTTCGTGGCCGAGATCTTGTAGTCCACCTCCAGGATCGGTGTGGCCGTCCCGACGCCGAGCGGCGCGGCGATCGTCATCAGGTTCTGGTCCGAGTCCTGGCCGAGCGAGACGCCGAAGGAGGTGTCGACGCTGCTGTTGCGGTCGGAGGACATGCTGTAGGTGACCTGGTCGGCCTCGGTGAACTCCACGGAGGAGGCACCGGCGAAGGAGTCGGCGCCGGTCAGGTTCTCCGACGGCACCGGCGGGGCACTCTCGATGTAGCCGATGAGCTGCGGGTCGAACTGGGCCTGGCCCACCCACTCCGAGACGAGGTTGCCGACCTTGTAGCCGGTCACCAGGTGCCAGCGGCCCTGGCGCAGGTAGCTGTAGCAGCGTTTGAGCACGCCGAACGGCTCGCCTTTGACCGTCTGCTGCATGTCGGCGTACTCGCCGACGGCCGGGGTGGCGCCGATCACGTCGTGGAAGGGGGTGCGGATGGCGGCCAGCGCGGAGCGCACCTGGGCGGTGTCGGTGGCGATGGGGGCGCTGGAGAGCATCGGGCGCGGGCGCGCCGAGGCGGGGAATTCGAGGTGGTTGCCCCGCAGGCCCTCGTCGTGCACCTCCGTGGCGGTGGGGGAGGTGGAGTCGCGGTCGAAGGGCCAGTAGCCGACGAGCTCCTGCTTCTCGCCCTTGAGGCGCGTGAAGAGGTTGTCGAGGATCTGCTCTCCGCTTCGTGCCGTACGCCAGAGCCTGACCTCCTCCAGCATGCCGCTGAACGGCTCGCCCACCGCGCCGGAGAGCAGCCGGGCGCCCAGCGTGAGTTGCTGGTCGCCGTAGTCGGCCGGGCCCGGGTCGGGGATGGGGTCGGCGAGGATCGGTACGCCGTTGCGGTAGAGGCGGAACGGGCTGGCGGTCGGAT
Source organism: Streptosporangium sp. NPDC049046 (assembly GCF_040649155.1). Lineage (NCBI taxonomy): Bacteria > Bacillati > Actinomycetota > Actinomycetes > Streptosporangiales > Streptosporangiaceae > Streptosporangium > Streptosporangium sp. NPDC049046. The sequence goes on along the minus strand of NZ_JBEZEZ010000011.1, from coordinate 9,035 downwards.
CGGGGTCGCGCACCCACTGGGTGGCGCGCAGGCGCGCCGGGTAGGAACCGTCGGCGGCGAGGGTGACGTTGCCGCTGTTCTCCTCGAAGGGCCAGCGGGCCAGCAGCCCCCTGTCTCGCCCCACGACCGGCAGGCCGAGCTGGGCCGCCTCGCGGGCCACGTTCCAGATGCGCACCTCGGCCAGCACCCCGGCGAAGGTCGAGGTGGACCCCACCTTGCCCATGACCAGGTTGCTGCTGTTGCTCTGGGCACCGGGGCCGGTGTAGTGCTCGGCGCCGGCCGGCTGACCGTTGATGTAGAAGCGGATGTCCTTGCCGGGGTTGGTGTCCGGCGGGGTCTGGGCGGAGGTGGAGACCTCCACCTTGCGGCCCTTCCGTACGACGGCCACCCGCTGGAAGGCCTTCGGGGCGATGCCGATGGTGGAGGTGTAGCGGACGACCTGGCCGCCGGGCTCCTCGAAGGCGAACTCCAGCCTGCCGTCGCCCCGCACACTGAGCTGGTACGGCACCCCGCCGGAGAAGCCCAGCTCGCCCTTGGAGACCAGCCCCATGGTGCCGCCGAGCCGATCGGCCTGCAGGAAGACCTCGAGGGTGAGGTCCTCGGTCACGTTCAGCGCCTCGTCCTTGGCCACCTCCAGGTAGGCGCCGCCGTCCAGCTTGACGGCCCAGGACTGCTGGAAGGCGGCGGCCAGGTGCGTCCACTCGTTGCAGGGGAAGGCCTCCTGGCTGCGGACGAAGCGGCCGCCGACCCCGGCTACCAGCTGGTACCCCTTGATAGGTGAGGGCAGCGAGAGGCTGCCAGGGAAGGTCCAGTACCCCAGCAGCCCCGGCTCCCGGCCGGAGAGCCGCTGGTTGCGCTCACCGCTGATCTCCTCGGGGGTGCGGGCACGGCCGAAGACGCGGACCTCGTCGATCCGGCCGCTGAAGTATTCCCCGGAGAAGACCTTGCAGCCCAGCAGCAGCGGCCCTTTCCCGGTGTAGGGGCCATTGGCTGTGCGCCGGCCGACCTCGGTGCCGTCGCGGTAGACGATCTGCTGGCGGGTGGCGTGGACGTACACCACCGCCCAGTGATGCCAGTCCGTTTCCGGGAAGGTCTGCGTGGTGCGGTAGTCGTCGAAGAAGAAGCAGAAGCCGAACTGGTTGGTACCGGTGAACTCCAGATGCAGCGACCGGTCCGTCTGCCCGGTCAGATCGCCGTGGGTCAGCAGTCCATCGGTCGTGCCGCGCGAGGCGTCGCGCTTGACCCACATCTCAATCGTGAAGTCCCGGTTGGCCAGATCGATGTTCTTGCTCAGCTCGTGGGTCTCGGCGCCGTTGAAGACCTTCGCGGTGTTCAGCGGAGCCTCCGCGAGCGCCATCGTGTGCTGCGACTGGCCGCTGTTGGCCTGCAGGATCCTGGCCTTGCCGTTCACCGGCCCGACGTTCACCCAGCTCTCCATGGTCAGGTCGCCGGTCACCGTCACGCGCTCCAGTTGGGCGGCGGGCAGGCGCAGGTGCTGCTGGCGGCCGTCGAAGGAGTAGGCGCGGCCCGGCATCTCGCCACGCCAGCGGGAGCCGTGCCCGCTGACCAGGCGTCTGGCGGTTCCGTTCGCGATGGAGGCGACGGTGCCCGCGGTGAGGATGACCAGGCGCGAACCCTCCGTCAGCGGCACTCCGGGACGGGCGCAGACGGCCCGCTGGTAGTCGTAGCCGGCCAGGGTGACCAGGGCGCCGGCGGTGATCGTCTGGTTGGCGGCGGTCAGGGTGAGGCTCTTGGCCCCCACCGCGTGGTCAGCGCCGGCGCTGTAACCGTCAGAGCCGATCATGATGTGGGAGGCCTTCGGCACGGCGGTCGTCAGGGGCTCGGCCAGCTCCACCTGCGTGCCGTTCACCTTGGCCACCGTGCCGAGCCTGACGGGCTCGCCCGGGGCTCCGGCCAGCACCGCGGTCAGCCGCGCGGTGTCGCGCGGCAGCGAGCGCCAGGTCTCGCCCTCTTGGCCCCCGGTGATGGTCAGGTCGCACCGGCTGGGAGAGTCACCGTCGCTCACCGTGATCGTGAGCGCGCCCAGGTCGATGCCCGCGTCGCGGGCCGTGAAGAGGACCGCGTCGCTGTCGACGGGCAGTTCCTGCGTCGACGGGATCACGAAGGTGTCGAGGTAGGCGGCGAAGAACTGGTCGTTGACGCCCCGGAAGTAGAGCACCACGTTGCCGGTGGCGCTCTCCATCAGGGTGGGCGCGTCGGCGCATCGGGCGAAGCCCAGCACGCCGCCGGCGCAGCTCAGCCCGGTGCGGTCCAGCGCCAACAGCGGCATGACCACCGTCAGGTCGGTCGACCCCTGGGCCGCGCCGGTCATCTGGGCGAGCTGGTTGCGCGCCGTGTCCAGATCGGTGGTCTTGGCGGCCAGGGTGCGGCGCAGCCCGTCGAGCCTGCTCTGCGCCATGCGCGCCTCGTCGATGGCGATGCGGAGGTTGACGACCGCGGTCTGCGCGTCCTTCAGGTAGGTGTCCCAGCCGCTCGCATGCTTGACAGGCACCATCTTGACAAGCCCGGAATCATCTGTCGTGGCCGTTCGCGACTGGACCACCGTGTTGCCGGAGCCCGACGAGGAGACGGCGCACCCGCTGTGGCTGTTGATGAGCCGGTGGTACTCGCCGATCTGCTCCAAGCGGAACCTCGCGCCGTCTCCTTGCTGGTTGAGCCTCGCCATGTCCAATGGGGAGAGGCCGACCACGTTGATGAATTTGCCCGACAAGACGTTGATGGCCCGGTAGGTGAAGGCGTCGTTGGTCGACGTGGGCACCCTGTCGAACTTCCACAGGCCGGTGGGCGAGTTGCGGTCGGAGGTTCGCACCAGCTCCGCCCCCGAATCGGGGCTGTCGTTCATGACCGCGATGACCGGCCGGTCGGGAGACCCTTTCAGCTCCAGCCGCCATAGCCAGGCCAGGTAATTGCCCTTGTCGCCATCGAGGTTCTGCTGCCAGCGGGCGGCGATCGCGGCCTGCCTGTCATGGTCGGCCTGGAGCGCGGGCAGGTTCCCGGCGGCCTTGGAGATCCGGTCGATCTCCAAGGGCAGGTCCCGCACCTCGGTCTCCAGGGACTTGATCCGCTGCTCCAGCGCGCTGACCGCGTCCAGGTCCTGGCTCTGCTTCGGGCGGTCCAGCAGCGGCAGGTCCAGCAGGTCGGGCGCCTGGGTCAGCCGCCCGTCCCGGCCCACGCCGAAGTCCACGGCCGCCACCTGGCCGCCGGAGTCGGCGGCGGTCTTGGTGGCGAAGGCGAGCAGCACCCGCGCCTGGCGCTTGGCCGGTTTGGCGGTCGTGCTGTATCCGACGGCGGTGGACTGCTGCTGGTGGTAGATGACGGAGGAGAGCCCGGAGACCACGCTCCGGTCCTTGACGGAGAAGCTGTCACGGCGCACGCCGGGGTGATCGCCCACCGGGGCCTGCGAGCCGACCCACCGCACCCCGCCGCGGAGCGTGCCGTTGACGGCGCGGTCGCTCTGGTCGAAGACGGTCGTGCCCGACCCCTCGTCGAAGCGGTAGTACGAGAGCAGCCCCGACTCGTTGCCGATCAGGCGGTGGCCCAGTTCCCGCTTCAGCTCCTCGGTCGTGCGGGCGCGGTCCCAGAGCCGTACCTCGTCGATCTCGCCGTTGAAGAACTTGGCCGGCTGCCCTGTGTCGTTCACCGCGCCGATCAGGACCGGTGCGGCCGCGGCCTGGCCCGCCTGGTACTGCAGGCTCGCGCTCTGGCTCGCCCTGCCGTTGATGAAGACGGTCGCCTTGCTCCCGTCGTAGACCCCGGCCACGTGGGTGTACTCGTTCAGCGAGATCGGCTCCATCGAAGTCACCGACCAGGCCCCGCCGTTGTGGGCGAGGAAGACCGTGCCGTTCGCGTTCACCCCGAACTGGCAGGCCGTGCCCTTGGCCAGGACGGTCCCGCCGAGGGCCGCCGGCTTGATCCACGCCTCGATCGTGTACGCTCCGGGGCCGAACTGGAGCGTTCCAGGAGTGCCCAGATCCACGTGGCCGGCCGTGCCGTCCAGCAGCAGCGCGGTCTCCGCGTGCCCCGCGACGCCCGCCACCGGCACCAGGTCCAGGTTGGTGAAGGGGCACTTGCCAGGGGTGCGCTCGAAGACGGAGTCACGGTACCTGGGGTCGGGGCTGGTGTAGTGGCGGGTGCCCTGGGTGTTGAAGCCGCCGTCGGCATCCTGCTCGATGTTGAAGCCGTCGACGCGGTCGGTGACGCTGTTGTACGCGAAGATCTGCCAGCGCCACCTGCCGCTGATCGCGGTCGGCACCAGCACCGCCGTGAAGCGCCCGCCGCTCAGGTTGCGGATGAAGGAGAGCTCCCTGGTCGGCTCGTAGAACGGCCGGCTCTCCATGTCCTCGGTGCCCAGCGTGTCCTTGGCCGAGTCAGGGCGGGAGGCGTGGCGGCTGCGCCGGAAGCGCACCTCCAGCACCGGCTTGAGCTTCCCCTCCACCAGCAGGAAACGGTCGCACAAGAGCGTGTCACGGACGAGCGGCACCTTCTTGCCGCCGCCGAGCAGGTAGCCGGCCGCGGCAGGGTCGCCGGAGCAGCCGCCACCGGTCAGCTTGTGGACCGCGTCGGCGTGGCCGTCGGGGATCGACTGCCGCAGCACCACCACGTAGGTGCCGTCCGAGATCACCTGGAACGGGGCCGCCGCCGAGAGCCGCGCGGTCGTGGAGAGGAACCTGTCGGTCTCGTCGGGGTCGAGCTGCTCGCTCGCCTTGGCCTCTATCCGGCCGCCCCGCTTGACCGTCGGCATCGCCGTCGCGCCCGCGATGCTGTAGCCGACCTCGGTGATCTCTGTCGGGAACGGCAGTTCGACGGGGTTGTCGGCCCAGTACGCGGAGTCCAGCACGCCCTTGGTGGCATCCTGTTTGCCCAGGTCCAGGACGTTGTAGACGATCCGTCGCGCCGAGTCCATCGCGAACGCCACCGTGACACCCTGGTGCCGGACCATCGCCACATGCGCGTACGTCCGATCGCCGTACACCTTGAGAAGGGCATCCTGAGCCGCCATAGCCACCTCCGTGAGCTGAAGTCCACTCACAGTGACCCCGATCGCATTTCGGATCAATGCGGGCACAGCGACCACATCCGGCCATCTTCATCGCTTTATCTCCGCCCCCGACGGGTATCGCGCCTCGCGGCGGTGAAATGGCGGCGATCCCGTTCGGGCGGCTTCTGAGAACGACCGGTTCTCGGAAGTACACTCCGGTGGCGACTTCCGGGAATCCAACCCCTGCCGGGCCACAATCCCCTCCGAGGGACCGCAGTTCAAAAGGAATGATCGGCAGCCTGGGCCAGCTCATCCACGCAGCCGTCCGGTTCCAGAGGGGCGGCTCCCTGGAACCGGAGGGGAGCGGTTCGAGCAAGTGGTCAGTTGTCCCAGGTGGCGTTCTTCAGGATGGTGGCGAGGCCGGGGGTGGCCCACTGGTCGATGACGAGGATCTTCGACTGGGGCAGGTACCACTCGCGCTGTTTGAACGTCGACTTCTGCTCGCCGCCGCTGTAGGTCACGCACCGGCCCGGCCAGACCCGGTAGTGCGCCTTGTGCGCCACCCCGATGTTGCGGTAGCCGACCGCGATCGCCTTGCCGATGACCTGGCCGTACTTGGGGTTGGTCGCGCAGGGCGCCACGTCGGAGGCCGGGTAGAACGGGCCCTGCGTGGGGTCGTAGCGCCGGAAGCCCTCTCCCCCGGTCTTGAGTGCCTTCGGCCCCATCACCCAGAAGCTGTCGCACCTGGGCTGGAAGTAGCCGCCCTTGGGCCGCGCGCAGGCACCGGTCACCACCCGGACCTGGTCCGCGGTCCCGTACACCCGCCAGGAGTTCGGGATCTCCAGCGTCAAACCGCCGCGCAGCCGGAGCAGCGCGGTGGAGGAGTTCGCGGACGCGGGGAGCTGGGCCGCCAGCAGGGCGGCTCCGGCGACGGCGGCCAGCGTGATCGTTCTCTTCATCATGGCGGCGATGCTATTGATCCGGACTTGCGGGGGATTTGCATATCTCTTGCGATGGGAATCTCACGGCGGGAACGGGCCGTTCCGCTGGAGCCGGGAGAGAGCGCGGCGACGCGGCCGACAGCCCCGATTATCCGGTTGTGAGGGAGGTCATACCTCGATCGTCTCGCCGATCCCTGCTCGCACGTGTTTACGATCATCGTTGTCGCAGTCTCGCCCCCAGCAGGAGCTGACCACTTGCCAGACCGAGAACGGGTGCGTTCCTCCCTCGAAAACCCCCTCGTCGAACGTTTCGTCATCGCCGTCATCGTCTTCAACGCCATCACGATCGGCGCCGAGACCTCCCCCTTCCTCATCGAGCGGATCGGGGGCCTGCTGCACGTCGCCGACCGGATCGTGGTCGCGATCTTCGTCGTCGAACTCGCCGCCCGCCTGTACGCCTACCGTGGTGCCTTCTTCAAGGATCCCTGGAACTGGTTCGACACCATCATTGTGGCCATCGCGCTGGTGCCCGCCTCCGGCCCGGCCTCGGTCCTGCGGGCGTTGCGCATCCTGCGCGCGCTGCGGCTGGTCGCGGCCGTTCCCAGCATGCGCAAGGTCGTCAGCGCCCTGCTCGCCGCCACCCCCGGCATGGCCTCCATCGTCGGACTGCTCGCCCTGGTGATGTACGTCTTCGCCGTCCTCGCCACCCAGCTGTTCGGCGAGGTGGCCCCCGACTACTTCGACGAACTGCCCACCTCGCTGTTCAGCCTGTTCCAGATCATGACGGGCGAGGCCTGGCCCGACATCGCCGATCAGGTGATGGACGAAATCCCCTGGGCCTGGACCTTCTTCGTCATCTACATCCTGATGACGACCTTCGTGGTGCTCAACCTCTTCGTCGCCGTGGTGGTCAACGCGATGGACGACTACAACACCTCCGCCGAGGAGCAGCGGACCGAGGACAAGCTCAACACCGTGCTGCAGGAACTCTCCCGGCTGAACGCCACGGTCGAGGCGATGCGGACCCCCGGCACGGCGAACGCGACGAACGCGGTGGACACAACGGACATGACGGCCACACCTCGGCAGGAATCGTGCACCTGTGACCTCCGCGCCAGGTGAGACACGTTTTTCTTACCTGCCGATTCGGCATGGCGCGTCGGGAACCTCGGCCACGGAGTGATCGTTTCCATCTCGACCGTCGCACGAGACGTGAGAGAGAGGAAACCGTGATCTTCAAACGGATGCTGGGGGCCTTCGGGGTCGGAGCTCCCTCGGTTGACACCGTGCTGGCCGCGCCGAGGGTGCGGCCCGGCGAGCTGCTGAGCGGCGAGGTGCGTGTCAAGGGCGGCGACTTCGACGCCGACATCGAGTACATCGCCCTCGGCCTGGTCACCAGGATGGAGTCTGAGCACGGCGAGGGTGAGCAGACGGGCCTGGTGGAGTTCTTCCGTACGCAGGTCAGCGGGCCGTTCCGGCTGCGCAGCGGCGAGGACAGGGTGGTGCCGTTCCAGCTGCCGGTGCCGTGGGAGGCTCCCGTCACCGAGGTGATGGGCCAGCGCCTGCACGGCATGGTCATGGGGGTGCGCACCGAGCTCGCGATCGCCGCGGCCGTCGACAAGGGCGACATGGACCCGGTCGAGATCGCACCGCTCGTCTCCCAGCAGGCCGTGCTGGACGCGTTCGTGCGGCTCGGCTTCCACTTCAAGAGCGCCGACATCGAGCACGGTCACCTCTACGGCGTCAGCCAGCAGCTGCCGTTCTACCAGGAGATCGAGTTCTACCCGCCGCCCGCCTACGCCGGGCAGATCAACGAGGTCGAGCTCACCTTCGTCGCCAGTCCCGTGGGGCTGGACGTCATCCTGGAGGCCGACAAGCGCTCCGGCGGCTACAGCTCCGGTGGGGATGGCTTCGGTCGCTGGCAGACCAGCCACGACGAGGCCCCGCACCGTGACTGGGCCGCCGAGATCAACGGCTGGCTCGCCGCTCTCGCCCAGAACGGGCACGGCGGCTTCCACTCCGGCGGCCACGACCCCTACGGCGGTCACGGCGGCGGACCCTACAGTGGTCACCACGACCCGTACGCCCACCAGGGCGGCGGCCACTACGGCGGTCACCATGGCGGCCATCACGGTGGCCACGGCAGCGGGCCTGGCTGGGGTGGCGTCGCCGCGGCCGGGGCGGCCGGTGTGGTCGGCGGCTTCGTCGCGGCCGAGATCGTCGACGAGATCTTCGAGGACGACGAGGGCGAGGACGAGTAGTGGGACCTCGGTGAGATCGACCCATTGATCTCACCGAGGTCCCACCGGAGAGGCCGCACCACCGACGGCCCGTCTCGCCAGCGCAGCGGGACGGGCCCGGCGCGGCTCCCCTCGGCTCAAGCGCCGACGATCGTGGCTGTGAGCGGGTCGGGCGAGGACGGACCCGCCGCAGTTCCTCTCGGTGCCTCTCGGCGCCCAGATGCCCAAGCACTCGGGCGCTCAAGGGCTCAGGTACTCAAGGGCTCGGGTCGAGTGCCCAAGCGCTCAGATGTTCAGGCGTCCTGAGCACCGTGGACCGGCCTTCAACGGCAGGCCGGTCCGGATCGTTCAGTGAGGTGATCTCACCAAGATCAATAAGGGCGGTTGTGATTCGATGCCTTCAAAGCGGCGCCCGCTGACATGAACCGGGATGGATCGCGATGCCCCTGAAATAGGCGTGGAGCTTTCGGTAGAAGAGGTCTCACCACAAGTCTTCTTCAGTCCAGAAAGCCCCACGTGATCACCTATCGTGCCACGCTCGACGTCCCCCGGGAGCTGGTTTGCCACCTCTCGCTGCTGCTGTCGGCCGAACGCCGCCGACTGGGCACCCGCTCGGGTTCTCGGGCACTGACCTGTTTTGAGCAGGCAGTGATGGGATTGCGCTGGTTTCGCGACCGCACCGCCCCAGCCGCCCTCGGCCGCGACCACGGCATCTCCCGCGCCACCGCCTACCGTTACCTCGACGAGGTCATCAACGTCCTGGCCGACCAAGCCCCCGACCTGCACCACGCCCTGCAGCGTGCTACCGATGAGGGCCTCACCCACCTGATCCTGGACGGCACGATCATCGCCACC